>CAZDTN010000130.1:0-4582 GCA_964508355.1 uncultured Sphingobacterium sp.
GTTGCTAAAATAAAAATAGCATGTGCAGGAGGTTCTTCCAGTGTTTTCAAAAATGCATTAAAAGCTGATGCACTCAGCATGTGTACCTCATCTATGATATAGACTTTGTATTTGCCAGATTGAGGAGCAAATCTTACCTGGTCAATTAATTCCCTGATGTCATCAACAGAATTGTTGCTGGCCGCATCCAGTTCATGTACATTGAATGTTGAACCGGTATTAAATGAAAGGCAAGATCCACACTTGTCACATGCCTCTCCATCAGCGCCAACATTTTCACAGTTGATGGTTTTGGCCAATATACGGGCACAAGTGGTTTTCCCTACGCCTCGAGGACCGCAAAACAAAAATGCATGAGCAAGGTGGTTTTGCAGGATGGCATTTTTTAATGTTGTGGTAATATGAGACTGGCCCACCACTGTCGAAAAATGCTGGGGTCTGTATTTACGTGCCGAAACAACAAAATTTTCCATCCGACTGCAAGATAAGAAAAGCTGAATCGCTTTGGAGGGCATGTGGATTAGTTTTTATTTGATTCATCGAGTGACTAGTTTTAAATTACATACTGAACCTCCAAATTGTAGAGTTGATGAACTATATCATGTCACTAGATCAGGGAACTACAAGTTCCAGAGCAATTCTTTTTGCAAAAGATGGAACAATTGCCGCTGTTGCTCAAAAGGAATTCAAGCAAATCTTTCCACAGCCTGGATGGGTTGAGCATGATCCCATGGAAATCTGGGTAAGTCAGGCTACTGTTGCGAAAGAAGCCATGTTGAAACTAAGTATCAAAACAACTGCTGTTGTCGGAATTGGTATTACCAATCAAAGAGAAACAACAGTAGTTTGGGATAAAAAAACAGGTACTCCCGTGTACAATGCTATTGTTTGGCAAGATAGGAGAACTGCTGCCTATTGTGATGAGTTACGAAGTAAAGGTCTGGCGGAAAAAATACAGATGAAAACTGGGTTGATCGTCGATGCCTATTTTTCAGCTACAAAAATAAAATGGATACTAGATCATGTAGAAGGTGCCAGGGAAAGGGCTTCCAAGGGTGAGCTCGCTTTTGGGACAATTGATAGTTGGTTATTGTGGAAGTTGACAGAAGGTAAAGTGCATACAACCGATGTAAGTAATGCTTCCCGTACAATGTTATTTAATATTGAAACGATGTCGTGGGACAATGAATTGCTTACACTTTTTTCTATACCAGCAAGTATGCTTCCGGAAGTAAAAAGCAATAGTGAAATCTATGGCTATGCATCGGCAATCAATATGCACGACGTACCTATTGCAGGTATGGCAGGAGATCAGCAATCGGCTTTATTTGGACAAATGTGCAAAGAGGTGGGTATGGTCAAAAATACTTATGGGACTGGCTGTTTTATGTTAATGAACACAGGAACAAAACTGGTTCGTTCAAAAAATAATTTGCTGACTACTGTCGCTTGGAAAATTGGCAACTCCACACATTATGCACTTGAAGGTAGCGTGTTTATTGCAGGAGCTGCTGTTCAATGGCTCCGTGATGGATTGAAGATCATTAAACAATCTAGTGATGTACAAACATTAGCCGCAACCGTTGAAGATACTGATGGGGTAGTGGTGGTTCCCGCTTTTTCCGGTTTAGGTGCGCCACATTGGGATGCTTATGCTAGAGGAACTATTTTTGGTATTACAAGAGGAACCACTGAAGCACATATTGCTCGGGCTACATTAGAAAGTATTGCTTATCAAACTTATGATGTTTTACATGCAATGGAATCTGATGCTGCATTACCCATCAAAGAACTCAGAGTAGATGGTGGCGCAACAGTTAATGATTTAATGATGCAGTTCCAGTGCGATATTTTGGGGGTAAAAGTGTTGCGCCCTGAAACAATTGAGACAACAGCCTTGGGCGCTGCCTATTTAGCAGGACTAGCCACAGGTTTTTGGAAAGATATTGACAGTATTGCTGAGCAATGGAAAATCAATGCAAGTTTCACTCCTTCAATGTCCGTTGACATCAAAGAAAAAAAACTAGCAGCATGGAAGCGAGCAGTGAAGGCAGTTTTAGCATGGAGTAAATAAATGTACTTGTGAAGCGGAATATCGAAATTGAAAAAATAAAGCAGGAAACTGAATGGGATATCATTGTGGTTGGCGGTGGAGCTACAGGGTTGGGTATTGCTGTCGATGCGGCTAAACGAGGTTTCAAAATATTGTTGCTGGAGAAACATGATTTTGCCAAAGGCACTTCCAGTCGAAGTACAAAATTGGTTCATGGTGGTGTTCGTTATTTGGCACAAGGAAATATCAAGCTGGTGGTTGAGGCATTAAGAGAAAGAGGCTTTATGTTGGCGAATGCTCCTCACCTAACCCGGGTACAACATTTTATCATTCCAGCCTATAGTTATTTTTCAAAATGGTTCTATGCAATTGGGTTGTTCTTGTATGATATTTTGTCAAGAAAATTAAGTCTTGGCCATCCCACAATGTTATCTAAAAAGAAGGTAATGCAGAAGTTACCTAAAATTAAGGCAAAAGGGCTCAAAGGTGGCGTGGTGTATACAGATGGACAGTTTGATGATGCAAGAATGGCTATTACTCTGGCCTTGACGGCAAGTGATTTAGGTGCATCACTTATCAATTACATGCATGTTACTGGTTTGATTAAAGAACAGGGAAAAGTAGTTGGAGTAATTGCAGAGGACGAATTGGGAAATGAAACATTCAGTTTAAAAGCAAAAGTTGTCATTAATGCAACTGGTGTTTTTGCCGATAGCTTGTTGGATATGGATGATCCTGATTCACCTGCAATGGTTATGCCATCACAGGGTGTTCATTTGGTAGTGGATCAACATTTTTTTCCAGGAAATGAAGCATTGATGATACCCAAAACAAAAGATGGGAGGGTTTTATTTGCATTGCCGTGGCATGGTAAAGTAGTTATTGGAACAACTGATACTGCACTCAATATTATCAATGAGGAGCCTATTGCTTTGGAGGAAGAAATTGAATTCATCCTTTTGCATTTTAATGAGTATACGTCGTCTGCAATTACAAGAAAAGATGTTTTGTCTGTTTTTGCAGGCTTGAGACCTCTTGTTAAATCATCTAATCAGACCAGTACCTCGTTGGCATCGCGTGATCATACCATTCTCGTATCAAAGTCGAACTTAATTACTATTACTGGGGGTAAATGGACAACCTACAGGAAAATGGCTAAGGACGCTGTCAACAATGCGGCTTTTGTTGCAAAGCTTCCCATTGTTAAATGTTCAACAAGGAACTTAAGGTTACATGGGTACTCAAAATCGCTTCATTATGGGGATAGATTTTCCGCCTATGGCAGTGACGCAACAGTTATCCATTCCATCATTCAAGAACAACCTCACTTGGCTGCTAAGGTCCACCCCAACTTCGATTACTGTTATGCCGAAATTGTTTTTTCTGTACAATTTGAAATGGCCATGACAATTGAAGATATTTTAGCAAGGAGAAGTCGCTTGTTGCTGCTGGATGCACAAGCTACAATTGATGCAGCACCAGTAGTTGCAGCATTCATGCGGAATTTATTTGCAGAAGATAATCAATGGGAAGAGGAGCAGTTATCATCTTTTTTACAGTTGGCCAACGGCTATTTGGCAATAAAATCTTAAATTGTTTAGACCTTAACCAAAACTATTTTCTATGACACCTTTTGTCGCTGAACTGATTGGCACGGCTGTTTTAATTGCATTTGGTACCAGTGTGGTGGCTAATGTCTTGCTTGAGAAAACCAAAGGGAATAATTCGGGTTTGATTGTAATTGGACTTGGCTGGGCGGTTGCGGTTTTTGTGGGGGTCTTTATCACAGCAGACACCAGTGGAGCACATCTAAATCCAGCCGTTTCAATAGGGCTAGCAATTGCAGGTAAATTTCCTTGGGAAGATGTACCGGGGTATATAGCGGCACAGTTTTTAGGAGCTTTTATTGGAAGTACACTAACATATTTGATGTATAAGGATCATTTTACAGCCACAAAAAATCCAGCTCTGAAGTTGGCTGTATTTTGTAACAGTCCAGCAATAAATAAACCCATCAATAATTTCCTGACTGAGACCATTGCAACTTTTATTTTCATGTTTGCCATCTTGTTTATTCAAAAAGGTGAAATGAAACTAGGATCATTAGATGCCTTGCCAGTGGCATTATTGGTATTGGGAATTGGACTTTGTATGGGTGGGCCAACCGGATATGCCATCAATCCAGCCCGAGATTTAGGTCCGAGGATTATGCATGCTATCCTTCCGATACCTGAAAAAGGCGAAAACGGCTGGAATTATGCTGCAATACCCGTTTTTGGTCCCGTTTTGGGCGCAATTTTAGCAGGACTGCTCTTTTCTGTCCTCTAGAAGGGCTGTTTTATAAAAAAATTCTTTGGTTCAATTTTTTTGATCCCCCCATCCTGTTTACCTTTGCGGCCTGAAACTGATTTCACATCAAAATCAATCATTGAACATGGCTAATACAGGTAAAATTAAACAGGTAATCGGAGCGGTGGTAGACGTTGCTTTCGATGGCCAACTTCCAGAAATTTATAATGCACTTGAGCT
>CAZDTN010000131.1:0-4537 GCA_964508355.1 uncultured Sphingobacterium sp.
GCCTAAGTGGGAAAGAGGTGCAAAGGAGGTGGGAAAGGCAACATTAAATAATGGTAAAACCATGTTACTTAATATAGTTGCATTAGGCATGTCGGTTGGTACCCCAGAAACTGGAATAACCGCTCCTATTGTAGAAGTCAAAAGTTTTGCTGAGCTTGATGCTTTGGGACCTGATCAGATAAAGGGCAAAATTGTTTTTTATAATTTTAGGATGGATCCTCGTCATATCAATACGTTCAGAGCATATGGAGAAGCTGGCGTTTATCGTTCTCAAGGTCCATCTAAAGCTGCTGCATTAGGTGCAATTGGTGTTATTGTCAGAACGTTGTCCCCTGTGATTGACGACAATCCACATACAGGAGCAACACGTTATGAAGAGGGAAAGCCAAAGATTCCCGCAGTTGCAATCAGTACACTAGGTGCAGAAGAATTGAGCAAAGTGATTGCTGCAAAACAAGTGAAGCAAGTTTACCTCAAAACAAATTGTCGCCAACTCGATGATGTACTTTCCTATAATGTTGTAGGTGAATTAAAAGGGACAGACTTCCCTAATGAGATTATTACTGTTGGGGGACATTTAGATAGTTGGGACTTAGCCGAAGGTGCGCATGATGATGGTACTGGTTGTGTACAGAGCATTGAAGTATTGCGTGCATTGAAAACAGTAGGTGGCCAACCTAAAAGAACAGTTCGCGCTGTGATGTTCATGAATGAGGAAAACGGACTAAGAGGTGGAACCAAATATGCAGAGATTGCTAAGAACGAAGGGAAAAAATTTATCATGGCTATGGAAAGTGATGCAGGTGGCTTCACACCCCGTGGATTTGGCTTTACTGCTAATGCGATGCAGAAAGAAAAGATAATGAACTGGAAGCCATTGTTACATCCATACGGTGCACTTGAATTTAATGAAGGAGGAGGTGGGGCTGATATTGGTCCTTTGCGAGGATTGGGTACAGCTTTGATTGGCTTGAATCCTGATTCACAACGGTATATGGATTTACACCATGCAAAGACAGATGTATTTGAGGCGGTGAGTGAGAGAGAATTGAACCTGGGGACTGTCGTGATGACAGCTATGGTTTATCTAGTAGCGCAATATGGTTTGTAAGAAGATATTAAACTAATAACCAATTAAGTAAATAGCAGGTTGTTTGGGAATATCCACAACCTGCTTTTTCCATTTAGCTATTGTCTGTGTCTTGATCCACTCCTCTGGTGAAGTGATATGATAAGCTATACAGAGTTTTGTATCCTGTTGTAATGTGTTGATGAGTGATTGAAACAATTGATTATTGCGGTAGGGGGTTTCAATAAATACCATTGTACAATTTTCCAATTTGCTTTTTCTTTCTAATTCTTTTATTTTTTTTTCTCTTTCAGATGATGCGATTGGCAGGTAACCCAAAAATTGAAAATGCTGGCCATTCAATCCACTTGCCATTAGCGCAAGTAAAATAGAATTGGGTCCTGTAATTGGTTTCACATCATATCCTCCTTCTTGAGCAGCTGCTATAAGTTGTTGGCCGGGATCAGCAATACCTGGACAACCAGATTCACTTACAATACCAATTATTTTTCCATCTTTTAAGAGCTGTTTAAAATCATTTAAATAATTATTCTCATTATTTCCAATTTCAAACCAAACTCTTGCATCAATATCAAATGATTTATCAACTTTTTTAAAAGCCCTTCTGGCAGTCCTTATATTTTCTGCAAAGAATACATTGCATAGTTGAATCCTTTCTTTAATAAGCATAGGCAAATGGTTAAAGCCATCTTCGGCAAGTGGTATAGGTATAAGATGGACTTCTCCTTTTTTTGCTTCCATTGAATTAAATTAGATTTTGTTTTTTTACTTCTTGCATGCTAATTGTTGCTGCAATAACTGCATAGGCTGGTGCTAGTATCCATCCAACAATAATGATACTGTGCATAAGGTAAAATATCATTCCATTTCCGATAGCCAAACCTTTGTGTCTTCCGATAAAATCAATGCTTGTCTCTACTTTCATTTTATTTCGTTCGCAGGTATAGTCTAGCATTGAAAATCCATAGTAATAACATTCAATAAGTATTGCTATGAATGGTGATATCCAACCAAAAAATGGAATTAGTGATAGAAATATGATCGCAAAAATATATACTGATTGCCAAAGTGTATTTCTTAGTGCCATTTTTATCCCTCTTGCAACATCAGAGAGATATTGTTTCATTTTAAAATCAAAATTCTTGTTTTCAATAATTGAAGCTGTATGTTCACTTAAGTAAGAAAAAATCGGTGAACCAATAATTAACCAGATGTATTTAAAAAGAGAAAAATAAAGAAGCATCAAAACCAGCCAGAGCATAATACCACCGAGGGTAAATAAAAATCCAATCCAGCTGCTTTTTAATTTAATTAACCAACCCTGCAAGCCGGTTTCTATAGTTAACCATTCAATTGCAGCATTTGCTGATTTAGAAAAGAAATACATACTCACTGCAAAAAGAAAAGCATAGATGATGCCCGGAATAATTATCCATTTCCATAATTTATGCTTTCGTATAAAACGATGTGCTTCAATATAAGATTGGATGGATATGATAATTTCTTTAAGCAATGGTATTTATTGAGTACGGCAAAATACACAAATGATTTATCTTCACCCAAATTGTTCATTTGGAAAAAGTAGTCAATAGTAAGTGGAGGCCAATGCTGGCTTTGTTGAGCGGACCTATCCTGTTTATAGCTGTTTTGCTAATCAATCCGTTTGGATTAGATGAACTGGCAAACAAAGTATTGGCAGTCGCCTTTCTCATGATTACCTGGTGGATTACAGAAGCACTTCCCATGCCTGCTGTTGCATTACTCCCTTTGGTTTTGTTTCCATTTATGGGTATTGCTAAAATAAGTGAAGCTGCTGCTCCTTATGCTAATGAAGTGGTGTTTTTATTTATGGGAGGCTTCATGATTGGTCTGGGCATTGAGAAATGGAATTTGCACAGGAGAATTGCTCTTTCAATTGTTCAGTTTACAGGTACAAATGGAAATCGAATTATTCTTGGATTTATTTTGGCAACAGGCGCAATAAGTATGTGGTTGAGTAATACAGCTACTACCATGATGATGCTTCCCATTGCTGCTTCTGTAATTTCAGTTGTTGTTGCCAAAAATGAACATAATCCCCAATTACGACATTTTGCAGTTTGCATGATGCTTGCAATTGCTTATGCATCAAATTTTGGAGGCATCGCAACAATTATTGGCACACCACCTAATGTAGCCTATGCTTCTTTTGTGAGTAAACAATTGAACAACGAAATTTCTTTTTCAGCTTGGATGTTGATGGGAATGCCAGTTTCATTGGCATTGTTATTTTCTCTCTATTTTGTTTTAATTAAATTATTTCCAAGTCGAATAGATTCAAATGAAGAAATGAAGGTCTTAATTAAAGAAGAATTAAGCGCCTTGGGACCAATATCTATTCCAGAGAAGAGGGTTCTGTATATCTTTCTTACCACCGCTGGATTATGGATGTTTAGGGACTTGATTAATAAAATTGGATTTGTAAAATTAGATGATAACATGATAGCAGTTTTTGGGGGATTGCTCATGTTTATAGTTCCTGCTGGTCATGGGATTAAACAAAGCGAAAGGATCTTGGTCTGGTCTGACACATCTAAAATGGCATGGGGTATTTTATTATTATTTGGAGGTGGCATCACTTTAGCGGCTGCATTGGAAAAAGCCGGTCTCATAAAAATGCTAGGAACATGGTTATCTGGATTTTCAGGAAGTTCAGTTGTGTTTTTGGTTATTGCTATCACTGTTATCTCCTTATTCATCAGTGAGGTGATGAGTAATGTGGCGCAAGTGATTGTTTTTGCTCCTGTTGTGACTGGTATTGCAACAGCGACTGCTGTTGATCCTTACATGTTAGGCATCCCAATGACTCTAGCTGCGAGTTGTGCTTCCATGATGCCTATGGGAACACCCCCCAATGCTATTGTTTTTTCAACAGGGCATTTGAAATTGAACGAAATGATGAAAGCAGGATTGGTGATGAATTTAATTAGTATACTACTGATTATATTATCAGGCTTGTATCTGGTACCTTTTGCTATCAAATATTTATAGAGTTGGTTTAGGCTTGGGATTTATCACCATAAGCTAAATCACCAGCATCTCCTAATCCAGGTACAATATATCCCTTTGCCGTTAGTTCTTCATCTATTGCACCACACCAAATCTTTACGTAAGGCTCATGTCTTCTTAAGAAATCGATGCCTTCTGTACAAGCGATTACACAAGCTACATGAACTTCTTTAACATGGCCTTCTCTTCGCAAGTGTTCAATTGTTTTTACAAGTGATGCGCCGGTAGCCAGCATGGGATCACAAAGAATAAGTGTTCTGTCTTCAAGAGAAGGCGAAGCTAAATACTCGAGACTGATTTCAAAGCTGCCATCTCGATGGTGTTTTCTAAAGGCGGCAATAAAGGCATTATCTGCTTTGTCGAAATAGTTCAACATGCCAATGTGCAGCGGCAAACCGG
>CAZDTN010000132.1:0-4527 GCA_964508355.1 uncultured Sphingobacterium sp.
CAACAACCAGTACAACTACTCCGGAAATAATCCAGATCCATTTTTTGTTCATCTCTATTACTTTTTCTTGTTTATAAACGAAGTCCTTGTCCTTTATAGAATTCTAGAACTTTCATCCTGAATATGTATTCGTATTGTGCTAACGCTTTATCAATTTTTGCTCTTGTTAAATTATTTTGATTGGTCAACCACTCTATTGTCTGCATTACACCCAATTCAAATCTTCTACTTGCTAAATCAAAGGAGCGTTGAGCGGTCGTTAATGCTTTTTCTCTAGCTACAAAAGTTTGGAAGGCTCCTGATGCACTGTAGTACGCAGTATAAACATCCTGTTTCAACTGAAGCTTATCCCGTTCAATATTTAAATCACTTCTCTTCACATCTAATAAAGCCCTCTTAACATTTGATTTGGCCTGTGAACCATTGAAAATGGGAACATTGATGGAAATACCAAGACCCTGTCCGAATTGATCTCTGAGTTGCTGACTGTACCCATTAAAAAATTCACCCACTTTCCTATTCGCAAAATTCACTTCAACATTGGGTGCATATACCGGAACTTGTGTTGTGCCTTGTTTGATATAGGCTCCCGTAAGATTTTCTCCGTTTACAGAAACTCCTGTACTCTTCATTAAAAACTGGTTGAAATTGGTCGCCAATTGTCCGAATGCTGAAACAGTAGGCAACATTTGACCCCTTGCAGCCAACAAATTTTTCTCGGAAGCTGAACGCCTGAGATCATTTAGTTTGATCTGTGGCTGTGAATTCAAGGCCAATTGATAAACATCTTCTGGATAAATAGAGAGTATATCATCAACTGGAATTTTATCTACTTGTGGAATCACCAACTCAAAATCCTGATCCGCTGGAAGATTGAGCAATGCCTTTAATGCAAGTTTATCTAATTCGGCTTGTGATATCGCTTGCACTACAGTTGCACTATCTCTTGCTACAGTTGCTTCTAATTCAGCAGCATTCAATTCAGGCAAAGAACCTGCATCCACAAGTTTACGGGTATTGAGATATTGTGCTTTTGTTTGTCCCAACACTATCCTTGAAATTTCAACTTGCTCATAACTCAACAAGGCACGGAGATAGAGCTGAGCAATGTTAAGTCCAATATCGTTTCTAGCTTTATCGACAGCCGCTTTATCAGCTTCCATGCTGAATTTATTGGAAGCTTCAGTATTCTTTAAACTATTAAAATTGAAAAGAAGCACATTCGAAGAGATAGACATCTGCTGGAACATTGCAGATCGACTGGTGTATACGTTGGTCGTACGATCCAGGGTTCTACCGAATGAAAATCCATGAGTAAGTCCGTATGACAAGCTTGGAATACGTTGCAGGTTTGATTGCTGGTAGTTGATCTCTGACTGTTCTGCCTGAATTTTAGCTTGTCGTACAGTAATGTTATTGTTCATACCATACTCCACGCAGCGTTTAAGGTCCCAATAAGCACCCTGACCAAAGGCCATCCCCGCTGAAACCGTCATCACCAAAAAAAGTAAAACCCTCATTATCATAGCATTAAGTTGAATCTTGCTGTTTCAGGAAAATCCCGAAATATCCTGCAAAGATTCAACTAAATGAGGGATTCACAAAATCACTCGTCCTTTGAAACGACCGCTTAAAACTGTCATATCCCATTAAAGCCATTTGAAAGGTCTTGAATCAAGAAATCAGGCTCTTCAAGACCAACATAAAGCCTGATTAGCCGATGGCTAGGATTTTGGGGATCGAATGCCTCTTTCTTAAGCCCCGCACACTTAGGAATGATTAAAGATTCATGTCCGCCCCAGCTTACAGCCATGCGAAAAGTCTTAAGGGTGTTGCAGAATTTTTCAATTATTTCAATATTATCTGCTTTTATGTAAAAAGAGATGAGTCCGGATGCCCCTTTCATCTGTCTTTTTGCCAATTCATACTGAGGATAATCTGGATCATGAGGAAAAATAACAGATTCAACTTGTGGAACCTGCTTCAAATATGCCAATACTTTTTTCGTAGAACTTGTTATCCGCTCCAATCTTACAGGAAGCGTTCTTAAACCACGTAACAGTAACCAGGCGTTGAAAGGCTGAATTCCATTACCAGAGCAGAGGTACTCGCTTAAGAAAATTTTTCTCATCATCTCCGCAGATCCAGTAAGCACTCCCCCAAGTGTATCACTATGTCCTCCAATATATTTAGTTGCAGTCTGCATAGAAATATCAATACCAAAATCTGTTGTACGTTGATAAAGGGGCGTACAAAAAGTATTGTCAATCATAGTTACAATACCCCTTGGTCTTGCAAAATCCGCAATTGCTTTTAGATCTTGGATATCTAACCACCAGGAGTTAGGAGATTCCAAATAAATCAGTGTTGTATTGGGCTGAACTTGTGATAGAAATTGATTAGTATCTGAGCCATCTGCATAAGTTACTGTTACACCAAATCTCGATAATATCTTATCAAACAGGTGAGCAGTCCAAGAATAAGGATGATGAACAGAAAGAATATGATCTCCCGCCTTAACATTGGATACAATACCTGCAAATACTGCAGCTGCACCATTGTTGAAGACCAAAGCATCCTCTGCTCCATCCAAGGCGGCTAATTTTTTTCTCAGTATATCCACTGTTGGATTTAACCCTCTGCTGTATAAATAGCCCCCCATCTCATCTTCAAACGCTTTCCTCAAATCCTCTACAGTTTCAAATGCAAAATTGCTGGTCTGTATAATGGGAGGTGCAATCGCATTGAAATAGGAAGCATGCTCTTCACCCAAATGATTGATGATGTAAGAAATATCCTGGATATCAGACATTGATTTTCTTCTTTTTGTTGGTGATAAAAAATATAGCCAGGAAAAAAGCAAGGACAGCTGTTGCTGTTATGGCAGTCTCTGGTTTGTCAATAGCTATACTGGTTGCCACAAAAACATATGCCCCAATAAAGATGATGGGCATAACAGGAAAAAATTTCATGGAATAAATCTTACTGGAGTCAAGATGCTTCGTACGTTTCCTAATGATGAAAATAGTTGCAGCTGAAAACGCCATTCCGATGGAATCAAGAAAGATGGTAAACCCTAAAATTTTATCAAACGTATCAGCAAAAAATAATACCACAACACTGATGAGTGCATATACGGTTAAGCTGACTGTCAGCACATCCCGCTTTTCATCTTTTTTACTGAATGATTTGGGCAGTATACCATCTTCACTCATTGCATACATCACCCTAGGGTTGCTTAACAATAAAACATTAACATAGGCCAAGACTGCTATAAAAAGCAAAATTGAAAATGCAAACTTACCGGCTGGACCAAACATTCGTTCCGCAACAATGGCGGCTATGCCTTTTGTATTTTTCAATTCTTCAAACCCAATTACATTGTAATAGGCATAACTTATGGATAGATAAAGTAAAATGATAATTAGTATGCCAATAAAAATACCTCGAGGTAAATTCTTTTGAGGCTCTTTGACTTCATCACCAAAATTGATGGTTTGCTGATAACCACCATAAGTAAAGGAAACTGCAATCAAGGCTAATCCAAGTGATTTAACATAGTCCATAAATGTAAATTCTCCTTGAGGGACTTGAATCACAGTTGATACATGTGAGTTAGGAAAAAAAATAGCTGACACAATCAATAAGATCATTGAGATTTTAATCAGCATTAAAATATTCTGCGTTGTTGAACTCATGCGGAGTCCAATCAAATTAATACCATAAAAAACCATGATAGCCCCCATCGCAACAAACGACTGTGCTAATTCAGATAAGGCAATCCCTGTTAAAGGCTTAATTACATCGATTGCTAAATATTCACTACCAATTAATGCAACGCCAGACAATGATGCTGCATTAGAAATCAGAATAACACAATTGACAGCAAATGCAATGGATGGATGATAACAAGTAGCAAAAATTTTATAATATCCTCCGGTTATTGGATATCGAGACCCGATTTCAGCATAAGTCAACGCACCACATAAAGCAATAAATCCACCAACTATCCAGCTGATGAAGAACACACTTGGGGTTATTGCTGCCCTGGCAGAATCAGAGGCAGTTCGAAAAATACCCATCCCAATCACCAAACCAATTACGATCATGGTGATATCAAATAAATTGAGGAGTTGCTTTTGATTAGTTTTCAAATTACCCAAAAATTTAGGTTGAAAAGTTAAGCATTTATTCGTGCATTCACTGAGTACATGCCTAATTAACAAGTTGTGGAAATCAAAAAATTCGATAATAAAAGTATAGCTATAGATTTGTACTGCATTTGGTTGATTCCTTTCGGGGAATCATTAAAAGGGAAGTCCGGTTAACATGCACATCATCTATCCCGGCGCTATCCCCGTAGCTGTAAAAATCAATCCGCTTTGCGGAATCCATTTCATCTACAGACCACTGTAACAACGGGAAGGTCAGAAATGGAGATTGAGCCAGAAGACCTGCCTGATGCACATTTATTAATCACGAGCTTTCGGGAGAAAAGCCGGAGATGTAAAAACTGTTCAGGCAGCT
>CAZDTN010000133.1:0-4459 GCA_964508355.1 uncultured Sphingobacterium sp.
ACACTGCCCAACATTCCTGGATTGAGGAAGTTCATCTGAGCATAAATATCAAATGTATTGTTCTGCAAGGGCGTACCACTCATACAAATTCTGTGTCTTGCATTGAGTAAACAGGCAGCTTTTGTGACCTTACTTTGAGGGTTTTTTATCGCCTGAGATTCATCCAATACCACATAATCGAAATCTGTATCAGACATAAACTTAATATCACTTCTGAGCGTACCATAAGTAGTAATCACTACGTCGTAGTGATCAAACATTTTCTTATCTCGCTCTCTTTCACCACCATGATGGATCTTATAAGTAAGTTTTGGTGTAAATTTTTTGATTTCATTCTCCCAGTTGAACATTAGGGTAGTGGGGCAAACTACAAGTGCTTTCATTTTTTTTGCCTTCTCTTTGAAAAGTTGTAGGCAACTTAATGCTTGTACGGTTTTACCAAGACCCATATCATCGGCCAGAATACCTCCCCATCCAACTTCATTCAAATAGTTCAACCAGTGGTATCCCGCTACCTGATAAGGCCTTAATATGCTAGATAAATCTTTTGGAGGATCAACTTCATTGATCCTATTGAAAGACCTCAGTCTTTCATATTTTTCCTCAAGCTTTATCATCACTTCAGTTTCATCGATATTATTGTATAATTCATCAATTACACTCAAATGGTATTTTGATAATCGCAATTGATTCTGCTTTCCTTCACCCACTCGGAAAAGCAAAGAATATTTTTGAAGCCATGCCTCAGGCAAGATTCCCAAAGTACCATCGTTCAACTGAACAAACTGCTGTTTATTGTTCAAGGCTTTTTTAATGTCTTCTATAGTGACTTTTTGTTCACCAAAAACGATATCTACTTTAGCATCAAACCAATCAACTCCATTACTAATATGAATTCTAGTTTGTGGTTTTGCTGTATTGAACCTGTAGTTTTTCAATTCTTCAAATCCTACAACCGGTACTTCTGCCTCTTTCATAGCGTCGATAAACAGGAAGAACCAGTTGTTTCTTAATACATCAGTTCCTTTTAAAACCAGATTGAAACTATTTTCAACGGTGATAAAATTAGAATGCAAAGAAGCTAGTTTTCTGACAAAGCTTCTTTCTTTAAGGATATCCCTTCTAATTGTTCTAATTTTTGCCCCTTCATGAATAAAAACTGTATCCTTATCAGTGGGTTGTACTTGATATCCTTGATAAATAAAAATAGGTGTAAAAATTAAGTACTCGTTTTTTTCTTGCAACTGTAAACGAATCTCAGGTGTTCCTTCATATACTTCCATCATGAATGAACGATCAAATTCTACACGGTATTTTCTTGCAAATGGTAGGACTGTTTTTTCGAGAAATTCAGGCCATTCTTTTTGGGCAATTTTCTGACAACGTTCAGGCAAGAACCCTGTTATTGCTTCTAAGTCTTCCAAAGAGTTCCAGCAATAGAGTGTATTGTCAAACAAAGCCACAAGACTCGAGCTCCATTCATTTGCCTTTAACTCAGTATCCCATTCATCAATAAAGACAATGGGTTCCAATTCCACTTGCTTTTTTCCTGGATTTACCTTCAATCCTGGTTGCATTTTACCCTTACCAATTGTCAGTTGTTGAAGATGATTGGTTGTAAATGATTTACCCGAGGGTAATCTATAAAAAGCATTTCGATTTTCACTTTCACTAAATATCTTGGCCAGCTTTGGATGAATATATTCATCAATTAATTGAGTTGTTTCTGCAGGCAAGCCCTCTTCTTCGGAGTAAATGATATTTTCCCAAATGCCAGAAAAGGGAGAATTTCTACTTACATATTTATCAATCTCGCTTCGCTGTAATTTTCTTACGGCATTCAATAAACTAATGTCTTCTGCGACAAGTTCTTGAGTTGGTACGTATTTGGTTAAATCAATGTGTTCTACTCTGCCAATAAACGAAAAATTATCTTCATCAAATTCACCTGTAATTAATTCTATAGTGAATCCTGGATATTTCCCTGGTGTTTCAACAAATACCACACCTAATCTTTGTGAAGAAACAACTGCCTCCGCTTCTACTTCTTTTACTTCTACTTTTTCAACTTCCTGGCGCTTATAGGCTGGCTTATCTTCAACTACTGTTGTTACTCGTTTAACTGATGGATCTAATACTCTTAAAAAAGGTTTACCATCCTTATAGGTAAATTCAAATTTTTTATCCCAATCTGGCTCATTCATGCTGTATCCATAAATGCCCAATAACTTATTTTTTTCTTTATCCCAGTTTCTGATACCATCAAAATACTGTGATCCATAAGCATTAAGCAGTTGTAACAACAACATTACTTTGTGCAAACAGATAGGATGTGTTTCTTCAGTACACTTACAAGAGCTATCGAAATTTCTTTCTTCATTACGTTGAAGTACAAGTGGGAATGTTTCACCATTAAGCTCCAGCTTAGCCTCGACCCTTTCATCTTTGGCACTGATGATATTGACCTTATGGGTTCTTAATAAAACTTCAGCTTTTTCACAAACTTCAGGTGTGGCGAGCAAACGGATTGTTTTAAGATCAATCTGTTTCATCTTGATTACCGTATGCTTTTGATCATAGCGAATGGTATTATCGCCAATCATGTTACGATCAATCAAATCTTGTAACTGAAGTAATGCAGCTGCTTCATGTCTGCATATGTCTCCAAGGTTGTACGGACAAGTACACCTAAGTGCCATGGCACGGGCATCCTTGTATTTCTGAACGTGTACTTTGTAGAAGGTACTATAATTATCATCTTTCACCCTAAAAGTGACAGAACCCATTAAATCATCGTGTTCCACGAATTCCACGTACCCAATTGCATGAATTTTCTTGCCTCGGCGGATCACTTCATCGGTACCATTATTATAAACAAACTTGAGCAGGTGCGAAAGGGACATATTTCAGAAATGGTGAATCCGCAAGTTAACACAATTTCAGCGCCCAACAGCATTGAATTTGAATTAATTTACCCACTATTACCTGTTCCCTCGTCCCTATTTGATTATCAATGCGAATCCCTTGTAACAGCACTGCCAGATCCTCCTTTCAGAAAATCCATATCTGCTCCAAGGTGAGCTTGTTCAACATGTTCCTGATACATTTTTACATAACCCCGAGTTGCTTGAGGGTGTGAAGCTTTCCAGGCTGCTTTTCGTTTTGTTATTTCTTCTTCAATTATCATTAATTGCAATGATCTATTCTCAACGTCCAGCGCAATCATATCACCATCTTGTACTATGGCTAAAGTACCGCCAATAGCTGCTTCTGGCGATACGTGTAAGACGACTGTCCCGAAGCCTGTTCCGCTCATTCTTCCATCAGAAATACGCACCATATCAGTAATACCCTTTTCCAATAATTTTTTGGGAATGGCCATATTACCGACTTCCGGCATACCCGGATAACCAACAGGACCAACATTTTTCAAAACCATAATCGAGTTTTCTTCAATATTCAACAAAGGATCATCTACCCGGGCATGATAGTCTTCGATATTTTCAAATACTACAGCTGGACCAGTGTGCTTCATCAAATGTTTACTTGCAGCACTTGGTTTGATGACAGCGCCATTTTCACAAAGATTACCAAAAACTACCGCGAGTCCCGTTTCTACCTTAAATGGATGCTTTAAATCTGCTATCACATCCTCAGTATATGATCTTGCATCAACACAGTTTTGTGCAACTGTGTTTCCATTAGCCGTTTTAAGGTGTTGATGCAGTTTATCACCTAATGCCTTGATGATAACAGGCAATCCGCCAGCATAATAAAAATCTTCCATAAAGTATTTACCGGAAGGTTGAAGATTAGCAAGCAAAGGAATACCAGCAGAATTCACATGAAAATCTTCGAGTTTCAACTCTACACCAATTCGATTAGCAATGGCTAACAAGTGAACTACAAAATTGGTCGACCCCCCAATAGCTGCATTCACACGAATAGCATTTTCAAAAGCTTCACGTGTTAATATATCAGATGGCTTAAGATCTTCTTTCACCATCTCCACTATTCTAGCACCAGAATATTGTGCCAATACTTTTCTTCTGCTATCTGCAGCAGGTATTGCCGCATTAGATGGTAGAGTCAACCCTAAAGACTCTACCATACAGGCCATAGTGGATGCAGTCCCCATTACGGCACAATGTCCAGCGCTTCTGCACATACAAGCTTCAGCAACAGTGAGTTGTTCTTGAGACATTTCACCACTCCTTACTGCATCATTGAAACGCCAAACATCTGAAGTTGCGATAGGCTTCCCTTCGTACCTACCTGTTAGCATTGGTCCACCAGAAACAACAATGGTGGGAATATTCACACTACAAGCACCCATCACCAAAGATGGCGTTGTTTTATCACAACCACATAACAGTACAACACCATCCATTGGATTGGCACGAATCGATTCCTCAACATCCATGCTGGCCAGATTTCTATACAACATGGCAGTCGGCTT
>CAZDTN010000134.1:0-4370 GCA_964508355.1 uncultured Sphingobacterium sp.
AGTTTGTACGGACAGGTCGCTATCAAAATTGGGGCTCAACTTTATTTGAAGAAATTTTATGAAAGTTTTGGCTTTGTTCAGTGTAGTGAAACGTATCTGGAGGATGATATACCTCACATCAAAATGATCAGAAATCAGTAAAAATACGGAATAACTGTACCTGCTTTACCGCGTTTTCCCTCGATTTTACACGCTTATATAATATGAGCTAATTGGTTGGCGTTTATATAGTGTCGCAAGACAACTAAGTATCCAACCCCATGAAAACCAGACTACACAGTCTTAAAAGGTTTATTTGTACCATTTCATTGCTGTCCATTCTATTCAATGGACCAGCTACAGCACAACATTCTAGCTTTGAGCTTGGCTTCAAATATGGATTTTCAAATTTTCTAGGCGATTTAGGAGGCAACCCTGGTAAGGGCAAAACTTTTATCAAGGATAATATGTTTACGCTGACAAAATTCATGTCAGGTGCGCACCTTACATACAGGGTGAATGAATTTATTTCATTTAGTTTATCTGCTAATATTGGGAAACTGGAAGGTGCTGATAGTTTAATCAACGGACTTGGTGGTTATGAAGAGGCAAGAAAAACAAGAAACCAACATTTTAGATCTCCAGTACGTGAAGCATTATTAGTAGCAGAAATTTATCCAACAACACTTTTTGAGTATGAGCCAGAAGATGTTTATCACAGGATTAGACCTTATTTTGTTTTTGGGGTAGGTCTATTCAACTTCAATCCACAGGCTCAATATGAAGCAGAGGATGGCACAAAAACATGGGTCGACCTAAAACCGCTAAGAACAGAAGGTCAGGGAATGCCAAAGTATGCAGATCGAAAAGAATACAAGCTCACTCAATTGAATATTCCTTACGGATTTGGTATTAAGTATTTTCTCAATGAAAGATTTTCGCTGGCATTTGAAATAGTCAATCGAAAAACATTTACAGATTATATCGATGATGTTAGCACTAACTACATCAGCAATGAGGATTTTTATGACTTCTTTGGAGAGGAAAGTCCGCAAGCACAAATGGCAATTCAAATGGCAAATAAAACAGCATTTGCAAATGGTGGTGTATACAGACCTAGTTTTGGCATTGGAAATAAAAGAGGGACTGCATCAAATAACGATGCCTATTATGCTTCAACTTTGAAATTGAATATTCGTCTTGGTAGAAGTGATCAAAATAATTACAGAAGTAGCGGAAAATGTCCTAGTGTTAGGTTTTAATGAATGAACAAAAGACCTAAATAAGCTCAGCTTTTAAGAACTGTGCAGTATGACTCGCCTTGACTTTTTGTAAACCATAGATATCCCCTTGGTATAAAATAGTTCCACCACCGCTTCCGCCTTCCGGACCCAGGTCAATAATGTGATCTGCCATTTTAACAACATCCATATTATGTTCTATAACCAATACAGTGTTACCTCTATTAACCAGTTTATTCAATACGTTTAGCAATAAATTGATGTCCTGGAAATGTAGCCCAGTTGTTGGTTCATCCAAAATATAGAAAGTTTTACCGGTGTCTTTTTTAGATAACTCTGTCGCCAGCTTTACACGTTGCGCTTCTCCTCCACTTAATGTGACCGCAGATTGTCCGAGTGTTACATACCCCAAACCCACCTCTTGCAATACTTTTATTTTTCTGTAGAGATAAGGTACATGCTGGAAAAATTCAACAGCTTCTTCAACCGTCATATCCAAGACATCACTGATTGATTTACCCTTGTATCGAATCTCTAAAGTTTCTCGATTGTATCTTTTTCCATTACACTTTTCGCAATGTACATATACATCTGGCAAGAAATTCATTTCAATCACCCTCAAGCCCCCACCTTCACAAACGTCACATCTACCAGCTTTAACATTGAAGGAAAAACGACCAGCATTATAGCCACGAATTTTTGCTTCTGGAACAGCTGCAAACAACATGCGTATATCTGAAAAGAAGTTGCAATAGGTTGCTGGATTACTTCTTGGTGTTCTTCCAATTGGCGACTGATCAATTTCAATAACTTTATCAATATACTCTAGTCCTGTTATTCTTTTATAAGGCATGGGCTCAGCCTTTGAATCATAACAGTGCTTACTCAATAAAGGATAAAGCGTCTCATTGATAAGAGTTGATTTCCCACTTCCGCTGACACCAGATACCACAATGAAAGTACCCAATGGAAATGATACATTTACATTTTTCAGGTTATTCCCTTTTGCACCAACCAGTTCAATAAATTGGCCATTGCCTTTTCTGCGTTCAGCTGGTAACTCAATTTTTTTGCGGTTATTCAAATACAAAGCTGTTTCTGAATTTGAATTACAAACCTCTTGAGGTGTACCCTGAGCAACAATTGTACCACCATGTATTCCAGCACGCGGACCCACATCTATCAAATGATCAGATGCCCACATGATATCCTTATCATGTTCCACCACCAAAACACTATTTCCAATATCCCTTAAATTTTGCAGAGCATGAATCAGTTGTTGATTATCACGCTGGTGTAAACCAATTGAAGGTTCATCCAGTATATAGGTAATGCCTTGAAGCTGTGAACCTATTTGCGTTGCTAACCTGATACGCTGTGATTCTCCCCCACTTAATGTTCTGGTAGGCCTGTTCAAAGATAGATACCCTAATCCAACATCAAGCAAGAAAACAACCCTGCTTCTTATCTCTTTGAGAATATCCTTGGCAATCGCATTCTGCTTTTTATCCAACCTGCTTTCAAGTCCCTCAAACCACTTATGTAAACTGATCAAATCTAAATTGGATAATTCAGCAATATTGGTTTCATCAATTTTGAACCACAAACTTTCTTCCTTCAATCTTGCCCCTTTACAAGAAGTACAGGGTGTAAGCATCATGAATTTTTCAGCCCACTCTCGCACCATATCACTGGAACTATCTGTAAACCACCTTACCACCATATTCACTACACCAGGATAATCATCTTTACCAAGTTCTTCAGGATCAGCATCAGTTCCATCTTCATGCCCATATAATACCAAATTCAAAGCTGCCTTACTCAAGTCCTCAACCGGCGTCTTTAAACTGAATTTTTTCTTTTTGGCCAACTGCTCTACCATTTTAAAATAGTAGGAATCTCTGGCTTCGCCCAGAGGAAGAATCGCTCCATCTGCAATCGATAAAGATTTATCGGGTATGACAGCATTAATATCGATAGTATATTCTTGCCCAATGCCTTTACAAACGGGACATGCACCATAGGGGGAATTAAATGAAAAGGTATTGGGCGAGGGCTCTTCATATGAAATACCCGTTTCAGCACACATCAATTTCTTACTGTATTGAATCAACTTATCATTATCGTGGTCTAAAATGAAGATCAATCCTTTTCCAATTTGCATGGATTGCTGAACACTCTGAGCAATACGCACCTTCATGTCTTGCTCCACAACCAATCGATCAATTACTACTTCGATATCATGCATTTTGTAACGATCGACTTGCATTTTCGGAACAAGCTCTTTCAATTCTCCATCTACTCTTACTCTGACAAATCCCTTCTTTCTTGTCTCCTCGAAAAGCTCTCTATAATGCCCTTTTCTTCCTCGCACCAAAGGAGCCAATACCGTTATTTTTTTTCCTGGCAATTTCTTGAACAGATCGGCAACAATCTCTTCATCACTAAATTTGACCATCTTCTTTCCTGTATTCATGGAATAGGCCTCACCCACACGTGCGTAGAATAAACGCAGAAAATCGTAAACCTCAGTGACTGTCCCTACCGTTGACCTTGGATTTTTATTTGTGGTCTTTTGTTCAATAGAAATAACAGGAGAGAGCCCGCTTATTTTATCGACATCAGGCCTTTCCATTTCTCCCATAAATTGCCTGGCATAGGTGCCAAATGTCTCCATGTATCTTCTATGGCCTTCCGCATAGATGGTGTCAAATGCAAGTGATGATTTTCCACTGCCACTGATCCCCGTTATTACAACTAGTTTATTTTTAGGAATCTCAATGTCGATATTCTTAAGATTATGCGCTCTAGCACCAATCACTTCAATATTTTCTTCCTTATGACGCATTTTCTTTTAACAGACAGATTTTAGTAAAGTTCTTGCAAGATAAAATAAGTTAAAAAACTATTGATTTATATAATCTTATAAGCTTTACAGCCAATGATTTGGTAGAAAATGAAGAATTCTTTAATTTTGCATCAGTTCTTTAATATTCTTATCCAGAAAGGCAGAGGGATTGGCCCGATGAAGCCTTGACAACCTGTTATTCAACATAATAAGGTGTCAACTCCAACTCCGCGAATGCGGGGATAGATAAGTCAGATATTTTCTCTAGACATGATCAACACATTATAGCGAACCCATCTGAC
>CAZDTN010000135.1:0-4368 GCA_964508355.1 uncultured Sphingobacterium sp.
AGGAGAATGGATATTATTTCTGTTCAATTAGAATCATTAGGACTCACACACATCAAGAATAGGGAAATGATGTTGCGAAGATTACTGAACAAAGAAGATGTTTCATCATTTGCTAACCTTATTCAATATCTAGAGCCTGTCCAAGGTTATCAAAGAAACAGGGCTGATAATTTTACCAGATTTTCTCCTTATAGTTTAATGGTAGATATAGCAGCACCTGACCAAAAGTCAGTAAGGGTATTGTCAAGTTTATTATCAGACTCAAGTCTAAAAACAGATTTAAATAAATTAAATCACATTGAGCAGCTTTTTAAGCAATGGATAGACGATGCAAACAAGATAAAGCATGATGCAGCTCAAGTGCCATCCGTTGAAGATTTTATAAATCACGCTAATTCGTTAGCTGATATGGCTTCAATAGGATTAGCGGCAATTGATCAATTTAAATTACAACAAACTGTAAATCTATTTTGGACTCCGCATAGATTGAAAAAAATCAAAGAAGCACAAAAAGAGGTTGGTTTTTGTGAATTGAAAATAGTAGCACCAATCAAGCAATTTGTGCAACTACTGGGACTTCAATGAACCGATAGTTATTGTTGTGAAACGGTTATAATTTTTTCACCAATCACCAATTCTTTATTGGCGTTTACACCTCTGGCAATAATTTTGAAGCTGCCTTCAACATCTGAAGTAAAGTATTTCAAGCCCGACTTAATTTGATCATTGCTGATATTGACATCTCTCCACAATAGATTTCTTAAATCCGGTAGTCTATCCTTTTGTTTTGTATGATCAGCATTTTGATAAGTAGCAGATTCCTGAATGCCATTCAACATAAATGTTCCTTCTATATTGTTCAGTTGAAAATTAGCTAAGTCTCCACGGTAGGTTTTAAAATGAACAATACCATTAAATTCTGTATTGCCCTGCATATATTTTCTTGCGACAATCTCAATTGATTTAATGAGCAGGGCATCTCCTTCGATTAGTGTTTTTGAGTTGCTCACCGGTATGCCATCTAATAAAACAAGTGCTTCTTGTTCAAAGAATGTTTTATAAGGAGAATTTAAGACTTGTAATATCATCTCATCTTTGTTCTTTTTCACTCTCAATTGAGGAATGATTTCACTTATTACCTCCTCCATATTTGGAAACCTCACATAGTCGTCCAGTTGAAAAACAACATCAGGTTTACCATAAAAGTCACTTGTGTCTCTTTCTACAGTTTCAATAGTTTTGGTGTTTGCGCCAAAAAATCTATTGGTGACTTTACTGTTGAATATTCTTGCTTCAATATTGTTTCTCATGGATTCGTCCAATTGCAAACAGGGGAATTGAATAAGTTGCTGGTCGCCGACAGTCTTTCCAATGATAAAGCTAGCTTTCTCTTTTTTCCCCCCTGATGTACTTACTATCAATGTTCTTGCTTCATAGGTAAGTGGTAAGATGAATTTTGCAACACCATATTCATTGGTGGTACTTGTGCCTACAATAGCCTTACTTCCTTTTAAGGCGACAATCAATTTGGTGTTTTTTAAAGCAATACCATTGCTGGTCGCAGTAACAGATATCACCTGTCCTTCGTTTTCTAATTCACCATTGCTGTTGTGCGAAAATGTTATGGGATATAACTGTGTGAGGGAATCCATTTTTGCTGATAATTGATCATGCATGACTGCAGATACGGCAATATTTTCCAAGACGGAGGGCAATCCAATTTCCATCCTAACAATTGATCTTGGCGCAAAAGTTTCTTTTGTGGTTTTGATAGTGATTTGATTTCCCTTGGTGAGTGGAGATGACAATGGATTGGTCTGACAAACCCCTTGTGGAGCCAGTCTTGGATTCACTACCATTACTGGCTGTAACTGTGAAACGGAAGATATGCCTTTTGCAAAACAGTCCAGGAAATAATAATCACTGATTAAATTTTCAGGTATACTTAGAAAGCCAGAGAAGCTGTTGCGTTGTGGAATAACATCGACTTCTGATTTGGTTTGTCCATTTCTGTCGACTAACCTCAATGTTATTGATTTGGTATTGGTCAAAGCCTGATTAAGATATCCGTCAATCCATATTTCTTCACCTGTTATTACAACTTTTTGATCTGCCCAAACATGAATGGATACAGAATTATTTTGTTGTGCATTTGTTGATGTAAAAGTAACCAACAAGAAAATTCCTATTATATATTTTAAATTCATTTTCATCGTTTACCAAAAACTAGGTTGAACATTTACACCTCCATTTAGTCGGCAATCTACACAGCCACTTGGCGCTAATCCAAAACCACCTCCGGCAGTTACTAGGTACGCTGGTAGAAATCCTTTATTGAGTGCCAAAAATCTTTCTGCTTGAAATCTCGGAAGTTCAACAGCACCACATGTGATGTTTACATTTGTCGAAGGCCACAAACTCAAATCAGAATTCATGATGAAAATTCTCTTTTCACTGATTTGTCCTACGGAAATAAAGCCGACAGCAACACGAGTGGGGTCATTTGTACATTTTATATTGGTTGGCATTTTTGAAGGTTGGGGATCAAATAAGGATCCAGTCAGTTCTGTATTTTTCCTTAGAACCTCCCAGAAGTCAAAAGCCTCTTTTGTTAGTGCTATTTGTTGCACATTAATACTATACCGTGTGAAGAATTTTTCGGAAGAGTTTGGTATAAATGCGATGGGTTGATAACTAATTACATCCTGACCAAGTTCATTGGTATTATTAATGATTACATTACTCTCGGTTTCGGTTTTCCAGCATCTGTATATTTGATCTCCAATCGGTCTTGGAACAATATCTCCATTTACATAATCATGGTAAGTTTCATAGGTAGATCTATTTTCCCATGTCTCTGTGTAAGTCCATCTGTAATTTGTTGCGCTTCCACCTGTATTTTTTCCATGAACAAAAAGTCTCACTCCTTCTGGTTCCTGTTTGTAGGTTACGCTATCAATATTTGGGCTCACCAACGATGCTTGGAAAGGCGATTCATATGTTTTACCATCTGCTGTTTGTATTCTTAATGCGAGAGGAATATTTGTAGGAAGAAATGGTGATGCACTATAAGTACCATTTTTCTTTTCTTCTAGTTGCCATTTGGTTCCGTTTTCTGCAACAATTTCAACTTTTGCGTTTAATTCTGGTACATCTTCGAATTCAAATAGTGGTTTAAGTCTGCTTAATTTAATAATATTTTCAGATGTGGTTCCAGTAATAATTGAGCCATCTACTACAAGAATGGATTTGTCTGGAGCAGTATCTGGTAGTTCAAGTGCTTTTGTGCAACCTGTTGCAATTAATATGATGAATAAGAATTTTGAAATCGTTCTCATCTGATCTTCAAATTAAAGGTTACAAAAGGTATGGGAGTTGCGAAAACCGACAATTGATAGCCTTTCACTTGTCTTCCGTCTGTCACGAAATACACTGAATAAGGATTGTCTCTTCCTGTAATATTATAAATTCCAAATGTCCATGAGCCGTGTAACAATTGTGTTAACCTGTGGTTGTTTTCAACAATCATTGAGACATCAGTTCTGAAAAAGTCGGGAATTCTAAATGCATTTCTTTCAGAGTAATAAACACGCTGTGCTCCACCCATATTAAACACCCCTAACGGGTAGGTAACTGGCCGACCTGTACTATATGATGATGTCAACGAGATGCTTACACGCTGGTTGAATTTGTAATTGGCGACTACGCTAGCAATATGTGGTTTGTCGAAATTCGATGGGTAAAAATTTCCATTGTTAACGGTCTCTCCTGCGATTGGATCATCTACCTGTAACAGTGATCTTAAATAAGTATAACTGATCCATCCATTCAGTTTACCATTAGGTTTTTTGTACAGCACTTCAACGCCATAGGCTTTACCTCTTGTTCGAATTACGTCTCTTTCGAGGTTATCATTCAACAATAAATTGGCGCCACTTTTATAGTCGAGGTAGTTGTTACTTGTTTTGTAATAGGCTTCAATTGAGAATTCATCTCCTTTGTCTCCTGGTTGTGTATAAAGCCCAAGTGAAATCTGTTGTCCTACTTGCGGTTTGATAAACTGATCACTCAACTTCCAGGTATCCGTGGGAGCAATAGCAGTTGTATTCGTAATCATATGAATATACTGTCTGAGTGTGTTATAGCTAAACTTCAAAGAAGCTCTTGGAGACAGTAAATAGCGTGCAGATATCCTGAACTCTGGACCATGATAGGTTTGTATATTTTCTCCAGCTCCGAACAGTACAGAGTCAACTACATTTTCTGCGTTTCTTGGTTTACCATCTGCATAGATGTATGATTTTCTTGGGCCACTTGTTGTGTAATAACTATAACGAACACCGCCTTGCAAAGAAAGTTTGTTATTGA
>CAZDTN010000136.1:0-4304 GCA_964508355.1 uncultured Sphingobacterium sp.
AAGTACCATTACCTAATCCTTTATCTTGAATTTTTTCACCCAACCACATTACAAACAATGTTCCAGCAGTTAACACGATAACAGTCGACAACCAGAAATAAGGTTGATATGCTTCAATTAAAGCATCTCTACTTACATTCTTGAGATAAGCTACATAAGCGGCTGCTTGGAACAAAGTGACAATTGCTGTGAGGTATCTTGTCCACTGGTTAATTTTCTTCCTTCCACTATCGCCTTCTTTTTGGATCTTCTGCATTTGTGGAACCAAGATGGTCATTAGCTGCATAAAGATAGAAGCGGAGATGTAAGGCATGATACCCAAAGCAAAGATGGATGCATTGGAAAATGAACCTCCTGCAAAAGTATCAAATAGTCCAAGTAGACCTGACTTTGCACTTTGCAAATCAAGTTTGTTGGGATCAATTCCTGGTAGTGCTACGTGCGCACCAAAACGGTATACAAGGATAAGTAAAAGGGTGACAGAAATCTTTGACTTCAAATCCTCAATACTCCAGATATTCTTAATTGTTTGGATAAATTTCTTCACTGGAAACTTTTTTGTCCTTTATTCTTAACTGTTGACAGTTAAATATCGGAAATTATTTGATGATTTCAACAGATCCGCCAGCTGCTTCAACAATTGATTTAGCTTTCTCGCTTATGGCGTTTACTTTAAAGTTAACCTTTGAAGTAATGGCACCATTACCAAGGATCTTTACTTTATCAGTGCGGCTTACTAAGCCATTGATGTATAAATTCTCCATGCTAAAATCAGTCAATCCGTATTTTTCAACAAGAGATTCAACCTGACCGAGGTTAAATACCTTGTATTCTACTCTGCTGATATTTTTGAATCCAACTTTAGGGAGACGTCTTTGAATAGGCATCTGACCGCCTTCATGGCCACGCTTAGACTTGTAACCGGCACGGCTTTGTCCGCCTTTGTTACCTTTTGTAGAAGTTCCACCATGTCCGGAAGCTTCACCACGTCCAATTCTTTTTTCTTTCTTAGTTGCGCCTTTTGCAGGTCTTAGTGTGTGTAGTTTCATGTTCTTTGTTTTACTCAACGCAGTCCCCCTTGAGACCACTCGTATGTGAATTATTTGACTAATTAAGACATTAGGGAGATGCCTTAGATTTCCTCCACCTTAATAAGGTGTTGAACTTTCTTGACCATACCCAAGATTTGAGCAGTAGCTTCAACTTCAACTGAAGCATTTACTTTGCGCAAACCGAGAGCTTCCATGGTGCGCTTTTGACGCTCTGGACGATCGATAACACTTTTTACTTTTGTGATTCTTACCTTTTTCATATTGAAACCCACTGGGGATTTTTTAGTTAATGATATAACGCTGATTCAGTGATTAGCCGTTGAAGACCTTCTTCAATCCGATGGTCCTAGTTTTTGACACCTGAATCGGTTCGCGAAGCAAAGCAAGTGCCTTGAAAGTTGCTTTCACCACATTGTGTGGATTAGCAGAACCCAATGACTTTGCCAAAACGTCTGTGATACCAACACTCTCAAGAACAGAACGCATACTACCTCCTGCGATCACACCAGTACCGTGTGCCGCTGGCTTGATCAACACTTTAGAAGCACCTTCTTTTGCATACTGATCATGAGGGATAGTACCCTTCATAACAGGAACCTTGATGAGGTTCTTTTTTGCATCTTCTATTCCTTTTGTAATTGCTTCTTGAACTTCCTTAGCCTTACCAAGACCGTGTCCAACAACACCCTGTTCGTTACCTACAACAACTAGTGCTGAGAAGCTGAATGCTCTACCACCCTTTGTTGTTTTTACAACACGATTGATAGCCACAACTTTCTCTTTCAACTCAAGGTCTCCGGCTTTGACTTTGGTGTAATTTACTTTTGACATCTATTGTAATATTAATTTGAATGAAATAGATTAGAACTTAAGACCTCCCTCACGAGCACCTTCTGCAACAGCTTTGATTCTTCCATGGTAAAGGAAACCACCACGATCAAATACACAAGAAGATAAGCCAAGTGCAATTGCTTTTTTAGCAATGGCTTCACCCACCATCTTAGACTTTTCAGTCTTGGTTCCTTTTTGAGCTGCGATATCCTTGTCGC
This sequence comes from uncultured Sphingobacterium sp., assembly GCA_964508355.1. Lineage (GTDB taxonomy): Bacteria > Bacteroidota > Bacteroidia > Chitinophagales > Chitinophagaceae > Pollutibacter. The sequence continues at coordinate 2,102 of CAZDTN010000136.1, forward strand.
GTGATGAAGCAGCAGCCAATGTATTACCATTAACATCATCAATCATCTGTGCATAGATATCTGTGTTACTTCTGTACACGCTCAATCTAGGTAATTGTGCTGTACCGGATACTTTCTTGCGAATAGTATACTTGATTCTTTGTCTTCTTAATGCTTTTACGTTCATTGCTTATGGTTTATCCTGATGCTGCCAGGAGTTATTTAAATTTATTTACCAGCTGCTTTACCTGCTTTACGACGGATGTATTCACCCTTGTATTTCACACCTTTTCCTTTGTATGGCTCAGGCTTTCTCAAGCTTCTGATTTTAGCTGCAACCTGTCCAAGTAATTGTTTATCACTACCCTCAAGGAAAATTCTTGGGTTGTCACCTTTTTCTTGTGTGGTTTTTACACTCAATTCTTTTGGAACTTCAAAAATGATATTATGTGAATAACCCAAAGAGAGATCAAGTACATTACCTTGGTTAGCTGCTTTATAACCAACACCCACCAATTCAAGTTCTTTTTTGAAACCTGTAGTTACACCAACAACAAGGTTGTTAACCAAGGCTCTTGACAAACCATGCAAAGCACGGTGTCTGATTTGATCAGTTGGACGCTTCAACTCAACAGTTGTTCCATTGATTTCAACAGTAATATCGCGATCGATAGACTGCTTCAATTCACCTTTTGGACCTTTTACAGTAACTGTATTATCAGATCCTACTGTGAGGGTAACTCCTGCTGGAAGTTCAATTAATTTCTTACCTATACGAGACATAGTATTTGATTTTATTTCCTGTCGTTCACTTATGGATGGTTTCAGTTCCGTATAGAAAACTTAGTGCGCAATCCAAAACTCCCGACGGGAAGATTGTTTTTAATATATATAGCAAAGGACTTCACCACCTACATTCTGAGACTTTGCATCTTTGTCAGTCATCACTCCTTTAGAGGTAGAAAGGATGGCAACACCAAGTCCGTTCTTTACTCTTTTGAATTCAACTGGCTTTGCATACTGTCTCAAACCTGGACGTGATACACGCTCCATGGTTTTGATTGCTGGTTCCTTTGTAGTTGGATCGTACTTCAAAGCGATTTTAATAACGCCTTGCTTACTGTCATCCTCGAATTTGTATTTCAAGATATAACCTTGGTTGTACAAAATCTCTGTGATTCTCTTCTTCAAGTTTGAAGCCGGAATCTCTACAATTCTGTGTCCTGCCATCTGTGCATTTCTGACCCTTGTCAGAAAGTCTGCGATTGGATCTGTTGTCATATTATTTTCCTCTTTGGTTCCGTTTGAACGGAATTAAGGTTTAAGTTTTTGTTTTCTAATTCGTTCAGTTTACCAGCTTGCTTTTTTAACGCCTGGGATTTTTCCTGAAAGTGCCATTTCTCGGAACATTACCCTTGAGAGTCCGAAGAACCTCATGTAGCCTTTAGGACGACCTGTAAGCTGGCATCTGTTCTTTAAACGAACACTTGAAGAGTTTTTGGGAAGTTGGTCAAGTGCCTGCCATTCGCCAGCGGCCTTTAGGGCTGCACGCTTTTCAGCAAACTTCTCCACCATTTTTTCTCTTTTCCTTTGTCTGGCTTTTACCGATTCTTTTGCCATAATCTTCTATAGTTGTGTTGATCGGGATGGTTACCGGTTATCGTTTTGAATTAATCCTTTTTCATGTTTTTGAAAGGCATTCCAAGTTCTTTCAACAATTCGTAAGCTTCTTCATTGTTTTTTGCAGTAGTTACGAATGTGATATCCATACCAGTAATTTTAGTAACCTTATCGATATCAATTTCAGGGAAAATGATTTGCTCAGTTACACCAAGTGTATAGTTACCACGACCATCAAATGCTTTTTCGCTGATGCCTTTGAAATCACGTACACGTGGAAGTGATGCAGAAATCAACCTGTCGAGGAATTCAAACATTTTCACACCGCGTAAAGTTACACGAGCGCCGATAGGCATATGCTTTCTCAATTTAAAGTTTGAGATATCCTTCTTAGAACGTGTTGGAACTGCTTTTTGTCCGGTAATCATTGTCAACTCATCGATTGCAATATCAATCAACTTCTTGTCTGATACCGCTCCATTCACACCTCTGTTCAGGCAGATCTTGGTCAATTTTGGTACCTGCATTACAGAACTGAATGCAAATTTTTTCATCAAAGCAGGAACCACATCCTTGTGGTATTTTGCTTGTAATCTGGGTGTAT
>CAZDTN010000137.1:0-4295 GCA_964508355.1 uncultured Sphingobacterium sp.
GAAATTTGTTTAATAAGCCGACTAAACAAGTGTAAAATCATGAACAAGAAGTTAGCGGCGATTTGGCTAGTAGTTTTTTCCTTTTTCTTTTCTTTCGAATCTATGTCCCAGGCCACCAGCGCCATTAGCGGTGTGGTGGTTAACAAGAACTCTCAAGCGGGTTTACCAGGTATTTCCATACAGTTAACACCGGGGGGTAAAAATGCTATTAGTGACAGCTTGGGTAATTTCAGGATCAGTGGTATTGCGCCTGGTTCTTATGCCATTAGTTTCAGTGGCATCGGGTTTCAACCAAAAACCATTAGCAATTTGGTGGTGACCAGTGGTAATGAAGTCACGTTGCAAGTCGAGTTGGAACCACAAGCATCTCAGCTCAATACGATTGTGGTCAGCGGCAGAAAAAATTCAGCCCGTGTTGCAACCATAGAAAGTCCCTTGAGTATTCAACGCCTCACTACAGAAGATATCAAGGCCAATCCTGGTGGAAACTTTGATATCAGTAAAGTAATCCAATCCCTTCCCGGTGTTGGTGGTGGTGTTGGTGGTGGAAGTTTCAGGAATGATATTATTATAAGAGGTGGATCACCCAGTGAAAATGTATTTTACTTAGATGGGATTGAAGTACCCATCATCAACCACTTCAGCACACAAGGAAGTGGAGGCGGTCCGCAAGGAATCTTGAACGTGAGTTTCATTGAAGATGTGCGTTTAAGCACTTCGGCTTTTGATGCACGCTATGATAATGCCTTGAGTTCTGTGTTTCAGTTTAAGCAGAAAGCGGGAAATACCAATCGTTTGCAGGGAAATGTCCGACTCAGTGCATCAGAAGTAGCAGCAACATTTGATGGGCCTTTAAGCAAGAACACCACTTTCTTAGCTTCTGCAAGAAGAAGTTATTTGCAATTGTTGTTCCAGGCAATTGATTTGCCTATTCGTCCTAATTACTGGGATTTTCAATTCAAGACCACTACGAAGTTGGGCAAGAAAACAACGTTGAGTTTTCTAGGTATAGGTGCAATTGATGAATTCAGTTTCGCAGCACCCAAAGATGCGACACCTGAAAAATTATATGTGATCAATAGTAGTCCTGCGATTAACCAAAACAGCTACACTATTGGTGCTAGTTTGAAGCACTTGACCAATAAAGGGTTCATCAATGTATCGTTGAGTAGAAACTTGCTAAACAATAGAGCAGATAAATATCTTGACAACAAGAATCCTGTCGAAGCTGATCGCACGTTCCGCATCAACAGTACCGAAGCAGAAAACAAGTTTCGTTTTGATGTCAACAATACCTACGGCGAATGGAAATTGAGTTATGGTGCGACTGCACAGTTGGTAGAATTCGATAATGATTTTTTTCAGGTACTCAAAGCCGCAGTGAGAGATGCACAGGGTAATGTAGTCCAACCTCCAATATCATTGAACAGCAATACCAATTTTAATTTTCTGCGTTATGGTGCATTTGTACAAGCCGGAAGAAGATTGTTGAATAACCGTTTGGGCTTGAGTGTGGGAATACGCACGGATGCAAACAACAGAGAAAAAGAAAATAACAACTTACTCAAGCAGATGAGTCCACGTATTAGTTTAAGTTATGCACTAAGCGATAAATTAAACATGAGTGCAAGTTACGGGCAGTATTTCCGTTTACCATCCTATACACAAATGGCGTTTTCAGGAAGGTTACAAAATATGGTATACATCAATCCAGATGATTATATCAAGAGTACACATTGGGTTGCCGGCTTTGAATATTTGTCATCGTCAACAACCAGGTTTACCATTGAAGGATTTTACAAGCGTTACAACAATTATCCGGTTAGTGTAATTGATGGCATTAGTTTGGGCAACAAGGGAACAGAGTTTGGTGCCATTGGTAATGAACCAGTAATTCAGAACGGTAAAGGAAGGGTATGGGGATTGGAAATTTTTGCACAGCAAAAGTTGACCCAACGCTTTTTTGGTGTGTTCAGTTATACTTTTTACAGGAGCGAGTTCAGTGGAGCCAATGGAATATTTGTACCAGCCAATTGGGATAACCGACATTTGATTAGTACTACCTTGGGTTACAAGTTTAAGCGCAACTGGGAGTTGGGTCTAAAGTTCAGGTATCAGGGAGATGCACCTTATACACCTTATAATTTAGAACAGAGCCGTTTGAATTATTTGACCTTGGGTACAGGTGTGTTTGATTTTGATAAGGTGAATACTTTGCGCTTACCTGCTTTCCATTCTGGAGATCTTCGAATTGATAAGAAGTGGAACTATAGAAAACTTACACTTGATTTGTTCCTGGACATCACCAATTTCTATGCTTCTAAAAGTGCAGGCATTCCAAACTATACATTCAAAAGAACTGCTGATAATTCTTCATTTGAATCGACAGATGGTCAGCCTGTTAAAATGGATGGAAGCAATGCAACACCAGTCTTACTGCAAAACCTAGATGGGACCTTACTTCCAACGATTGGATTTATTGTGGAGTTTTAATTTTTGATTTAATTTTAACCAATAGAGGCGACAAAGTACTTGTCTATAACTTTTGCTTTGTCGCTTTCTATTTTTTTAACAAAGGCTTTGGCAACAGGTGATAAAGCTTTATTCTTTAGCCAAACAATATTCCAGGTAGATTTCAATGGTAGTCCTTTCACTGGAATAATGTGTAATTGTTTGTTCTTTAGTTCGTTTTTGATGCCAATGAGTGGCATGATGGAATAGCCTATGCCTGCGATTACTGCTTGTTTCACTGCTTCGTTAGAAGTAAGTTGAATTTTCTTTCTTACTTTGATTTTGTTTTTTTCAATGAATTTCTCCATTGCATTTCTAGTAGCAGAGCCTTCTTCCCGATAAATTAGTGGTAATGATTCCAGTACCAATTTATTAGCTGATGCATGTTCTTTAAATCCATCGGTATTTCCAACAAGGAACAACAAATTGGGCATGAGTTCAATTTTGTTGAGTTGCAAATGGGAGGGGAGCACAGATACTAGTGCGAAATCTGTTTCATTTTTTTCTAGTGATTCAATCACCTTAGTTTTATTTGATACATCTAATCGGAGTTCAACATTTTCATGTTTTTTTAAAAAATCAGAAATAAAATAAGGGATCACATATTTTCCAGTTGATACGGAAGCAATTTTTATTGCACCTGTAAGTAGTCCTTTATGTTTGTGTAATCTTTGATCAATTACATTTAATTCATTTAAAATTGTTCTTGCTGATTCAGCAATTTCCAGTCCAAATTCAGTGACATATACTTTTTTATTTATAATCTCTATTAACGGTATATGGAATTGATCTTGAAAATTTTTCAGTTGAATAGACACAGCTGGCTGAGAAAGATGAAGAGCTTCTGCAGTTTTAGTGATACTCTGTGTTTCAACCACCTTTAAGAATATGGTTAACTGGTGTAATGTATAGTTCATAAAAAAAACAAATGATTACAATTATAAATATAAATAAAAATATATGATAAAATCGTTACAATTTTGCGTGCATGATTTACAATCAGCTTATAAGTGGACTAGCAATTATTGGTTTACTAATTGTAATCAAGCGATTAAACAAATCTAGTTGATGTTTGAGGGGAGAAAAATAGTGATTGCTACCAAACATAAGAAGGATGAAGTTATTGCTCCAATTTTGAAAGAGCAGCTGGGGCTAGATTCTTTTGTTGTTGAAGGATTAGATACTGATGTATTTGGAACCTTTACTGGGGAAATAGAAAGAGAAGACGGGCCATTTACTGCATTGAGAAGAAAAGCATTAGCAGCGATGGAAATGTCTGGAGTGGATTTGGCAATTGCCAGTGAAGGGTCGTTTGGGCCACATCCCACGATATTTTTTGTCCCTGCTGGTGAAGAATTGATGTTATTAATGGATAAGAAAAATGATTTAGAAATCATTGCGAAGTCCATTAGTACTGAAACAAATTTTGGTTCGGCGGCGGTAGAAACCGAGGAAGAATTATTGGCGTTTGCTGACCGATCCTATTTCCCCTCACATGCACTGATTTTGTCTGCAAATGAACAGGGCAATTCTTCCTTTCACAAAGGAATAACATCAAAAGATAAGCTGTTATCAGCTTTTAAGGATATTAAGAAAAAAGCAAGAACGGTATTTGTCCAAACCGATATGCGTGCCCTGTATAATCCAACTCGCATGAAAAACATAGCGATTGCTTGCCATGATCTTGTGAAAAACATAAAATCCTCTTGTCCAGGCTGTGTTACTCCAGGTTACATCGTATCTGATGTGCTAAGTGGATTACCATGTTCATTGTGCGGTCGTCC
>CAZDTN010000138.1:0-4246 GCA_964508355.1 uncultured Sphingobacterium sp.
AATTATTTTGAAAAAACTATAAAGTCAACTTACTAATGTCCTTCCCCTCAATTGACCCTACCAGTACTGCCTCATGGAAGAAATTAAGCGCGCATGCAGAAAAGATGAAATCGGTTAATATGCGCGATTTATTCTCACAGGATAAATCTCGTTTCTCCACTTTTTCTCAAAAAGATGGCGATTTATTATTTGATTATTCAAAAAATATCATCAATCATGAAACACTTGACTTACTAGTTGGGTTGGCTGAAGAATGCCAGTTACCAGCTGCTATTCAAGGGATGTTTGCAGGAGAAAAAATAAATAGAACAGAAAACAGGGCAGTTTTACATACAGCACTAAGGAACCTAAGTGGCCAAACCTTTCAGACTGACGGTAAAGACATTATGCAGGAGATCAAACGAGTACTTTCACAAATGAAGTCTATTTGTGATCAAGTTCATTCTGGACAATGGAAAGGCTATACCGGAAAGAACATTAAGCACATTGTAAATATTGGCATAGGAGGAAGCGATTTGGGTCCAGTTATGGTAACGGAAGCCTTAAAGCCATATTGGATAGAAGGAATTAATGTCCATTTTGTTTCTAATGTAGATGGCACACATATTGCTGAATGTCTGAAAGTTATAGAGGCTGACTCAACTTTATTTTTAATTGCATCAAAGACTTTTACTACACAGGAAACCATGACCAATGCCCACACAGCAAGGAACTGGTTTTTAGAACATGCCAAAGATCCTAGCCATGTGGCCAAGCATTTTGTGGCTTTATCTACCAATGAAAAAGCGGTGACTGCTTTTGGCATAGACAAAGCCAATATGTTTGAATTTTGGGATTGGGTTGGAGGAAGATATAGTCTTTGGAGCGCAATTGGACTTTCAATTGCCTTGACCATTGGCTATGATAATTTTGAACAACTCCTAGCAGGTGCTCATGAAATGGATATGCATTTCAAGAACAAGCCTCTTTCAGAAAATATTCCGGTCAAAATGGCTTTAATTGGATTATGGTACGTCAATTTCTTTGGTGTACAATCTGAAGCTATTTTGCCTTATGACCAATATCTGCATCGTTTTGCTGCCTACTTCCAGCAGGGAAACATGGAAAGCAATGGTAAAAGTGTGGATAGAAATGGCAATAAATTGAGCTACGATTCTGGTCCAGTTATCTGGGGAGAACCTGGTACAAATGGCCAGCATGCTTTCTACCAGTTAATTCATCAGGGAACATTATTAATTCCTTGCGATTTTATTGCTCCAGCCATCAGCCACAACCCAATTGGCGATCATCATCCTAAGTTATTGTCCAACTTCTTTGCCCAAACTGAAGCCTTAATGAATGGCAAGACAGCAGAAGAAGCGACTGCCGAACTAATGAACCTGCCTGAAGATGAAAGAAATAAGTTGGTCCCTTTTAAAGTTTTTGAGGGAAACAGGCCGACCAATTCATTTCTAATCAAAAAGATCAATCCTTTTGAATTAGGAAAGTTAATCGCAGCCTATGAACATAAAATTTTCGTTCAAGGAGTATTGTGGAATATTTACAGTTTTGACCAATGGGGAGTTGAACTCGGAAAACAATTGGCCAACAAAATTTTACCTGAACTGATCACAAATGATGAAGTGAAAAGTCATGATCAATCTACTAATGGCTTAATTAATCAATATAAGATCTGGATTAAAATCTAATGAATAAATTGATCAATAAAAAAGGGGCAAATTTTATTTGCCCCTTTTTAGTTATTTGATATAAATAGATTACCACTTATCGACTGGCTCATCCGCACCATTGTCTCCTGATGATAGGTCAGATGCTGGAGGAGCAGATGGCGCTGTAGGTGTATCAGTGCTTGCTGAAGAAGCAGATGGCGCTTCATATGTACCACCTTCAGCAGCATCTTCATCATACTCATGGTTAAATGCATCAAAATCAAAATCTGGCATCAATTCAGTTTTTACATGATCGACTGCCTCATTCAATGCTTTAAGAAATTTATTGAAGTCTTCTTTGTATAAGAAAATTTTATGGCGATCGTAACCATCGTCGTTGAATCTCTTTCTGCTTTCAGTAATGGTCAAGTAGTAATCATTTCCTCTTGTAGTCCTCACATCAAAGAAATACGTTCTTCTCTTTCCAGCTCTGATTCTTTTGCTGTAAACACTATCCATTCTTTTTTCGTTGTTGTCGTACGCCACAGTTAAAAGTTTTGGTTAATTTTTAGTTGGTTGCTATAAAGATAGCATTGTTTTGGAATTGTCAAAAATTCCAAGGTTTTTTTTCAAACCAATTTTAAGAGCAAAAAATACTGTGTTTAGTGGGCTTATGACTGAATTTGCTGTGTTCTCAATAGATCTGCATAGGCCCCATTTAGTGCCAAAAGTGACTCGTGAGTGCCTTTTTCTATGATTCTCCCATCTTCCATGACCAATATTTGGTCAAATTTGAAACTTGGAAATATCCTGTGTGTAATGATTATAGCGGTTTTGTTCGACAAATAGTCGTTTAGGTTTTCTGCAATCTGGTGTTCAGTTTTAGCATCTACAGCACTTAGACAATCATCAAAAATAAGCAATTCATTTTCTTTAGAAAGAGCTCTTGCAATGGAAATACGCTGTTTTTGTCCACCTGATAAAGTCACCCCTCGCTCCCCTACCCAAGTTTCAAAACCGCGTGGTAATGCTTCTATTTCATTTCGAATGGCGGATTTTTCTGCAGCATTTACCGCGTGTTCAAGTGTTTGATCAACCGACCCAAAATTGATGTTGTTTTTAATCGTATCACTGAAAAGAAAAACATCCTGAGGCACATAACTTATATAAGCCCTTAGATTTGAAAGATCCAATTCTTTCAAGTCAATTCCATTGATTAGTACTTTACCCGTAGTAGGGTCAAACATCCTGAGAGCAAGTTGAGCAACAGTTGATTTTCCACAACCTGTTTTACCCAAAATAGCAACCTTCTCTCCTTTTTTTACCTTAAATGTAAAATCCTTGGTAGCTTGAATTCCAGTGTGAGGATAAGTAAAATTTACTTGCTCAAAAATAACTTCATTAATCTGGTTGATTGTACTTGGATTTTTTACAACAGGCAAAGAAGGCATTGTTTCCAAGAACTCATTCAATCTTTTTTGAGATGCTGCTGCTCTTTGAATATTGGTTGCCACCCATCCTATTGCAGAAACTGGGAAAGTTAGCATGTTGATATAGATAACAAATTCAGCGATAGTCCCTGCTGAAATCTTGTGTTCAATTTGATAAATACTTCCAATATAAATAGTGATGATAGTACTAAGTCCAATTAATAAAGCGATGGCAGGAAAATAAACTGCTTCCATTGTCGACAAGGCCAATCCACTTTTTCGATAGGCTTCAGCACGCTCATCAAAAAATTTCAAGTTGGCTTTTTCTTGCGCATAAGATTTTATGACACGTATGCCCGAATAGGATTCTTGAGCCAAAGTGGTAAGATCACTCAATTCTGATTGTATTTGTTCACTTTTCTTATTGATTATTGCATTGACATAATACATGGCAACTGCCAAAAAAGGTAGTGGCAAGAGCACGTAGATAGACAGCATTACATCCTTTTTAAACATGTAAAAAAGACTCAGGACTATCATAATGGTCAGGTTGAAAAGATACATAAGTGCTGGTCCTGTATACATCCTGACCCTAGATACATCCTCTGACATACGACTCATGAGGTCACCTGTGCTGTGCATTTTGTAGAAATGAGCATCAAGTTTTTGATAATGGGCATAGACATCATTTTTTTGGTCATACTCAATATGACGACTCATAACAATAATCGTTTGCCTCATTAAAAACATAAAAAACCCCCTCATCAATGCAAAACCCAATAAAGTAATGCCACTAAGCATGACCAATTGAGAGAAACTAATGGAAAGCGACAGTACAAAATTTACAAAAACCCTAACCATGGGATCAAAAAAGACTCGGTTTGTTTCAGCAGATGGATTTATTCTATTGCTAACCTGATCTACAACAAAACCAGTCATTTGAGGCGCCAATACGCCAAAGTAATTGGAGATAAGAATAAATAAAATTCCCAAAAACAGCCGCCAGCGGTATTTCCAGAAATAAGGGTTCAGGCTTTTCAATTCCTTCATGAGGAGCAAAGTTAATCAACCCTTTTTAGAAGAGTTTCTACTTTTTTTTCATGATTTTTTCGTTAATCAAATCTGTTGAATTACTTTTGCCGCGGAGAGATGGCAGAGCGGTCGAAT
>CAZDTN010000139.1:0-4229 GCA_964508355.1 uncultured Sphingobacterium sp.
CGCTTTTTATGTATTTCCAGTTGTGACTGCTTATTTCGGTAAAAAGAATGGCGATGAAGTGATAAAAGATGCAGATGACCTTTGTATGTACTTATTAAATACTGCACACGTTTCGACTGTAACTGGAAGAGCCTTTGGTGAACCAACCTGTATCAGGATTTCTTTTGCCAACAGCATGGAAAAAATCGAAGCTGCGATGCAAAGGATCAGTGATGCGTTAGCTAAGTTGGTTTAAAATACAAGGTTGTGGGTTATGTGTTGTGAGTTAAATTTAAACCCACAACTCACAACCCATAACTTACTTTACCACGCTATCCCATAATCTTCCCCATGGTTGCTTGAACCTCCCCAGAGTGATCCGTGTTTCCAGTCGAACCAAATGGCATTGATAGGACCAGAAGTTCTATCATCGAAACTCATCTTATAGCCCATGGCCTGTAAGGCAGTCCGGATGGATTGTGGTGTGCCATCGTGTAATAAAATATTTCCAGCGCGTGGTTTTCTATCATCTGTCTTACTTCCGCCTAACGACAACCACAATTGATTAGAATTGATATTGGCGGCTTCAGTCGCTTTTTGCACAGTCATGTTGAATTCCACCATGTTCAAGAAAAACTGCAGCAGGTTTTGATCTTGTGTATCACCGCCCTGAACAGCAAACGATAGGAAAGGCTTGCCATCTTTCATGGCAAAACTTGGCGTTAATGTTACACGTGGTCTTTTACCTGGTGCAACTACATTAAATGGATTGAGGGTAGAGTCTAAAACAAAACTTTGCATACGCTGGCTCATGCCTACACCCGTATTTCCAGCTATGCAGGCAGGAATCCATCCACCACTAGGGGTGATAGAAACAACCCATCCATCTTTATCTGCAGCTTCAACTGATGTAGTTCCTCTCCATAATCTATCCTGATAGTCTTTGTCGAGCATTGCAATATTTCCTGTATCATGTGCTGGTGCAAAATTTCTGCCCTCTCCATTGAATTCTGTAAAACCTCTTGATGCAAGCAATGCTTTGAAAGGGTTGGTCTTGCCTTCGAATGGATAGGGGTCGCCGGGGCCGATGTTACCATCATTCATAGATGGATTAAGCTGGCTAGCACGAAGTTTTGCATATTCTTTACTGAGCAATCCTTTGATCGGTATTTGCGAAGAGAAGTAGGGGTCACCGTAATAAAAATCGCGGTCTGCAAAGGCCATGCTCATGGCTTGGTAAACTGTATGAATGTATTCCGTACTGTTATACCCCATTTTCTTTAAGTCGAAATTCTCCAGGATATTTAATGCTTGCAATAAAGCAGGTCCTTGTGTCCAAGGTTGTAATTTGTAAACATCGATTCCCTTATAATTAACCACGGTTGGTTCCTCTTCCAAAGGTTTCCATTTTGCAAGATCTGCTTTGGTGATTAATCCACCTTGTTCTTGTGCACCTCTTACAAATTCATCTGCGATATCTCCTTTATAAAATCTGTCGTATGCCGCCATGATGGCTGCTTTACGGGTAGCTCCTTTTTTTAGCGCAGCCTGTTCTGCATCTACCATTTTTGTTAGCGTGGCCAATAAATCTTTTTGGACAAAGATTTCTCCGGCTTCTGGTGCTTCTCTTTTTTCACCTAAATGAGGAAGAAAAACAGATTTGCTATAAGGCCATTCTTTAATGCGTTGCTTTCCTCTTTCTATGCTGTTTGCAGTTTGTGCATCAATTGGATAACCTGCAGCGAGTTGCATGGCTGGTTTCAATACCTCTTTTAAGCTCATGGTGCCATATTCCACAAGCATGTGACAAATACCACCAGGGGTGCCTGGGGTTGTAGCAGCTAGTGGTCCAAATTCTGGCGGGAAATTATATCCTTTGCTTTTGAAAAATTCAGGTGTTGCTCCTGTGGGTGCTACACCCATCGCATTGATAGCGATTACTTTTTTTGTTTTGGGGTTATAAATCAGTGCTTGTGTTTCACCGCCCCAACTCAATACATCCCACATGGTACAGGTGGCAGCCAACATGGCGCAGGCGGCATCTACAGCATTGCCACCTTTGTTAAAGATAGTGGCACCGGCCGTGGCAGCTAATGGTTTACCAGTTATCGCCATCCATTCTTTGCCATGCAAAGGTGGTTTTTGTGTTTGTTGTGCTTGAAGGTTAATTAAACCAGTTGTGAAGAGCAAGAGCAATGTGTATGAAATCCTTTTCATCTCGATTATTTTTTTATTGTCCCTTGTAGATCTTTCCTTTTTTCATCACCATATCGACTTTCTGCAGCAGGTTGATGTATTTGAGCGCATCTCCTTTAACAGCGATGATGTCAGCTTGTTTACCAGGTGTTACAGTTCCCACTTTTTTATCAACACCCATGAAGACAGAAGGCCAGTAGGTTGCAGATTTAATAGCCTGAATAGGGTCAACACCAAATACGCGAACCCAAACATCCAATTCATTCCATGTACTTTGAGAATGGAATTTCATAGGAATACCACTGTCTGTTCCAATCAACATTACAACACCTGCTTTTTGCAATTGACGAAATTTGGTTTCTAATGTTGGTTTTCTAATGGGGGTGAGTTGAAAGTAACTCAACGTGCCAGGGTATTTCAATGAAGTTTTGATATCCTTGATCACAGAATCAGGTAAACCTAAATGCCAAGATGGATCATCTAATTTTTCAGGATTGTCGCGAACATCTTCATAGTTGTATAAACCTTCTATTGTGGGCGTCCAGTACAAAGGACCTTTACTCATGTTGGCTGTTCTCTCAGCAATAGCTTTTACAATGTCATCTGGATAGGCCGGTGATGAAGAAAGTCCAGTATGTTCAAAATTGTCCACGCCAGCTTGCAGGCCAATTCTGATTTCATCTGGACGATGAGAGTGACCAACAACTTTCAAGTTATTTTTATGTGCTTCATCTACTATAGCAAACACTTCCTCTCTGGTCATCTCATCCTGATCAATTAATTTGATACAGTCAACACCTGCTTTTGCAAGTTTCTGTACTTTTTCTCTAGCGTCTTTTTCACCATACACACCCCACCTGAATTGTTCTGTACCAGGGTAGGGACGATGTTGCAAAAAGGGACCACTTACGTACATGGTTGCACCAGGAATTTCACCTCTGTTGATGGCATCCCTAACTGCGATACTTTCTTCTAATGGACCGCCTAAGTCACGTGCACTGGTAACTCCTGCCATCAATAATTGATGTGCAGATGCTGGCATGATGATTTTCTGAAATAGGGGAGGATATTTTTTATCCCAATAGGGATAATCGGAATGTCCATTGATCATCATGTGTACGTGCATGTCCCATAATCCAGGCATGACAGTCATGCCTTCAGTTGAAATAATTTGTGTTCCCTTGGGAATATCTATTTCACCTACGCGACCGACTTGTTCAATGGTTTCTCCGTTGATAACCACAACAGAATTCAAAATGGGTTTTCCACCATAGCCATCCACCAATGTTCCGCCTACTAAAGCTTTTCTTTGGGCTATTGAAACATTGGTAAATAAAATTAGTGAGACTGCAACTAAGATTTTTTTCATGATGATTCAATTGTATTGGTTCGTTGATACTTATTCGATGATTTTTTTTAGAAATCTCCGTCGGTTTTAATGTTGATTGATGCTAGTATTTAAAAATTTTTCCTCCAGCCATTACTTCTTGTGTTTTTTCATCAAAGGTTACTTTTTCACCAGTTCTTGCAGCTGCATTAGACATTATGGTTGCTATGGAATGTGTATAGCCAGCTTCAACAGGAGCATTGGTTTGTTTTCTGCTTCTTACACATTCCATCCAGTTTCTTACGTGTGCAGATGTTAGTGCATCTCCACCAGTATTTGCTGCTGTTTCAACTTTCACAGCCCTTTCAGTTAAATTAATTTCAGGAAGTAAATTAGGTTTCAAGTTCATTTGCTTGGCGAAAGAAGCGGAAAGCCCACCTTTAGGTGAAACTTTATTGGTAATGAGGTTCAATTCGCCTCCATTGCTGAAATAAATTTCACTTGGATTTTCTTCTCCATTGTGCATGCGCGACATGAATACCACTTGAAATCCTTTTGATAAATCATTGGCAGGTCCGTAATCAAAAACAGCTGTTGTGGTATCCCAGTTTCTTCTTCCATCTTTCCATTGATACACACCTCCATTGGCTACTACACTTCTTGGATGAGATAATCCTGTAAACCAATGTACCGTATCAATCTGATGACTCATCCATTGTCCGGGCAT
>CAZDTN010000140.1:0-4185 GCA_964508355.1 uncultured Sphingobacterium sp.
ACAAGGGAAGGGGGGTGGGAGAGTTTTCCGGCTATGCCGCCATCTTCCTCTTGATCTGGGATCCAACATTGGTTGAATTTACTGATCCATTGGTGTAGTTTTTTATTGACGATACCATCAATCATTTTCCCCCAGCCACTGATTACATATAGTTGATGGGTTATAAAAATGCAAGTTGTTTGTTGTGTGAAAAGGCCGTATCGATTGTCGCTGATTACCAAGTCCCATTTGTATTCCTTTTGGTTTTTTTCTAACCAATTTTGTTCTAATACAATGGTCCTGAATAACTTAGGAAGTTGCAGCAACAATTTTGGAGTGAAAAAAAATCCTTTTTTTGGATAGCTGATACGATAACCTTTCAGTGATAATGTTGAAAGTTGAGGGAATGCTTCAGTTAAAATTTCCAAGGAAGGACCTTCACCAGCCAATGTCACATCCCAGTTCATCTCTAGCATGGCATGTATCATTGGCACACAGCGTGTTGCGTGTCCTAAACCCCAATCCAAAGGTGCTACCAGTACTTTCAACTTTTAACCTGATTAAATGTTTTCAATATTTTCATCATATGAATAAATTACTTACTTTAGTAAATATGAGAAAAGGTAGAAATCTTTTTTTTCCACTGGTGCTAATGTCCATCTTTTTTTCCGTTATCCTAACTTCCTGTTTTGTTGTAAGAAAAAACAATTGTAATTGTCCAAGCGTCAAAGGATGATAGGTTATTTGAAATGAAAAGATTGAAAAGAGATTTAATATTACTTAAAAAAGAAGACCAGCTTGATGAGTTAAACATTGAGCGGGAGGTGGAGTGTTTGAACTATCTGCTACAAATGGTAGAAACCATTTCATCACTCAGCAGAGCGCATGAGTTGATTGATATGAATCGTTATAAAATTCATCAGGATACAAATACGGTTTCAAAGGCGCTAAAACAAAAACAAGACAAACCGTTTCAATTTATCATCAATAAAAATTAGAATCGGATGTCTGTCGTCTTTCAGACAGACACCCAATTCTTTGATACTTATTTTCCAAATGGATCAAGCTTTGCAGCTCTCACCATTTCCATGTAACTCTTCCAGATACCATCTTTGATAAAATTGGCTTTCTTCACTGCTTCTTCAATCATTGCTGCCGCTCTCTCTACCAACATTTTCTCTTGTTGTCCAGGTTCAATTGCTTTTGAGCTAATACCCATATTGGCTTGCTGGTATTGGTTCATCACAGTAACCTGTGGAACTTGTCCATATCCTTGCTTCGTTTGAGGAATACCATTGATGAATTCTCTGAGTTTTTTGATTTCTTCATTCAATGTTTTGCTCATAGTTTTTAAAGTATCTACCTCGTTACCTTTCATGCCAGTGATGTACGTATCCACTTTCTTGCTTTCTTCTTCTGCCTTGCTCATCATATCCATTACATCAATCAATTTATCACCACTCTTTTTCAATTCTGCACGTAATGCTGCTTGTGCCAACTTGATGTTATTGCGATTACCTAATCTTGGATCATCCAATACTGTAACCATTGTAGAATCTTTGCTGTCTTTGTAAGATAGCACTACTTTATAAGTACCTGGGAGTACAGGTTGTCCCGCTGGTTCACTGCCACCTCGGCCACCACTGCCTCCGCCCATGCGTCTACCGCCTCCGCCACCAGGTGTACGGAATCCTTTGGCTTCCATACCCCATGTTCTCTTGTTCAATCCTGAGTCGGCTGCCCATTTGAGGTTTCTAATTACTTCATTGTTGCTATCGAAAATTTGAACATTGACGGTATCCTTTTTTGCTTTAGCATCTTCACCAGGTTTGTCGTTGATGAAATAAGAGATATGTGCTCCAGTTGGTCTGTTATCAGCATCCCATATACCCCAAGTGCTCCACTCATATCCAGGAGCGTTGCGGATTTGTGCCTGCACTGCAGTTGGTGCTTCAAAAGCGGTCAGCTTGTTGTTCAGCATGCCTTTGTTGGCAGCCAACTTTCTAAGAGGTCTGATATCATCCAAAATCCATAATGCCCTACCGAAAGTAGCGATAGCCAGATCAGCTTCTCTTTCCTGTATAGCAAGATCATAAGTTGATACACTAGGGTATCCGTTTTTCCATTGCTGGAAGCTTACACCATTGTCAAGACTCACCCAAAGTCCGTGTTCAGTACCTGCAAAAATCAGATTAGGTTCAGTCGGGTCTTGTAGAACACAAAGGGCATAACCTACTGCCTTTTTCTCATCCAATAATCTGGTCCAGGTTTTACCGTAATCAGTAGTCCTGAAAATATAGGGCTTGAAATCACCTCTTCTGTAATCATTTGCTACCACAAAAGCTTCGCCGGCATTGAATCTTGAAGCCTGCACTTGAGGAATCCAGGCGCCTACTGGCATTCCTGGAATTTTACCACGGAAGTTGGTCCATGTTTTGCCACCATCTCTGGTCAGCTGTACATTGCCGTCATCTGTTCCAATCCAAATCACATTGTTGTCTTTTGCAGAGGGAGCAATTGCAATAATGGTGCAATAGTTTTCCGCACCAGTGATGTCGATGGATATGCCTCCGTTATTGGTTTGGTCAATTTTAGCACTGTCGTTAGTAGTTAAGTCAGGTGAAATAATTTCCCAAGAAGCACCTTTGTTGGTTGATTTGTGCAAAAACTGACTACCGAAATAGATGGTGCTGTTGTTAAACGGATCTTGGGCAATCCCTGCATTCCAGTTGAAACGGAGTTGTGTTTTCACATCCGGAGGCGTTGGTTTAATATACCAACTTTCTCCTGTTTTTACATTGTATCGTCCTACTGAACCACCCTGACTCATGGCATATACCCATGAAGCGTCATCTTTGTCAGGCATTACATCAAATCCGTCTCCACCCCAAAGGTTATCCCAATAATAATTCTTGATGCCTGCGCTCATCCATGTGTAGGCTGGTCCGCGCCAGCTTCCATTGTCTTGCATACCGCCCATTACATTGTAAGGCATTTCATTGTCTACATTAATATGGTAGAATTGACCCACTGGTAATTTCTCATCAAAAATCCAGGTCTTGCCTTTGTCTCTGGTGATTCCGATACCACCATCATTACCATCGATGATGTAATTGGGATTGGTTGGATGAATCCAGAAAGCATGGTGATCTGGGTGAATACCATTGTATGGAATCACCACTTCAAAATTCTTACCAGCGTCTTCACTCTTGCTGATCATCTGATAAATTAGCCATAGGCGGTTTTCATTTTCTGGATCACAAACGATTTCCTGAAAATAAAAAGGACGAGTTGAAACGAATTCCGGATTGCTGTTCATGAGGGTCCAGCTCAGACCGCCGTCGTCACTTTTATACAATCCATTTTTGGTGGCTTCCACCAAAGCGTACACCCGGTTAGGGTTACTTCTGGAAATAGCCAATCCAATTCGGCCATAGTTGCCTTCAGGTAATCCTTCTTTTGCGCCTAACTTTTTCCAAGTTTTACCACCATCAAATGTCATATATAATCCGCTTCCCGAACCACCACTGCTCAAACTCCAAGGAGTTCTTCTGTGTTGCCACATGGCTACAAACAGTTTGTTTGGGTTAGATGGATCCATGATCATATCGGCAACCCCAGAGGTGTCATTGGTAAAAAGTATCTTATTCCAGGTCTCCCCACCATCATTGGTTTTGAAGACCCCTCTTTCCGGATGCTCCGCATAAGGATTACCGATTGCGCCTGCATAAACCGTATTTGGATTGGTTGGATCGACAATTATGCGGTGAATATTCCTTGTTTTCTCAAGACCCATACGTCTCCAATTTTTTCCACCGTCGATGGTTTTATAGATACCTTCACCAATGTTGATGGAGTTTCTGGGATTGCCTTCACCAGTCCCGACCCAGACAGTTGCGGGGTTGGATTGCTGAATGGCAATAGAACCTATGTTAAGAGTAGGTTGTTCATCAAAAACCGATTCCCAGCTACCGCCAGCATTTAAAGTTTTCCAAACGCCACCGGAGGCGGCGCCTATCCAAATTTGGTTAGGATCGGATACTACAGCATCAATGGTGGTGATGCGACCACTCATACCAGCGGGACCAATATTTCTTGGTTTCCAGGTTTTGAACTGATCAAGTGATACTTTTTGTCCGAATGAAACAGCTGTTACCACCAAAAACAGCGTTAACAGCGGAAGTGACCTTTTTATCATGTGTATGG
>CAZDTN010000141.1:0-418 GCA_964508355.1 uncultured Sphingobacterium sp.
AGCAGAGCGGAGCGACTTGCGCAAGGGCATGGAAATGGGTGCCGACGATTATATAACCAAGCCTTTTACTGAATTAGAACTACTCAATGCTATAGAACAACGTCTCAGGAAAGTAGATGTATATAAAAAGCATTTTGTCAAAGCAGAAGAAGGAATGAGGAATTTGTTGGAAGATATCGGTCGTCAAGATGTATGGAATGAATTTGCTTCAGACAGAAATACGAATTATTATAAAAGAAAGAGCATTATTTATAGTGAGGGCAATCATCCCAACCGTCTCTTTTATGTAAAGAAGGGCAAGGTAAAATTGTACAAAACCAATGATGACGGAAAAGACTTAACAATTGGCTTGTATGGTGAGGGAGAGTATTTTGGTTATTTATCACTGTTGGAAAATTCAGTGTATCGTGAAACAGCC
>CAZDTN010000141.1:428-4174 GCA_964508355.1 uncultured Sphingobacterium sp.
CGCTGGAAGGTGATTTGATCCGCCGCGTCTATGCCGAAGCCATGGAAGATGCTGAGATAGCCATGATACCTAGGGAAGAATTTGATGCACTGGTCAGGGAAAATACATTGGTGATGAAAAAATTCTTACAAATACTCGCTGGTAATGTAGTTGAGAAAGAAAATCAGTTGTTGGGTCTGGCCTATAACTCGCTACGTAAGCGGGTTGCAGATTCATTAATCATGCTCCGCAATAAATTTGGTAAAGGGAAGCCTGAGTTTGCCATACATATCTCCAGAGAAGATTTGGCCAACATTGCAGGTACTGCAACTGAATCGCTCATCAGGACATTAAGTGATTTTAAAGCCGAAAAGTTAATCGATATAAAAGATGGGAATATTGTATTGCTTAATGAAAGGAAGCTGGAATTGCTGATTAATTAATTGTTTAATGACAAGGAGGATAAATAAGTATTGTAGTCTTTGGATAATACTGCATGATCCCGCTCAATAAACTCAATTTGTTCTCTTAGGTTTTTTTGAGTTTTGGTCAACTCTTCTTGAAGTGAAGTTCCGGAAAGTGAGTGTACGTCCTTCCATTTATAGGACTGTTTTTTTAAATCATGTAAGATGTGGTCGTAGACATCGTCTTTCACAATGAATTGATTCTGGAAATGTTCGGCAAGTGCAAGTTTTTCTCTGTCCTTGATTTGATCAATGACTTCTGACAACCTGTTTTTCAGATAAGTATTTTCCTGGTTCAGGAAATCAACTAGCCTGATCCATGAGTGAATTTCGAATTGAAACTGATTTAAGGTGCTACTGTCTTTAATATCTTTTGTAATCATAAGCCATGTTTAAAAATTCCCCTGTCTGCACCTGCAGACAGGGGAGTGTTTTAGTGATCAGTGAACACTGATTTTTTGATGAAAGAGTTTTTTTGCCCCTTCTTTTTTAGGGAGCAATAATTTCAATTCACCATTGATGTAGTTAGCATCAATTTTATCAGTCAAAGTATCTTCTGGAATTGAGAAGGATCTGGAAAATGAGTTGTAATTATATTCCTTTCTTGAAAATCCATCTTCTTTCTCTTCTTCTGTTTTTTCTTTTTCAGCGCTGATGGTGATGAGTGAACCTTCGACATCAATTTTAAAGTCACTTTTTTCTAGTCCCGGTGCAGCCATCCTAATTTCATAAGCTTTATCGGTCTCTTTTACATTTACTGCTGGCATGTGGCTGGAGAATGGCCATCTCTCATCGAGCCACTCATTCATAGGCCTAAGCATGTCTTCAAAAATAGATGGTCTCAGTAAACTTGACCTCATCAAAGATTTTCCATTTCCTCTCATAGATTTATTTTTTTGGGTGATGAATTTTACACTAACAAAGCTAATTTTCATCTACCCCAATGTTAATAAGGTTTATCATTCTAAAAAATGACTTTGGTCATTTTGCTTCGCAATGAACCAGGGTTTCACTGCCTGGTAGAATAGCGGGACTAAAAAAGTTTCCCAGATTCATTCCTCTGATAATGAGCATGATTGCCATTATTCCTATCAAAGCTGGATACCACTTGGTTAATCTTCTTCTCACACTGTGCTGCATGTCATTGCCCCAAAATAATAAAGCTGATAAAAGTGGTAGTGTACCTAAACCAAATGCTAACATAAATAAACCGCCTTTTATAGGATCCTGAACTGCTGTCGCTCCCGCTAAGGCTACATAAACTAATCCACAGGGTAGTATTCCATTGAGCATGCCTGTTATAAAATCACCACCTCTTATTTGATTTTGAAGTAATGCGGATAACTTGGATTTCCAGAAATGGGACAAAAAAATAGTTGATATTTTTCTTTCAAACGAAGGAAAGATTTTGGTCAGCATTAAGATGAGTAAAATTGATACACCCAGACTTAACGATATGTTCTGCTGCAAACCAAACCATTTTGCTGAAATGCCTATTGCTCCAAATACAGTACCCCATAGGATATAAATACTGATTCTGCCTGTTTGGTAGAGTATCCAATCAATAAATGAAAGGCTACCACTTTTTTTACTAATGAGCGAACTAAACATCAATGGTCCGCACATACCAATGCAGTGAAGGCTTCCACCTAATCCGATTAAAAATGCTGGTATGAGGTATTCCAGAAACATTTTATAAAAAGATTAGTTTTTCAAAATAATAAGATTGGCCTTCTGCTTCCCATTCTAATTTAAAGGTGTAATTACCACTTCTATCTGCTGGTAATTGAATTTGCTGATTACCATTGTTGGTATTGATGGTACCTTCCATATCCATTTTGCGGTCAGCAGCAAAATACAAATCCCATTTTCCTATTGTATTACTGTTGCTGAATTCCGGGGGTAATTTAATTTGAAGAGCATTTTTCAGGGCATCTACCTCCACTTCTACGGATGCAGATAATTTGGCAGTTTTAGCTGATTGATCAATTACTTTTTGGTAGGCCAATTCTTCTTCGTAATAATTGTCGGATACCAGGTCTCTATTTTCCAATGAAGTACGATACACCAGATACAGGATTCCTCCTGCAAAAGACAGGTATACGAATAGAATTTTATAACCCCAGTTGAATTTCATAATAATTTGTTTAAGATGAAACAGGACCAATAAAGGTTGTTTTTTTGGTGGATAATTTTTTGCCAGCGGCTCTTACTTCAATTTCTATATCAGATTTTCTTTTTTTGATGAGGTTGGCTTTTTTCTTGACAAGGAACGTGATGACGGTATAATTTTCTTTTGTGATAAGTGGTTTCTTACCAATGATTTCAATTTTCCCTTCTTCTTCTGGAATAGTAAGACTTACTTCTACGTCTTTGTGAGTTTTATTGAACATCCTGGCAGAGTATAAATTTCCAATGTAGCCATTCGGAAGTGTTTGGTAGATCATACCTTGGGTTCTTAAGATGGTTATGTCGACAGCATCTCTTGTTGCAAGCATGATGAATAAAGCAGAAGCAATGGCCAGTAATAAAAAGGAATAACCTTTTATTCTTGTTGTAATTTTTAATTTCTCTTTATTGGCAATATTATTTTCTGAGGCATAGCGGATGAGCTGCTTAGGCTTATTAACTGCCTCCATGATTTCATCACAGGCATCAATGCAGGCAGTACAATTGATACATTCTAACTGTGTTCCGTTTCTAATATCAATGCCTGTTGGGCAAACACGAACGCATGCCTTACAGTCAATGCAATCTCCAGTTCTTTGTTCAGCTATTTTGCCTCTGGGTTCTCCTCTAACATAGTCGTAGGCAACTACAATAGAGTTTTTGTCCAGCAAAACGCCTTGTAAACGTCCATAGGGACAAACTACAATACACACTTGTTCCCTGAACCAATAGTAAACAAAGAAGAAAACAGTCGTAAAAATAAGCAAGGCGATAAAAGTACTGGCATGTGCATCTACTCCTTCATGTACATACCTTAGCACTTCGTCCATGCTAATGAGATAGGCCATAAAATAGTTGGCAATCACAAATGCAATGAGATAAAAAACGATGATCTTAGTTATTCGTTTTCTGATTTTGAAAGCATTCCAGGGCATGGCCTTGAGTTGCTGTTGTTTATTTGCATCTCCATCTAGCCAATACTCGATTTTGCGAAAAACCATTTCCATGAAAATGGTTTGCGGACAAGCCCAACCACAGAAGACACGACCAAATATGGATGTAAAAAGAATGATGAACACTACAAACGTAATCATGGCCAAGGCAAAGATGAAGAAGTCTTGCGGACCAAATATT
>CAZDTN010000142.1:0-4140 GCA_964508355.1 uncultured Sphingobacterium sp.
CCAATTTGTTTCATTGGGCGATGCGTGAGTTTAACAATGTGGAGCCTAGTATTGAACCGACAGCAACTGGACATATCGTTGAGCAGATTGTGATGATTGAAAAAATCATTGCTGATGGCTATGCTTATGTTGCCAATGGGTCAGTGTATTTTGATGTAGAAAAATACCACAAAGATTTTGGTGCAAAGGGGATGCAGTACGGAATTCTTAGCGGAAGAATCATTGAAGATCAATTAGAGACCACACGTGAGTTGGATGCACAGGATGAAAAGAGAAGTAAAATGGATTTTGCTCTGTGGAAGAACGCAGCCCCAGAACACATCATGCGTTGGCAGAGCCCATGGGGTGTTGGTTACCCAGGCTGGCATATCGAATGTTCTGCGATGAGTACCAAGTACCTGGGTGAAGAATTTGATATACATGGAGGTGGAATGGATTTGCAGTTTCCACACCATGAGTGTGAAATTGCTCAGAGTGCTGTTTGCAATCACAAGATGCCTGCGAGGTATTGGTTACACAACAACATGATAACCATTAACGGCAGGAAGATGGGAAAGAGTTATAATAATGTTATCAAGTTAAGTGAGTTGTTCAGTGGTGGTCATGAAATCCTTACCCAAGGGTATTCGCCGATGACTGTGAGATTCTTCATTTTACAAACACATTACAGAAGTACGTTGGATTTCAGTAACGAAGCTTTGCAGGCAGCTGAAAAAGGATTGCGCAGGATGTGGGAAGCATTTACACAGTTAAATCGTTTAGATATTGAGGGGAATATCACCATCACTGCTGGGGATGCTGATTTGGAACAAAAATGCTTTGAGTTGCTAAATCAGTTGGATGAAGACATGAATGATGACTTGAATACAGCCAAAGTATTAGCCGGTTTATTCGAATTGGTTCCTATCATCAATTCCATCAAAGACGGGCATATTAAAATGAATGCATTGACCACAGCAACACTTCGGTTAATGAAGGATAAATTCAATAGTTATCTTGTAGATATTTTCGGTTTGAGAGATGAGAAAAAACAAGATGATCAAAAATTGGGAGCAGTATTGCAATTGATTGCAGATATCAGAAAAGATGCACGCGCGAAAAAAGACTATACCACTTCTGATAAAATCAGAGATCAATTGTTGCAGGCGGGTATTCAGCTAAAAGACGAGAAAGATGGTGGATTTAGTTGGGAGCTTGTATAAACGCAATTAACTTTTTCATGTCGTCATGCGATTGTAATCGCTTGTTGATATTCATCAATGACTGTTTGGATATCGACCAATTCATAGGATAAACGTCCGGTTCTCCCTCCTGATATAAATTTATCTCGTGGTAAGTGTCTTCGTTGTTATAGATTTCAAGTAAGTAGCGTTGAAGACGCAAGTTGTTAATGTCGGTCTGACTTGTATAAGAACCCAATATTGTTTTTATTGGTGCAGCTAGGTCATTGATGAGTGGATGGACTTTCCCTTTTTCAATGATGCTTGCAGTTTTATTGGTGATGTGTACGATATGAAATTTGATTTTTTTGAAAGGGTGATTAGGATTGATGGCTGTGCTATCATGGATCAATTCTTGTAAATCAAGGATCATTTCATGAATTACGCCTGCACCTGAATTGTCGAAATAACCACCATCTACGAAGTAGTCATTGCCTAAGCGACCAGCGGGACTAAAATAGGGGAACCTGGCTCCCAGTACAATGGCTGTCGCAATAGAGATGTCTTTGTCTTTTTCAAGATTATCCAGAATATCAATTCTTTTACCGAAGACAGCAGTTTCCAATTTAATGTTACTTACCACTGCCGGAGAAGCATCCTGCATTCTTGTTGCGTTGATGCAAACAACCGGCGGAGTAAATTTATTGTTGGTATTTGGGAAAGTTGATGAGAAAGGTTCTTGCATGAAATTACCAATATCGTCTGAATGGCTTGGAAATTGGAAGGAACGTTCAAGTGCTTCAGCTCTGTCGTTCAGCCAATGAAAAGGGACTAATGGTAGAATAATATCTGGTCCCAGTAGCCTCACCAGCGGAAAACTTAGAAAGTCGCTTGATAGATAGCTTTGTATGTTGTTGGTTGCATTTTCTTTTCGATCAACTATTGTATTCCAGAAGGCAAGATTACCAAGGCTTCCGCCTGATGCACCAGATAGTGCAAATAAATGGTTGGAGAATTGGTTGTTTGTCGACTTTTCTAAAGTAGATAATACAGATCCAGTCCAATAAGCAGATCTTGAAGCACCTCCATCAGCCAATACAAAATAAACAGGTATTGATTGTGGTGTTGAATCCTTCTCCAAAAATTTCTTTTCATTAATCCATTCTATAAAATATTTTCTTAATGCTGGTCGGTTGTTTACTACTTCTCGTTGAGATTTATCTTTTAGCATTACATAATGTGATTCGTTGATAAATCCTGCAAAAACCAGCGCCAATATGAATAAAAAATGGAAGTTAATTTTTTGTTTTATAGAAAATAGTGTGATGATATTTCCTGCACCCAATAGCACACCAAACGAGAGTAGTATGATGGGAAGTGGGGTTAGAAATTTGGAGAAGGATAATGAGAAGACAGCTGTTGCATAAATTATGATAGCAATAATAGAGGAGATGCTAAACCACAAGAAAATATTTTTCTCTGTCTGAATCATCACCTCTTTGCTAGCTGATGTTCTGTTGGCTAAAGGATCCGTAAATACCCACAGGACAAAGCTTTTGTAATTATTTCTGATTGAATTGATCTTTTCATGATTGGGAAGAGGGTAATGGGCGTTGCTGCTTTCACTAATTTTTCTTCTGGTGATGACGAGGTAGAGATAGAATACTTGTAGTATTGGGATGATAGATAGGTAAGTTATTTTTTGGTTGTAGTAAACCAATATAGCAACCATGAAAAAACTCACTATCCAAATTGTATTTCTGATTTGAAGCAGAAGGGTTCTTTTTGATTCACGTTTTATTTTTTCAAAGAGAGGGTAGAAGAGCGAGTAGCCCAATGCATTAAATAATATTATCCAATAGGGGATTGCTCCATTGTACAGCTGATGATCAGCTACTGCAAAAGCTGTAGTGATGATGGTGAAACAAAGAAATCCAAGTATTCTTGGTGTGTGGTAGAGACCTTCTTTAGCAATATGAAATAATCGATCGTGGTTATAGGCAATTAGCCTGGAAGTGTACCACGTTATCAATACCCAAAAGAAGAGACCAACCAGCATGAACAACGCTGATTGGCGAGAGTTCATTGCTGTTATTACTATATCTTTTCCTTGTATGAACTGAGTGAAAAAAACATAGCCTATCCCAATAAAAAGAATCCCCGGCATAAACGCCCAAATCACTTGAAGCAGAATAGCAACTTGTTGTAGGGATTTCTTCAGGACATGCATATCCTAAAGATAAGACTACTGCAGTTCCTTCCAAAGTAGGTCTTTCAGGTCTTGTAAGCCCTTGCCTGCGACGGATGAAATGAAGATATGTGGAACGTTGTTCGGTAATTCCCTTTCGATTGCAGCTTTTAGTTCGTCATCCAGCATATCACTTTTGCTGATCGCGATGATGAATTTTTTATCGAGTAGTTCAGGATTGTATTGTTCCAGTTCGTTGACCAGTATTTCCCATTCTTTTTTGTGGTCTTTGCTGTCAGCTGGAATCAAAAACAAGAGCACAGGGTTTCTTTCAATATGACGAAGGAAACGATGGCCTAAACCACGACCTTCAGCCGCACCTTCAATAATACCAGGAAGATCGGCTATGCAGAAAGATCTACCATTACGATATTCTACCATGCCCAATTGAGGGGTTAGGGTGGTGAAGGCGTAGTCGGCTATCTTAGGTTTAGCTGCAGTAATTGAAGAAAGAAGAGTCGATTTACCAGCGTTAGGGAAACCAACGAGACCAACATCAGCGAGCACTTTCAGTTCCAGGACTTTCCATCCTTCTTTACCTGGTTCGCCAGGTTGGGCATAGTCGGGGGCCTGGTTGGTAGGGGTAGCAAAGTTTTTGTTTCCCAATCCACCTCTTCCGCCTCGAACCCAGATCAGTTCCTGACCATCTTCCAGTATTTCACCATCAGGTTCACCTGTTTCTTCGTCGTATGCTACCGTGCCTAATGGAACTTCAATAATGATGTCTTTACC
>CAZDTN010000143.1:0-4020 GCA_964508355.1 uncultured Sphingobacterium sp.
ACGGCTTTTCTTGCTGACCATCCACAGTATGGTGAATTGTGGCGGACTATTGAAGAAGAATATAACCTGACCAGAAAATACGTGTTGATTTTATCTGGTAAAACAGATTTGATGAATGATTATCCCATTGAGCAGGTTTCGATACAAACAAGAGAAAAAATTGTACTGCCCATCACTACGATACAGCAATATGCACTAACCAAAATCAGGGAAGTCGAGGAAAAGAATTTGCCCTCAACTTTAAAAACAAGTTATGAGAAATTGGTGATGCGTTGTTCTTTTGGAATCATTAATGCAGGAAGAAATTCCGCTTAAGAATTGATGTTGCTAATCAACTACAACCAGTGCGAGGTAGGTCAGCATAAAGAATGTAGTAATCCGATCTGCAGGGTCTAAGCCATTCCAATCTGTGCTTTGCCACATGCTGAACCATTCACCACCCACGACAGTAAATCCAATAAACCACAATAACAAACCAAGGCTTATTCCGATATAAGCGTTCTTCTTTGCAGCATTAAAGTGTTCTTTTTCATTTTTCAATTGCTTATATAAATGAAAGGCGCTTGACATGAAAAAATAGGCCATTAGCGCTTCTAAAGCGATGATGAAAAGATAGGCAGCATGGTGAAATCCATTATGGGTAATGGATCTATATTTTACAGTACTATTTTCGAAAATGGTATCCATACTCAAGACATGCTTCACAAAATCAAAATTGGTAGCATAATCTGTGATATTGCTAAATGCTATGAGGAAAGTCATGATACCACTTCCAGCGACTGCAATAAAGAGGCCTAAACGTTTCTGGGCTAAATTCATGGCTTACTTTTTGGGTTGATAGTGGTCAAAATACTACCTGTTTAGTCCTAAGTTAAGCATTGTTTGAGTTTATTAAATAGTTAGTAAATAGGATAGGGGTAAAATAATGGTTATTTATCTTTAACTTTAGCATATAAACCCTTGTTATGAACATTTTTGTCGCCGGACTCCCCTATGATCTTGATGATGCTGAATTAATGGAAATTTTTGAAAAATTTGGTGAAGTGAAATCAGCTAAAGTAGCGATGGATCGTGAAACAGGTAAAAGCAGAGGTTTCGCATTTGTAGACATGCCTAACAAAGAGGAAGCAATGGATGCAATTGAAAACCTCAATGATATTTCACTTGGTAAAAAACCCCTGGTAGTAAAAGCAGCCGAAGAAAGGCCTTCAGGTGGTGGGGGACAAAATCGTAATCGTCCGTCTGGACCTTCTTCTGGCGGTTTTGATAGAAGACCTCCCAAGCGCTATTAAACAAAAACCAAAGGAACCAATTTTCTGGTTTAATTTTATTGCCTATCCTACATCCTATGAGCAGCTGAAAAACTAGCTCATGAAAAAAACATCATTACTCTTTTTACAACTATTATTTATTTGTAGTGCAATTGCACAGGTTAACCTAACCAGCACTGCAACTGTTTATTCTCAAAATTTTAATACTTTACCAAGAACTGGAACATCATCTGTATTGCCATTGGGCTGGTCAATGATTGAAACTGGAACTAATGCCAATACTCTGATCACTGCCAATGCCGGTGCTTCAACAACAGGGGATACGTATAGCTATGGAACAGGTACCAATACCGACAGGGCTTTGGGTATGCTTGGTTCAGGAACCCTGAATTCTCAATTTGGAATTGCATTTAGAAACAGCACTGGGTCAACACTTACCTCAGTTACCCTAAGGTATGTTGGAGAATTATGGAGGACGGGTACAGCAAATCGTGCCGATAAGATGGATGTGCAGTTCAGTACAAATGCTACTTCCTTAACTACTGGAACTTGGGTAGATGTTAATGAGCTGGATTTCATAGCACCGGTTTTGACAACAACAGGAGCTAAGAATGGAAATCAAGCTGCCAATAGAAGAACTGTTCAGTTTACGCTTACAGGAATTACAATACCTGCAAATACTGTTTTCTATTTTAAGTGGAATGAATTTGATGCAACTGGATCCGAAGATGGACTTGCCATTGATGACCTAAATGTTTCTTTTGGTGCTGCAACAGTAGATCTTACACCGCCTCTTGTTACTGTATTGTCACCAGCTAATGCGAGTGTCAATCAATCCCTTTCAGGAAATCTGTCCATTACATTCAATGAAAATGTTATTAAAGGGACTGGAAATATATTGGTCAAAAGAACGAGTGACAATGGAGTTGTAGCAACGATACCTGTTGCAGATGCTGCTGTGGCAGTTTCAAATAATGTGGTGACAATTCCTTACAATGGACTCCTTGCGGGAACGCAATATTGGGTGGAACTGCCTTCAGGAATTTTCAGGGACCAAAATAATAATGCCTTTGCTGGTATTGTTTCTTCAGCAACATGGTCGTTTACAACTGCTAATGCGGTTGTTGGATCAACATTTAAAGTTGTCAACTGGAATATTGAATGGTTTGGTGGCTCTTTGGGTCCAACAGATAATGTATTGCAGCAGAATAATGTATTAAGGGCCTTGCAGCAAATGAATGCTGATATCTATGCATTAGGTGAAATAGTTGATGTTGCAAGATTACAGACACTCGTAAACGCTTTGCCTGGATATACTTTTATTGTAGCTGATTTTTGTTCTGCTAGTACAAATGCAACAGGGTGCAGAAGCGACCAAAAGTTAGCTTTTGTTTATAGAACAAGCACTGTGACAAGATTGAATCATAGAGGTGTTATGCGAGTGGGTGGAAGCACAAATGCATCTTATAATTGGAGTAATGGTAGATTTCCATTTTTGATGGAAGCTGATATTCTCTCGAATGGCACAACCAACAGGGTTCAGTTCATTGCTATTCATGCGAAAGCGAATACAGCAGATTTTATCACATCATATAACCGAAGAAGTGCTGGCGCAACAGAACTTAGAGATTCGTTATTATTGAGAAACCCTACAGGTAATTGGATTGTTCTTGGTGACTATAACGATGATCTTGATAGAACGATTACAACGCAGGTAGCTCCCAATACGACTTCATCATATTCTGCTTTTTTAAGTGAACCAAGTTTTATTAATGTTACATTGCCTTTGAGTTTAGCAGGACAAAGATCTACCGTTAGCTATCCTGATGTTATAGATCATGTTACCATTTCTGATGAAATGAATCGTTTTTATATTGCTAACTCAGCTAGAATTTTAAGAACAGAAATGGAGTCGCTAATTCCAAGTTATGGTACGACAACTTCGGATCACTATCCTGTAATGACAGAATACTTGTTTGGTCAAACAGTAGCCAATAGCAGTAACTATAGTGGTTTTGCTTACGAGCATAACTCGTCTTTCAAAACAAGAGCATATCAACAAGGATTTGAATTGCAGATATTTGTTGAAGGATTATTTGACGTGAAAACCGCTTTTACACTTGTTGATTTGCAGGGCAGAAAAACTTCCGTAGTTAACGAGACGCCTGTTAATGGAAAGGTAAAGGTTAGATTTAATACTCAGCAACTAGTTAAGGGCATTTACCTTATCAGTATGCAAAATGGTAATAGACAAATTACTTCAAAAGTAATGGTGAGATAATTTAAAAGTAAGACTTTAAAGTTCTCCTCTCTTTAATTGTTCTACTGCATGGTTGGCAGCTCTAGCGGTCAATGCCATGAAAGTCAGTGATGGGTTTTGCGTACTGGTAGATGTCATACTTGCCCCATCTGTTACAAACACATTTTTGCATTGGTGCATGGCATTCCATTTATCTAATAAAGATGTTTTTGGATCATGGCCCATTCTAACACCGCCCATTTCATGTATATCAAGACCTGGAGCTTGTTGACTGTCATGCTGCTGAATATTAGTGCAGCCAGCGTTATCCAGCATCTCTGAAGCGGTATTTAAAAAGTCTTTCATCGATTTAACATCATTGTCGTCATAATCGATGGATGTTATCAATTGTGGTATACCCCATTGGTCCACTTTGTCCTTACTCAAACGGACTTGGTTACTTTCTTTAGGTATAGTTTCTCCCTGCATCATCATGCTGATGTTCCATGG
>CAZDTN010000144.1:0-4000 GCA_964508355.1 uncultured Sphingobacterium sp.
CATTGAACTACGGGACCAGCTTAAATCTGGTTTAAGCGGATGGCAAATTTAGTTATTAAATCAGTTTGTCAAAAGGGTTCTTACAATTAGTTTGAGGATTTCTGTGCTTAGACGGCTTTTTTGATTCTCACCAGCTCTATTCTGGTAGCAGTGACTTCCAAAATCTCAAACTCATACTTCCCAATAACAATCTTCTGTTTTATTTTAGGAATACCTTCATTATACTGGATAATGTAGCCAGATAATGTTTCTGAATGATTAAGCGTCCAACCAAGGTTATACTTTTCATTGAGGTAATCCATTTCCAACCTGCCTGAAAATTCATATTCGTCCTCTCCTAATTCTCTTTCATGCAATTCCTCAGTATCATACTCATCCTTAATCTCGCCAAATAATTCTTCCAACAAATCTTCCATGGTAATTATGCCGGAAGTGCCGCCAAATTCATCTACCACCCACGCCATACTCTTTCTTTCTTTGATCAGCATGTTCATCAAATCAGTTGCTGTCATGGTTTCTGGAACAGCTACCATAGGCAGCATAACCGATTGTATGGAAGTGGGGTTTTTGAACAAAGAAATCTGGTGTACATAACCCGCTATGTTATCAATGTTTTTATCGTATACTACCAATTTGCTCAAGTTGGTGGTTACGAATCTTTGTTTGAGTGTTGCAACAGATTCATGAATGCTTATGGCTTCAATTTCTTTTCTTGGAACTAAACACTGTCTGATTTTCACATAAGGCAGCGTAAGTGCAGCTTCAAAAAGTTCAGTATTTAAGTCTTGCTCTATCTCTCTTTCATCTTTTTGCTGAATGAATTGCTCTAACTCTAATCTTGTAAAATTATTTCGGTTCTTCTTCACTCGAACATTTAATATATTCTTTAATATCCATTCAGATAATTGAAAGAAATATTCTGCAATGGGATAGAACAGTTTATAAAAAAAGGATAATACCGGTGCCAAAAAATACATCAAGGTGTCACTTTTTGAACTGAAAATAGCGCGGCAAAAAAAGAAATAAACAAGAAAGGCGGCAGTAGCTATGATCAAGTCAAACAAGATGCGTATGTATTGAAAGTAGGGAATGAAATTAGTGGAGAGGTAGGATTCAGTTGTCTTCCATAGTGGGAAAAACAATTCATCTACTAAAAGACCATAGATCGTGAGGCTAATAATAATGCCGACAATCATCGCACTGATGAATTTTGCAGGCTCTTCTAAATAACCGGAAAGTAGAGTAGCACTTTTTGATTTTTGTTTTTTTCTAAGTTCAACACTTAAGCGATTAAGGGAAACAAAACCAACCTCAACGCCAGCAAAAAAACCGGCTAATAGAAATGCGATGATGATACCAAGTAAAACTAAGGTTCCCATTCAGTGTACCAAATTAAGCTATAAATGCTGTTACTAATGCTTTTACTTCAGCAGAGGCTTTTTTTAAATCATCGTTCAAAACGATATGATCAAAATTATTACTAAATGCTATTTCTTCTGCTGCTTTAGCTATCCTGGTCTTGATTTGTTCTTCGTTGTCAGTTCCTCTTTTTTCTAAACGTTCTTTCAATATCTCTAATGAAGGGGGCTTAATGAAAATGGTCAATGCGTGATCACCATAAAGCTCTTTCACATGCATAGCACCCTGTACATCAATGTCTAATATGGGTGTTTTATTTTCTTGCCAGATTCTTTGTATTTCATTTACTGTTGTACCATAATATGAACCTGGATAAACCATTTCCCACTCCACAAATTGATTGTTGTCGATTTTGTTTTTAAAGTCTTCAACATCAATGAAAAAGTAATCCACGCCATCTTGTTCACCAGCTCTTATTTTGCGGGTAGCTGCAGAAATGCTGAAAGAAAGTTTGTCAGGTAACTCTGCGAGTAATCTCGATTTTATAGAAGTCTTACCTGCGCCTGAAGGTGCAGCCAGAACTATAATTTTATGTTTGTCACTTTCACTCATCAGGAATCAATTCGTTTAATTGATGCACCCAAAGCAGTTAGTCTTTTATCAATGTATTGATAACCTCTGTCAATTTGTTCAATATTTTGAATGATACTTTTTCCTTCTGCACTCAGTGCGGCTATCAACAAGGCAACGCCTGCACGGATATCAGGACTACTCATGGTAATTCCACGCAATGCCTGTTCTCTTTCGAGACCTATGACAGCAGCACGATGTGGATCGCATAAAATAATACGTGCGCCCATGTCGATGAGTTTATCTACGAAGAACAAGCGACTCTCAAACATTTTCTGATGTATTAGTACACTACCTTTTGCTTGTGTTGCCACCACCAAAAGTATACTCAACAAATCAGGTGTCATACCAGGCCATGGATGATCGTAGATCGTCAGTACAGAACCATCGATGAACTTATGAATTTCATAAACATCCTGTTGGTTGACGATGATATCATCGTTTTTGAATTCAAGGTCTATACCTAGTTGCTGAAATTTTTGCGGAATTACACCCAAATGTTCAATACCTGCATTTTTGATGGTAAGCTGACTTTGGGTCATAGCAGCTAAGCCAATAAAGGAACCGACTTCAATCATATCAGGCAGCATGCTGTGTGTGGTGCCACCTAAAGCATCTACGCCCTCAATGGTTAAAAGGTTAGAGCTGATGCCGGAAATTTTTGCGCCCATGCGGTTTAACATCTTGCAGAGCTGTTGAATATAGGGCTCACATGCAGCATTGTAAATAGTGGTTGTTCCTTTGGCCATTACTGCTGCAAAAAGAATGTTGGCTGTGCCAGTAACTGAAGGTTCGTCCAATAATAAATTAGTCCCTTTTAATTCATTGGCTGTCAGTCTGAAAAATCCTTCCCCTTGCTCATATTCAAACTTCACGCCCAGTTTTTCAAAACCTATGATGTGGGTGTCTAATCTTCTTCTTCCAATTTTATCTCCTCCTGGTTTGGGAATAAACGCTTTTTTAAATCTGGCTAACAGTGGACCAGCAATCATAACAGAACCTCTTAGTCGGGAACTATTTTTCTGAAAAGCGGGATCTTCTAATTTTTCCAGTTGAACATCTTTTGCTTCAAAGATGCAAGTATGTCGATCAACTCTGTTTACCTTGACGCCTAAGTCCTCTAGTAAGTCAATCAGTAAATTGACATCTAATATATCAGGAATATTATTGATGGTAACTGGTTCAGGAGTGAGTAGCACTGCACTCAAAATTTGAAGTGCTTCATTTTTTGCACCCTGAGGTACAATCTCACCCTGTAGTCTCTTACCACCTAGAACTTCAAAAGCTTTCATGTAAAATGATTTGAGAGGAGAAGCTTACTTAAAACGCTTTTTACCAAATTTTTGCTGTGGTCTGTTTTTCCCACCACCATTTCGGTTGTTGCGTTGCTGGAAACCACCTTTGCCTCGTTTTTGGAAACGATCATCATGTTCTCTAAATGCCCTTACAAAAGGCGTACTGGTGAATTCTAACTGTCCCTTTGTTATAGTATTGAGCTCACTTCTGATGCTTTCATCTGGAATCAATTCCTTGTGCCAAGTGTTATAAGCCAGCTTCATGTAATAGGCAATAATATGCGCGAATCCAGAGCGCTTTTCTTCATTCTCTTCTGCCATTGCTTTGGCAATGACCAGTTCGAGGTGTTTGCCCAAGTGAGAGTAGCGCGGATACCTTTTTGGATATGGTAGTGCTGCAGGCTTTGCTTTCAATGATTCTCTGGTTGGAATGGGATATGGACTATCCACGTCTAGATTGAAGTCTGCAATCAAGAATAGATGATCCCATAATTTATGGCGGTAGTCTTCCACATTTTTCAAGTGTGGGTTCAAGAATCCCATAAGCTCAATTACAGCCTGAGCGTTCTTTTGTCTACGTTCCTTGTCTTCTATTGTAAGCAGGTGGCCAACCATTCCTTGCACATGCCTGCCATACTCCCTCATGATCAGGTGGCTTCTTGTAGTATTGTATTCCATTATAAAGTCTTGCGAAGTCCAAAAATAACGATTTAAGG
>CAZDTN010000145.1:0-3964 GCA_964508355.1 uncultured Sphingobacterium sp.
CTCTAAACCAACTGAGCTAATGTTCCAATAGGTTGCAAATTTAAGCATATGCAACAACTATTTTATAGTATCGGATATTTAAATGTTGATTCCATTTTTACTTTAGTACCTGTAGCTGAAGATTTTCTTGCAGCTTCCATCACTTCCAGCACATGAAGTGCATGTTCAACATTAATTTTTGGTTCAGTTTTAGCTATAATTGATTCTCCTACCTTTGTAGCGCCCTCTTGCCAAACATAGCCACCAGTTTCTTTCTCATATAAAGTTGCCGGATTATCCCATGAGTCATCTAAGTAAACTCCATTGGTTTCCCAATCATAACCAATCAACCTCAAATTTCCTTTATCACCAAAAATTTGAATGGAATGTAACTGTTGCCCTTTTGCTTCATGCCCGTGGGGATCAAAATAATTAAAGCCACACATCACGTGACTAATGATACCCTTACCATGATCCATTAATATGTGCGCATTATCTTCTACCTCAACTTTAACCAATCCTTTTTCATCAATCATTCTCTCTGGATTAACAATACTGGTCATGGCCATAACGGATAATGCTGGACCCAGCAAGCCCGTTAAAGTAGCAATATTGTACACCCCTAAATCTGGCATACTTCCTCCGCCCTTTTCATAAAAGAATGAAGACCATCCGGGTCCAGTATGTCCATATTGACCATGTGCACTGGCAACTCTACCCAATTTTCCACCTTGAATACATTTTACCATGAATGCAAATTGTGGACTATTCACAACAGCAGGAGCACCCCACAAACGCAAATTTTTACTTCTTGCTAATGATAATAAAGCCTTACCCTCTGCATATGTATTGGCCATGGGCTTTTCACTCCACACATGTTTCCCTGCCAATAAGGCCTTTTTATTCAAATCACCATGCTGTTGCATGTCTGTTAGTGTGACCATCATATCAAATGGAACACCTTTCAACATCGCATCAATATTGGGATAGGTAGCTGCATTTACATTATACTGCTTATTTTGCGCAAGTGCACGCTCATACTTGATATCACAAAGGCTTACCACCTCTATGAGAGGCGAAGTTTGCAAATGTGGAATATATCTGTTACTCACACTACCACATCCTATTACTGCCACACGCAACTTAGTTGAGTTGTTTTCTTTGGCAAAAGATTCTAGTGAAGAAAGCAACATAGCAGCACCAGCTGATGCTGTCATTTTTAAAAATTCATGACGAGATATTTCATTCATGGCATATCGTATTTAAAAATCAAATTTTCTATCTTATTTAATATTTTCTTTTCCAGCAACATACTTATCCAACCACCTGCCTTGCTCATATAATAAATGAAGCACATTTTCTTTTCCTCTGTATCCATGTGCTTCATAAGGCAAATAAACAAAGCGGACTGTTCCACCATGGCCCTTTATGGCAGCATACAAACGTTCACTATTGATAGGATAGGTTCCCGTATTGTCATCCATTTCTCCATGGGTCAACAAAATCGGAGTTTTAATTTTATCTGCATACATGAAAGGACTCATTCCCAAATAAAGATCAGGTGCCTGCCACAATGTTCTTTCCTCATTTTGAAATCCAAATGGTGTTAGCGTTCTATTATAGGCTCCACTTCTTGCAATACCAGCCTTAAATAATCCCTGAGTATGTGCTAATAAGTTAGCAGTCATGAAAGCGCCGTAACTATGTCCCCCTACTGCAAAACGATTACGATCACTCACACCCATTGCAACTAACTTATCAATAGCAGCAGTTGCATTTAACTTTAACTGGTTGACAAAATCATCATTAGGTTTTTTATCCTGAGCTGTTGCAACAATTGGCATCTCAGCATTATCTAAAATTGCATAGCCTTGCGTAACATAAAAGATGGGAGAACCCCAACTCAACATAGTGAACTTGTGCTGGTTACCCCTGATCTGACTGGCATCTGCAGCATTGGTAAATTCTCTTGGGTAAGCCCATAATAAGGTAGGCAAAGGACCATCTTTTTCTTTGTTGTATCCCTTGGGTAAATAAAGATCTCCGGTGAGATCTACACCATCTTGACGCTTATATTTTATTTTTTCTTTCGTCACTCCAACCATAGCAGCATATGGATTGGGAAAAGAAGTAATTGGAACTGATGAATTTTCTTTAATTGACTTTAAATGATAGTTAGGAAACTCAACCTCAGTTTCTTTTCGAGTTACTACTAATAGTTTTTCAGCATCTAAAACATCTGCAACAAATTCAAAACAATCTTCGTTACTTCTCCAAATAATATTGTTTGACTTTGATTGAAGATTGAAAATCGATAAATATGGCAAGTCGCCTTTAGGTGATGACCCTGTCGTATTGTTCATCAAAATGGACTGCCCATTTTCAACCAACGCTAGTACATCTTTACCATACTTATTTTTTTGCGTGACGGGACTACCCAAATTGGTATATTGATCAGTCAAACTTCTTTCAAATAAAGTGATAAGTGCCTTTTGCTTTTGATTAAACACACTCAATGTATATCGCTGCTTTGACCTTTGTACTTCAGTGACCAATGCAACTTCATCATTACCCCAGGTAACATTTGAAAATCTTCCTGCCGTTTTAAACAGTTCTTTTTCATTCATGTCAAATGGTGCAGTAATTGCATAAACTGCATCATGGAATGGAACCTGCTTTTTAATTAACCCACTATCCAAAGGCATTGCATAGATTATTGTAGCAGCCTCATCATCTTTCCATTGAAATGACCTAGGTGTATTTTGTACATTATCATATCCGCTGGGCGTTCCCTCGGAAGAGGGCAGTTGCTTGATAAGTTTTTTAAGTTTGCCATCAACAGATAAAACAGTAACATCTGATGCAAAGCCTCCAGCTGTGACTAAATAAGAAAATGGTTTTCTAATAGTTCTGGTTAATAGATATTTTTTATCAGGTGATAATGAAACAGAACTATATATAGCAGGTGAACCAATTTTTACCTCAACTCCATTTGTATTTTTCACCAACTGTGTTGTAGCTAAGAATTCGAAAACATATTCATCATAAGGAGACTTAATCAAATCTTGATAAGTAACACTAGGTGCAACTTTACCAAGATTCTCTTGAATAGTTGGCCCCTTTGGTGTTACCGGACGAGCCTTCAAATTAACAGCACTATTTAGATTACTTTTATACAAAACTGTTGCATCGTCCAACCAGATCAGGCTACCACCCAAGACCAGATTAGCTTTAGATGTATTTATTTTTCTACAGTTGGCAGTCGCGATATCTATAACATAAACATCTACCCCAGCATTGGTAACATTGAAAAAAGCAATTTTTGATTCAGCAGGATTCCAAGTTGGATTTAAAGCATTTAATTTAGCAGGGAGACCATTGATATTTGTTTCTTTTCCAGATTGGATATTTTTTAGCTTAAGCGACTTGATATAATTCTGTCGTGTAGGAGAAAAATTGATAGGATTCAACCTCAAGCCAGCCAGTTTCACTTCTGCTTGTCCCAATTCTTCAACAAGTGGATATGAGCTTCTTCCCATTAACAACATCATCTTACCTTTTCCATCCACAGATATTGTTGGGGCTGGGTCAGCCAAGACCAAATCCATAATGTCTTTTGGAGGTAATTGATATGTTCCTGTCTCCTGTGCATGAACTGTAACCAATAGGGAAAAAACCAATAAAAAACTGAGGATTCTTTTCATCTTCAAATGTTTGTTTGAAGATAAAGAATCAATAGTAAAAGGGGAAATTTTAAAGCGAGTGAACAAATAAGACTTGTGTAGCGTTGACACAAAAGAAAAAGCCACCTAATGTGGTGGCTTTGTGGGAGTTGACGGGATCGAACCGCCGACCCTCTGCTTGTAAGGCAGATGCTCTAAACCAGCTGAGCTAAACTCCCAAACGGGGTGCAAATATAGGAAAAAAATAAAAAGAAATTTACTCATTTGAATTAATTTATTTAATTTTGATGTTCAAACATTGA
>CAZDTN010000146.1:0-3925 GCA_964508355.1 uncultured Sphingobacterium sp.
GATCCTTTTGCTGGTGTAATGGTAACTTTAGATTCTACTGAAGCAGCTGTTGTGAATGTAAATGATAAAGTATCTGTAAAAGGTTTCTGCAAAGGGTTCTTAAGTGACGTAGTTATTACTAGTGCTATAGTTACCAAATAGTTACTCAATAGACATATAGAGAAGGCCCTTGTAAAAACAAGGGTCTTTTTTATTGTTTCTCGAGACTTTCAATGACGTATCCTATTTCTTCATCTGCGATTCTTTCATCCATGTCAAAATATGCACTTGTTGGATAACCTAATGAGGGATGGTATTCTATTGTTTGTTGAAATGGACGTTGTGAAAGTTTAGTTTGAATAATATCAAATAGTTCTGAGACAGTCGGTAGTGTACCTGTTAAGTTTGGATCATACGGCAAGCCATTAACAGAAGTTATTTTATTGTTTACTACTTTAATCAAATGTGGACCGCTTCGTTCAATTACACAAAAGCAATTTATCCGTAGACTAAAACTATAATTAGTTATATTTTTTGATATCCATTTTTTTTCTTGCTTATTGGACTCATTAATTAACTCGGTCTTAGAGCAGGCTGTGCACCAAAATAAAAAAAGTAGGGTAAGATTAATCATTGGTTTCATTTACTAGATATAATTCTCTCAAAAATACAGTTAAACGATGATAGAAATACGTCTTTTAGATATCTTTGGTTACAAGGCTAATTGTTAAATAACTAACTATGACTTCTCCAATCAGAATATTAGTTGTCGGTTGCGGCAATATGGGTGCATCACATGCAAGGGCATATCATATGATGCCGGAATTTGAAATTTGTGGATTGGTCTCTACCGGCTTAAGTAAGCAGAAATTAAATAATGATTTGGGTGGTATTTATTCATTATTTGATAATTATGAGCAGGCTTTAGAAGAAACAAACCCAGATGCTGTTTGTATTTCTACTTATCCAGA
This sequence comes from uncultured Sphingobacterium sp., assembly GCA_964508355.1. Classification (GTDB taxonomy): domain Bacteria; phylum Bacteroidota; class Bacteroidia; order Chitinophagales; family Chitinophagaceae; genus Pollutibacter. The sequence goes on from CAZDTN010000146.1 coordinate 951, forward strand.
TACACACGAGGCATTTGCTGTAATGGCCTTTAAAAAGGGTTGTCATGTATTTATGGAAAAACCTATTGCAGATTCAGTAGCAGGAGCTGAGCATGTAGCCGCTGCTGCCAGTGCTGCTGGAAAAAAACTTGTTGTTGGTTATATTTTACGACACCACCCTTCGTGGATCAAGTTTATAGAAATTGCACAACAATTAGATAAGCCTTTAGTGATGCGGATGAACCTCAATCAACAAAGTCATGGGTATATGTGGGATGTGCATCGTAACCTTATGAAAAGTTTGAGTCCCATTGTTGATTGTGGCGTACATTATATCGATGTGATGTGTCAAATGACCAGATCAAAACCCTTGACAGTCACAGCTATTGGTGCAAGACTTACCAATGATATTCCGGAAGGCAATTACAATTACGGGCAATTGCAGATCCGATTTGAAGATGGCTCAGTGGGGTGGTATGAAGCTGGGTGGGGACCCATGATGAGTGAAACAGCGTTTTTTGTCAAGGATGTTATTGGTCCGAAGGGATGTGTCTCTATTGTCGCTAAAGATGCAGGAGGTAAAGGAAAGTCAGATTCAGTCGAGGCACATACCAAAACAGAATCCTTACGCTGGCATCATGCAAACATTGATGGTAACAATGAGTTTACCAAAAAAGATGAGTGGATCGACCTGACTGATGAACCAGACCATCAGGAATTATGCAACAGAGAACAAGCCTATTTCTTGAAAGCGATTGTAGATGATATCGATTTAACCAATCATATTAATGATGCAGTAAATAGTCTGAAAATTGCTTTTGCTTGTGATGAAAGTGTAAAGACTGGCGGTGTGGTAAGGCTATGATATGAAAATAAATATGCAGTGTTTAATGAATAAACACTGTTTCATCGTAAGGTAGTCTTTTTCTTTCGCCATGAACGCCTTCAGGTGTTCCTTTGCCTACCGCAACTATCATATTCAGTTCTGCGCCTCTGGGTAATCCCAATGCTTTTTTGGCAAGTACTGGATCAAATCCTTCCATTGGGCATGTGTCAAATCCTTGTGCACCAATAGCCAGCATGAAATTTTGTGCAGCTAAAGCACATGATTTCTGTACGATTACATTTTGATCTCTATTGCCATTAATTCTCATGAAAGGGTTATTGAATCCTTTGATGAAACAAATTACTCGTCTTATTAATGTTGAAATACCGAACCAATCTCTTCTGTAAACCAAGGGCATTAAAATACCATAGTATTCCATGCCTCTTTTTTCTCTTTTTGTTGGTTCTTTGTCGCCAATAGCCTCTTTTACCAAGTTTAAATTCCAGTCAGCATGTGATTTCCAGAGATCACGTCTGCCTACAAATGCCACAAGGTATTTAGCTGTTTTAGCAGCTGATTGATTAAGGCAAATAGCGTGAAACTTTTCTTTTAATATGGGGTCTTTGATCCAATGAAATTCCCACAATTGCATATTGCTGCTGTTAGGAGCAAGGATAGCTAGCTCCAAAGCCTTTTTGATTACATCATCCGGGACTTCTACGTCTGATGCAAATTTGCGGATAGATCTTCTGTTGTTGACGATATTTTCAAAAGCTGTAATATTCACTGTGTTCAATTATAAAGTGAAATTAATGCAGCCGCTTTACTCTACAACAATTATTGTAGCATATCTTCCATAGCTCGGCTTGCTCTCTCTTTGCCATGTTTCTGCTTTTTGATCACTTAACAGTAAGGCGCTGATGCAATCCTGTTCAATAAAATGCTGAGCAAATTCACGGTATCCCAATTTTAAGCAGGCAAAATAGACACTTCCATCTCTTTTTATACCAACTCCGTTTCTCATGGTTACTCTACCTTTTGGCAATTGTTTATTAAGCTTGCCCTGCCAAACAAGAATAGGATTTGATTGTAGTGCGTAATCGACTTCTTTGTAATCTGATTGGTTTAAAGAATTAGAAATAAAGGCATTGCCTTTATTAATGACAAATACTCCAAAAGGGGTAAGCTCCAAATTTGTTTTGGGATTTGCTATTGTATGAATATTAGCTAATTTTTGTCCCTTTTCTATGTAAAGTCCTTTTGGATGATGTGCATTACTTGATCTACTCCCAGGGGTCATAAAAACAGCCTGCGGGTATGCCTTTTGTACATTTTTGAAAAGCATATAAGGAATATCATTGCTGTCTTTCCATACAATTTTTATTCTTGATGCAGCAAATGTTTGTCCATTTGCTGAAGAGTTCAGCATAATTAAAATAAGAATTGCATGTATTGTTTTTAACACTAGCCTCAATATATTAATATTTTAGGATATCCCAACTGATACAAATCAGTAGATGGTTAAGCAGTGTTTAATTGAGTCTAGCAAATGCATCAACCATAAATATGGCTGTATCTGCGAATTCTTTTCCTTTGTTCATTCTGTCTAATGCTGCTCTTTCCATGGCTAATTCTTCGTTTTGTGTTGTGAGAATGCCAAAAATGATGGGTATTGGTGATAATGCAGAAAGATGGCTTATGCCATTGGTTACATATTGACAGACATATTCATAATGATCTGTATCTCCTTTTATGATGGCGCCAATAACAATGATGGCTTCAAATTCATTTTTATCAATTAGAAATTTACTATAAGCTACAGTTTCAACTGCACCTGGGCAAGTGAATGTTTTAAAGGATTTCCCAAGTGATTTTATTTGATCTTCACAACCTTGCAAGAGAAGAGCTGTTATTTCTGTATTAAAATCAGATTTAACTATGGCAATCATTTTTCTGTAATTATAGAATGTTGAGCAAATATTTTTTTGGTTTCTAGATAATTTTTATTGTAATCATTGTATTTACTTGGAATGATATACTGTTTGAGATAAATTCCTGCATTGTTTACTGCCTCAAGCTTTAGTGGATTGTTCGTAATCAATTCACCTTCTTTAATTTCATAATGATGTAGGATTTCAATAGCATCTTGATAATTTCTCGCATCTGCCTG
>CAZDTN010000147.1:0-3911 GCA_964508355.1 uncultured Sphingobacterium sp.
GAAATAACCTGGGCGGAACAGGGATGGTCTGAAGAAGAACGTGATTACTGGCATCACCTCAACGCTGGTCAGGAATTTGCTCCGCTGAGTTGGGTAAGGGCGCTGCAAGCTCCGGATACCAATCTTTCACTTTTGGATCCTGTTTACTTACGTGGACTTGGATTTTTAGATAAGCCGATCACTAAAAATAATCCGGAAGGTTTGCCTGTCGGCTTCTCCACCAAACTTGCACCAGAAAATGGCCGCGTGATGTTGGGCCTCACCTGTGCATCCTGCCATACGGGTCAATTGAATTTCCAAGGAAAAGCATTCCGCATCGATGGTGCATCAGCGGGCTTTAATATTTATAAGTTCTTCACCGATTATGGCGTTGCTTTATCAAGAACATTACAAGATTCATTGGCATGGAAAGACTTTGCAACAAAAGTTTTGGCGAAAGAACCGGGTGATGAAGCGCAACTGAGAAAAGAAGTTGAGGAAGTGATGGCAATTGCCGTGTGGGAAATGGAAGCGTATGCAAAATTGGGAACAGCATCTGTCGATGCCGGTCATGGTCGCATGGATCCTTTCAACCGCATTGGCAATGAAGTATTCGGATTAGGTTTACGTGAGCAAGCGAACTACCATGCAGCCAACGCGCCTGTCGGCGTACCTTATCTCTGGGATGTTGCTCGTCTCAATTGGGTGCACTACAATGCTTCGTTCAGCAAACCCATTGCACGCAATATTTTACAAGTGCTGGGCAATGGTGGCAAAACATTTTTTCTGGATGAGCAAGGCAACGTAAAAACTGGTCCGGAAAAATGGGCGAGTAATTTCAATATCGAACTGTTGAATGAAATGGAAAAAGGATTTGCTGCATTGAAAGCACCTAAGTGGCCTTCAGCCATACTTGGTGAAATCGATGTCAAAAAAGCAGCAGATGGAAAAGCCTTGTTCATGCAGAACTGTGCTAAATGTCATGCTCCTCGCATCGTTGCTGGTTCAGATCCTGGAAACCCCAAGTGGGAGGTGGCTGCAGTTCCTTTGCATGTGATTGGCACAGATTCCAGCGAAGCCGCAACATTCGTTAACCGCCGTTACAACGCAACAAAATTATTAGGTCCTGGTGTTGCATCAATAGATGGTGCTACAGGTTTACAACTCTTGACAGAAGAGATGGAAAAATATGCTTACAAACAATTGGGTTATACCGATGAGCAAATACAAAAAGTAAACGGTGATGGTAAACATGAAATAGTGAGGGCAAAAGCAGTGTATAAAGCAAGACCCTTGGATGGTGTTTGGAGCACACCACCATTTTTACACAATGGTTCAGTGCCCAACATTTATGAATTGTTAAGTCCCCCTGCAGAAAGATCAACTACTTTTTGGTTAGGCACTTACGAATACGATCCAGCTAAAATTGGTTATGTGAGTCAGCAAGGTCCAAAATCATTTTTATTTGATACCCGACTTCCAGGCAATGCCAACACCGGTCATGCTTTCACAGATGATGCATCTACCAAAGGCAAGATTGGTCGTGCACTTTCACCAAATGAGCGTATGGCCATTATAGAATATTTGAAGGCTATGCCATCTATGCCTCCTGATCCACATAAAAATTAGACAAATTGGGTTAACTTCAAACTAACCCAAAATCAACAGCATGAAGCAGTCGCTTGTAATAGGCTTGAAGAGCCTTTGTATGATTGTAATACTTCAGTGTTCTATATCGACTGCAACTGCCAAAAGTTTGTCAGACACAACGAGTTATTTGCAAACCATCAATATCGCGACTGGTAAAATTGATACCCTCTTAACAGCAAACTACCACATTGAAGCACCAAACTGGCATCCGAATGGATATTTGATTTATAATAGTTATGGTAAGTTGTATACGTTTGATTTGGCTTCAAAGCAAATAAAACAACTAAACACAGGGTTTGCACAATCCAACAACAACGATCATGGTTTTTCACCGGATGGCAAATGGTTGGCAATTAGCAATGTTGATAATAACGATCCATCGCCCAAACAATATAAATCCATTATTTATGTTCTGCCTATTGAAGGTGGTACACCAAGAAGGGTGACCGACGAAGTGATGTCGTTCTGGCATGGATGGAGTGCAGATGGCAAGACACTTGCTTACTGCGCAGAGCGCAATGGTAATTATGATGTGTATACTATCAGTGTGAATGGTGGTAAAGAAACCAGGTTAACTACTTCAGAAGGACTTGATGATGGTCCGGATTATTCACCAGATGGTAAATACATTTATTTTAATTCTTATCGCACCGGGCACATGCAAATCTGGCGCATGAAAGCAGATGGCAGTGATCCAGAGCAATTGACCTTTGATGAAAATTCCAATTGGTTTGCACATCCATCACCAGATAATAAATATATCGCTTACATAGCCTATACGTCAGATGAAAAACAACAACATTTGTTTGGTAAAAATGTGAAGTTGCGTTTGATGGATTTGAAGACAAAAACAATCAAGGATTTAACTCCAGTGTTTTATGGTGGGCAAGGAACTATCAATGTGCCCTCTTGGAGTCAGGACAGTAAGCAGTTTGCGTTTGTGAGTTATAAAGTTAGTTGAGAATTTATTATAAGGAACTCTTTGTCGAAAAAGTAAAAGCTTTTACTATACAAAGTGCAAAGTGATTTTCTGGATTTGATTTAATTTTGTAATTGAACGATTAAAATAGTATGAAAGGAGTTTTAGAAATTGTATATTGGAATAACAGTATAAAGGATTACCTGATTTCATTTGCATTTATGCTGATGGGATTTTTATTGTTGCGGTTGTTTAAAAACTTCTTATTGTATCGTTTGAAAGTTGCTGTGAGTAGAACAGCATCTAATTTAGATGATATTGCCTTACAAGTTGTTGAAAAATTTGGGATCCCAATTGTTCGAGTTTTAATTATTTATTGGTCATTAGAATTGCTTGTCCTTCATGTAACTGTCGAAAAATGGTTACGTATTGCCTATGGTGTTATCACCTTATATTTTATCATTTCATTCATACTCACCCTGATTAGAAAAGTTTTAGAAGCACAGGTATTGAAGCAGGAAAATGGTGAAACCAAACTCCGACAAATTGGAGGTATCATGGTAGTAGTGAATATTACTTTTTGGGCGATTGGCTTGTTGTTATTCTTGTCAAATCTTGGTTATAATGTTACAACCATTCTGACAGGATTAGGAATTGGGGGTATAGCAATTGCATTAGCTGCACAAAATATTCTCGGTGATCTCTTTAATTATTTTGTCATCTTTTTTGATAGGCCATTTGAGGTTGGTGATTTTATTACAGTAGACGATAAAAAGGGGACAGTTGAGAATATAGGTATCAAAACTACTCGCCTAAGAAGTATATCAGGTGAACAACTGATTATCGCAAACAGTAATTTAACGAGTTCAAGAATTCACAACTTTAAAAGACTGGAAAACAGGCGTGTTATTTTCAAAATAGGCGTTGTGTATGGGCTTCCTTTAGAAAAGCTAAAAATTATACCAGATATTATTAAGGAGATTGTTGTAAAATCAGATTTGGTAAACTTTGATAGAGTCCATTTTGCTAGCTATGGAGACTTTAGTTTGAATTATGAAGTAGTTTTCTTTGTCAATACTCCTGATTATAATATTTATATGGATATTTTACAGCAGATTAATTTTGACATTTATGAGCAATTTGCTGCAAAGCAAATCGATTTTGCTTTCCCAACGCAAACACTACTGTTCAATGGTCAGGGTGTAGCAACTGCTCAAATGAGGGGTTAATTTTTTTAATTATTGATTAATGAATAAGATTACTGTCAAGGCAAAAATTACATCTTCTCTAGATATTGTTTGGTCATATTGGACAAAACCAGAGCATATTGTGAATTGGAATTTTGCCAGTCCCGATTGGCACT
>CAZDTN010000148.1:0-3867 GCA_964508355.1 uncultured Sphingobacterium sp.
ATGGCTTGAGAATAATTTCTTTTCCTTTTTCAGTCAAGCTTCTATCAATATCAATTGTAAGAATATCAGAGGTAGCTGCACCTTTTGTCCCCACGGCAATATCTGATTTTCTTCTACCGACTTCAATCTTCAAAGTTGTAGCGTTCTCCAATAAACCGCCCGCCTTTAAAATCAAACCTTTCAATGAAAGTGAATCTTCATACCTGAATTGTCCTGGATTTTTGACAGGCCCATTGATGGTCACAATCGCTGTATCTTTCAAATCTAAAATCGACTCCACATGCAGACTATCTTCTTTTCTCAACTGTACAAAAGATTTGCCATTTAATACATCTCTTAAATCCAAAGTCATGTACTCTTTCGTATAATCTTCTTTCAACCTCACCATATTGGCAACTCCAGTAAATGCGTCTTCTTTCAATCCCTGTGCTTTCTGTATCAAGACCTTGACATCCATACCCTTCTCCAAAGAATAAGCACCCGGTTTAAACACGGCTCCTGAAATAAATACACGGTTATCATATTTGTTAATTACGGTATCGATATACAAAGAATCTCCATGAACCAAAGCATAGGTTGCAAACTGATCTTTTCCAACATCGATTACACTCTTTTCCACATCAGTATACCTTGTACCTGTAACCCTTCCCTTAAAGGCGTTACCTTTGAATCCTCCTGCATAGTCAAGGACATGTTGCACGGTTTCATTTTGCTTTACTTCAAAAACTCCTACCCTATTTACACCTCCTTCAATCGCAATCTGTGCTTTCGCGTAAGGCACACGTATTACATCATTATCACGTAAAGAAATATTAGAACCTTGATCTCCTTTCAAAATGAAATCATACAAATCAGCATGTGCAATCACTTTGTTTTCACGAACCAATTCGATGTTCCTAAAAGAGCCATTGTCAAGTGGCCCTCCTGAAGCATAAAGCGCGTTGAATAAAGTCGATATAGAAGGTAAGGTGACTGTACTAGGTTTTTTTACTGCGCCTACCACGGTTACTTGAATACTTCTAACAGACCCTAATGAAAGCTGAATCTTTGTAGCGCCACTAACTAAGGCTGGATAGAATCTCGACAACCTGGCTTTGATGACTCCAGTCGCCTGTTCTATACTCATGCCATTCACGTTAATGGGACCAGCATATTTTACGTTGATAAAACCATCCGGATTAACCGTCAATTTTTGGTTAGAAATATTATTGCCATAAATATCCAATTGCAACTCATCTTCTGCACCTAGAATATAACCTTTGGGAGTTGCAATTTTTAAATTGGGGACAAACATCGGATCAGCTGATGAAAATAAATCAGCTCCAAAAACCCTGGATGGTTTTGCAGGAATTTTGAAAGGCTTGCTTTCACCCTTGTATTTTCTGGTGGCAGACTTACCATCCTTTTTTTCATCCATATCCATTTCGTCACCAGCTGATAGCTCCACTCCCGTCATCAATTTGATACGGTTGACCAAAGTTTCTAACTCAGCTTCTGGCAATCCTCTCTTTTTAAATTCTTGCATCAACTGTTCTTCGGTCATGCCAGAGGACTGTGCTTGCTGCAAAAATTGCATCAACTGTGCATCAGTAATTTGATTGGCTTTGATGTTACTGAGGTTGGTGGGCAACTGAGCCTTGGCTTGATTCATCGCAAAGGTCAATCCAATTAAAAGCCAAAACAGTAAAAAGGGTTTCATTAATTTTCGCATGAGGCGTTGTTTTTCAACTAATTACTAAACTAAATAACGAGATTTTCTGATATTTATTACAAAAAAGGCAGAGCTTCGCCACATTAGTCACATCGTGAACTAAAAAATGCCCCAAAAAAGGACTTTTATGATGGCAAAAATTCTAGACCAGTAAAATCACACTACCCATAAACGCACTACCCCCCTAGGTAAATTGCTTTACGCTCAAATTTTCTTCAATAAATTAAGTTGAAATAACCCGAAAAAGGACAAAATAGCAGTTATAGGGTTTTTCATCATAACTCGTAGATTCCTAAGGAGATGTATACCCAACAAAGTTAAGACAAAACATGTGTTTGATAAAGAAAAACACTAGAAAAATGATAGGTTTTAACAGTTGCCTGATGATAGGTAAATTTTTCGTTGAACTTATTCAAAAAACACCTTCACAGTCTGATAATATTGTCGTCTACCCTGGGGCGCTCCGCCTCCAGACCCAAACTCACCCAAGCCAAAAAGTGATGCCGCATAACCCTTATTAATCGCTATTTCCAAGTAGCCAGCTTCATTAAAGAAAGCCAACTTTTCACCTTCTGGAACATCCGCGTAATGATCACTTATTTTTTCTATAAAAGTTCCACCCAAAACTACAATCTTAAAGGACCTTCCCCTTCGGGCAGCTTCAAAATCCTGGACAGTGATATTCACAATCACATTCTGAAACTTATCAATCATTAAAATCTGCCCCTCTATAAACTGATCGGTAGCATAGGCCCTCATCAAATTCTTCTCCTGAATTTTGACACTTGCATCTCCAATTTTTTCCAACGCCAACCCGCTGGAAACAGCAGAAAAAGCTTCCACCAAAATTGCCGTAAATGCCCTAATCCCCTTCTTGATTTCTTTGGAAATCTTTACCGAAACTACTTGTTCAGGTAAATCATTTAAAATCATGGTAATCAAACCATTATCAGGAATTCCTATGATTTGATTTCTGTGCCTAACTAATAGCAAATGATCAAGGTTATTATCAAAGGCATTGACCAAAATGAGGTGGAAGGATTCGGGTGGAAAGCTGGTGAAAATATTGCGACAAACATAGGCCGCTTGCATGAAGTTGTAGGGGATAATATCATGGGTAATATCGATGATCTGAAACCCCTCATTTAACTTCAAAATCTCCCCCTTCACTCCCCCAACCAGGTGGTCAGCAGATCCAAAATCAGAAGTGAACGTGAGGATGGGCATGCTTTCTATTTTACAAGAACTCCATTCTTAAAGAAAAATCTCCTCACCAACTTATCTGCGAGAGAGGGGAAAAATTTATTAAGGAAAACAGTTTGTTTTCCTTGAAAGGTCATAACTACTGTTCTTTTTCTCCTTTCGATGGCATCTATGATAATACTCGCACAAGTATCAGCATCCATAAGCGACTTCTCATCCAAGGGAGATTCTCCCTGAGCTTCGCCCTTTTGGTTCAGCGCCACATTCCGGATATTGGAAGCGGTAAATCCAGGACTTACCCACATTACATGTACCCCTTTGGAAACCAATTCAGTTTTTATCGACTCCAACCATCCTTGTAAGGCAAATTTTGATGCGGAATACCCACTTCTACCGGGTAAACCGCGGTAGCCAGCAATGGAAGAAACACCAACAATCACCCCTTTTGATTTGATCAAATATGGTAAGGCGTAGGTAGTACAGTAAACTGTACCGAAATAATTGATATCCATTACACGCTTAATCACATCAATCATCTCCTTTCCACCCTCTTCCAACAACCCACGCATGGAGATACCTGCATTATTAATCAATATATCAATACCTCCGAATTGCTGGACAGTATGGTTCACCAATCGCTCGCAATCACGTTCTAATGCCACATCAAGGTTCAACACACAAAGTTTCCCAACTGGCGCTTCTGCTTCTAATGCATGAATCTTATGTTGAGTTCTTCCACATGTCACTACGTTTGCTCCAAGCGACAAAGAATACAAGACCAACGAACGCCCTATTCCATCTGTTCCTCCGGTAATGATGACAGTTTTTCCTTGAAGAGAATCCATTGGATAAAGTTAGCTAAAAAGAAAAATAAAAAGCCATCTAACGATGGCTTTTGAGAGTGAACCCGCTGGGACTCGAACCCAGGGCCCATACATTAAAAGTGTATTGCT
>CAZDTN010000149.1:0-3860 GCA_964508355.1 uncultured Sphingobacterium sp.
AGTACCTAACGGCGATCAAGACTGAGAAACCAAGGAAGAAATTCTGTCGTTTCAAAAAGTACGGTATCCGTTACATTGACTACAAAGACGCTGAGTTTTTGAAAAAGTTCCTGAACGAACAAGGTAAAATGTTGCCTCGTCGTATTACTGGTAACTCTCTTAAGTATCAGCGTAAGGTATCAGAAGCAATCAAGCGTGCACGTCAAATGGCTTTATTGCCATACGTGACCGATTTATTGAAGTAGAGCCTACCCTAATCACCTATTGGTGTGACAGTCCCTTGTGGATTGGAAATTGGTAAAACTTTAAATTAAAAAAAATGCAAGTAATATTAATTCAAGACGTAAACAATCTAGGCGGTGCTAATGAAGTAGTCACTGTTAAGAATGGTTACGCACGCAACTACTTAATCCCTCAAAAGTTCGCAGTCGAGGCTTCACCTTCTAACCTCAAGCAATTGGAAGAGCGCTTGAAGCAAATCAAGAAGAAAGAAGACAAGATGATGGCTGAGATCAACAAGGTTATTGCAGCATTGCAGGAAGGTCCAGTTACCATTGGTGCAAAAACTGGTACTACCGGAAAGATTTTCGGTAGTGTAACTACTGTTCAAGTTGCAAAAGCAATTCGTGAGCAAAAAGGATATGAAATCGACAGACGTCGTATTCAATTGCTTGATGAGATCAAGGAATTAGGAAGTTACAAAGCCAAAGTAGATTTTGGTAACGGAAACGAAACTGAAGTTGGTTTGGAAATTGTTGCAGAATAAAAGCTTTTCAATAGAAAAAAGCCCTCAGGAAACTGAGGGCTTTTTTTATGCATTAACTTTCCCCCATGAAGTCTAGTGTCATTTCATTTTTCTTGTATGCCTCGTTATTTTATGCATGCCAGAATTCAACATCAAAAAATCATGCACGCAGTGCTCAAGATTTTTCAGATACGTTAGATGCTGGAATCGTCACAGGTAATTTTAGCGCAAACAGCCCCTTTACGATAGACAGCCTTTTGGTAGAAAGCTTTTTCGAACAGTTTCCCAAACTTTCTCCCTATCATTTTCAAGTGATGGAGTTTTATCGCAAACGAAATTATGCATTGGCCTGGCATGACAGTTTAGGTAAAATTGAAGTCGCGCAACTGGTCATGAACCGGGTGATGCAGATGGAGGAAAATGGACTTTCTGCGGAGGTCCCTTACTTGGAGGATTATAAACGCCTTTCAAGCAAACTCATGAATGATAGTGTAGACTTCACAGATATGATGCAGACTACACAATACTTTCATTTTGCAGAACGCGTACTGGGTGGAGTTTCTGAAAAAGAGGTGTACCTGCTTGATTGGCATATCCCTAAAGCAAAAAAGAATTACATTGATTTGTTGGAAAAAATGATTGGTGGTGATGTTGAAGCGCTAGACAAATCTATCTTCCCCCAATATAACCTCTTAAAAAAACAGTTGCTTAAACTAAGACGCATACAACAAAATGGTGGCTGGCCACTTGTAAATACACATAAACAGAAAATAAAAAAAGGCGATAAACATGAATTGCTTCGTGTAATCAAAACCAGGTTAAGAATTAGTGGCGAATTGGAATATAATGATACCACCTCCTATTTCACAAAAGAACTTGACAAAGCAGTACGTTTATTCCAAGAAAATCATGGCATCCCATCAGATGGCGAATTGGGTAAACTAACCTTGCATCAAATGAATATTCCTGTTGAGGATCGTATTCGTCAGGTGATGATCAATATGGAAAGATGCAGATGGCTGCCGAATGAAACCATTGGAGATTATCTAATGGTAAATATTCCTTCTTATGACCTGTTGGTCATGAATGGTGATTCACTGGTCTTCAATTGTGAGGCTATTGTTGGGAAAGAGACCAACAGAACAACCATATTTAAAGGGATGATGAAATACATTGTTTTCAATCCATACTGGAATATCCCAAATACTATTCTGGAAAAGGAAATTTTACCTGCCCTCACCAGCAAAACTGATTATTTGAAACGCAATCATATGGAATGGTATGATGGCAGATTACGGCAACTGCCTGGAGAGGATAATGCTTTGGGTGCTATTAAGTTTGTCTTTCCCAATCCTTTTGATATTTATTTGCATGATACACCATCAAAAGGATTGTTTAAAGAAAAGAAAAGGGCATTTAGCCATGGTTGTATCAGAATTTCAGCACCACATCAATTGGCTGTTTACTTACTTAGGGAACAAAAAGACTGGGGTATTGAGAAAATTGACAGTGTTATTGCACAAGGAAAAGAGCATTATGTTAAACTAGAAAGGGAAGTTCCGGTCTATATCCTTTATTTAACCACCTTTGTCGATGTTCAAGGAAATCTTAACTTTAGGGAAGACATTTACCAAAAAGACCCTGCCCTTATGAGGATGTTGTTTAAAAACTAGCCTACAGAGTGAACCTTCTGAAAGAAAGTCTGTTGTGAGCCTATATAGAAACTTTTTTTTATGAATATTTTCGTCGGAAACCTCAATTACAAGCTAACCAATGAAGCATTAGAACAGTTGTTCACTCCATATGGAGAAGTAACTTCAGCCAGAATCATTATCGATAAGATGTCGGGCAGAAGCAAAGGCTTCGGATTTGTTGAAATGCCAAATGATGAAGCAGCTCTAAAAGCCATTGCGGCATTGCATGAATCTGAAGTTATGGGCAGAAAGCTCATTGCTAGTGAAGCAAAGCCACAGCAAAGAGGATAGGTTTTTAATCTTTGACCATATATTGTTTGAAATATGAATTGGCTGTGTCAGCCTTTTCTCCTTTCTCATTGATATACGTTATGTATACCCCAATATTGGGGTATTTTTTTACCCATTCAAATGTTTCAGGAACGCCCATGACCATAAATGCATTATCAAGCGCATCTGCCTCAACCGCCTGCGGTGCCATTACCGTAACTGAAATTATGCCATTGTCGACTGGATATCCCGTTCTCGGATCGAAAACATGGCTGACTACTTTACTACCAGTTTTTTTGTATTGATGAAAACTTCCTGCTGTTGTAAGTGCATAACTACCTTCTTTTATAATAAAAGAAACTGCAGTTCTATCGTCTTTATAGTGGGCGTCGGCAATTCCTATTCTCCAATTATTACGGTTAATATCCTTTCCTGCCACAGCCAGCTCTCCCCCTAATTCAACAATAAAATCGTTAATTCCTTTTTCAACTAAAAATCTGGCTAGGACATCAACACAATAACCCTGTGCAATTCCATCTAAATCAATTTCTAATTTTTTACTTGATTTAACGACATCTAATTGACTGATTTTTAAGTAATTTGAAGTACTATGATAAAGCGCTTGTTGAATTGATTTTATACTTGGTTCAGCAATGTTATTGTTAGATTCAAAGCCCCACAATCTTTGTAAAGGAAGCAACCTGTAATCAAAGCATCCATTGGTTATGGTCTGAAACTTGATAGCCTCTTGCAAAACATGATAAAGGTGAGCATCTATTCTTGCTGTTTTTCTGGGCTTATTTAGGGCAGTTAAAAGAGAAGATTTTTGGTACCTGGAAAGAGAATGGTCAAAGACAGAAAAAACGGAATCGATTTCAGCAGCAGTCAGCAGTTGGTGTTTAGCAATATATTTTATAGAATAGGTTGTACCCTGTGTCTTACCTTGAAGTTGATACAGGGTATCCTTGTTACTAGCCTCTGACTGGTTACTAGAAATAAAGGCATTCAGAATAATCAAGCCAAAAGTACTAGCTACAAGTTTGAACATATGGTTGATAAAAAATTTTGACATAGGTACAAAAAAAAACCCTGATCAAAAGATCAGGGTTCAATAAATATGGCACCTACCTACTCTCCCGGGACGAATCCCA
>CAZDTN010000150.1:0-3778 GCA_964508355.1 uncultured Sphingobacterium sp.
AGTTGTTAATACCAGAAAACAGCTAAAAAATACTACTAATTTTAAACGCATTAAGCTTATTTTTTTAAGGCAAAAGCCACATAACTATCACCTTTGTTTGTGCCTAGTTTTGCACCACCACAAACAAATATAACATATTGATTACCATTTATTTTATATGTGCTAGGTGAAGCATAAGATGATGCTTCAACTGAAGCCTCCCACAGCAGCTTTCCGTTCAACTTATTAAAGGCGTGCACTTTGTTATCCCTTGTCGCCCCAATAAAAAACAACCCACCTTTAGTTACAATACCTCCACCATAATTCTCACTTCCAGTATTCAAAATTCCTTTTGCTGTCAACTCAGGGTATGATCCGAAAGGAATTCGCCAAGCATGATTTCCTGTATTTAAATTAATCGCTGTCAAAGTACCCCATGGCGGATTAATGCCTGGATAGCCATTTACATCTAAAAACTTGTTATACCCATCAAACTCAAACTCAACTTGAGCCTTAGCTTGCTCAAAAACTTCTTTCTTTTCCCCACCGTCTTTACCCATTAAATAATCAATTAATGCCTTTTTTTCTTCTTCTTTTAAGCCGGGAAAACCAGGCATCCTTCCTTTGCCACCTGCAATAATTGCCAAAACCTCAGACTCCAATCTCTTTTGACCCAACTGCTCTAAGCCAGGATAACCGCTTGATGGCCGCCCTTTTTTATCAACCCCATGACAACTAGAGCAATTATTGATATATATTCTATTACCAACTGATAATGAATTTTTTACATCAATATTTTTTTTATTCAATTTGAGTACCCATGGGATTTCATTTGCATTTACATACAGGAATCCAGTTTCTTCGTCAAATGATGCTCCACCCCATTCACCCCCTCCATCAAAACCAGGAAACATAAGGGTACCCTCAAGCGAAGGAGGAGTATACCATCCTTTTTTATATTGTCTGTATTTAGCAATTAGCTCCTCTCGATTTTCAGCGTACTGATTTATTTCATCTTCAGAAAATGATTGTCTAGCGTAAGGCGCTGGCTTAACTGGACGCGGTTGCGTAGGTGACAGCACTTCACCATCAACTCCTATAGTGGGAACTGGTACTTCTTCAATTGGGTAAACCGGTTTACCTGTTTCTCTTTCAAAAACAAAAACGAAGCCTTGTTTGGTGATCTGGGCAACTGCCTCTACTTTTTGACCATCCTTTTTAAGGGTGACCAAATTGGGTGGCGCAGGTAAGTCACGATCCCACACATCATGGTGTGTAAATTGATAGTACCAGATCAGTTTACCAGTTTTTGCATTGAGCGCAAGTAGACAATTGGCATAAAGATTATTCCCCTTTCTGTTACCCCCAAAAAAGTCAAAAGCTGCTGAACCGGTAGGGACGAAAATCATACCTCTTTTTTCATCTACACTCATTCCCGCCCAGGAATTAGCTCCTCCCACTTCCTTATTCAAGTAATTTTCTTTTTCCCAAGTTTCATATCCGGGTTCACCAGGACCAGGAATGGTTTTAAATACCCATTTCAGCTTACCTGTAATTATATCAAAAGATTGAATATAGCCTGGAGCAGCTCCAGTACTTTCTGAAAGCCTCAAAGGCATGATGATAGAATTCCTATAAATAGTCCCAGGTGTACTCGAAGAAACAAATTTATCCTTACTATTTTCTCCAAGTCCCGCTTTAAGATTAACTCTGCCACTATCCCCGAAAGAAGTAACTAGCTTACCTGTTTTGGCATTCAATGCATAAAGCCACTCTCCTGCAGAAAATAAAATCCTGCTATCCCCTCCCAATTCCCAATAAGCAACACCTCTGTTGGTACTGTACCATTGCTCTTCCCTCACATCACGAAACCGCCAAACTTCCTTACCTGTTGCAGCATCTAGTGCAAATATCTCAATTGAGGCGGTTGACCCAAAAAGTAAGCCATTGGCAATTATAGGATTACATTGCATTTGTCCGGATGTATCCCCAGTATGAAACTCCCACACTCTCTCTAACTTGCTTACATTATTTGTATCAATTTGCGAAAGCGTTGAGTAATGGTTTCTATCTGATCCTCCTAAATAGGATGACCATGCTGTTTCCTCTTGTTGCAACAGGCAACTCCCTAGAAGAATTGAAAAAAGCAGCATACCAGCCAATCGAGCTGCATAGAAGTAGAACTGTTTTACCATAGTTAAATTTAAAGAACTCCTTGCTCTTCCGCATGAATTTGTTTTATCTTCATTTAAATCTCTTTTATGAACTGGCTGATTCTAGCCATAGCTCCTGGCGTTGCAATCTCATCTTATATCATCTTTAAGGATGAATACAACAGAGAGCCAAGAAAACACTTACTGATCAGCTTTTTTTTAGGCGTTTTGAGTATTATACCAGCGATTTTGCTTGAACTGCCAATGGCTTGGACAGTCCAATCAAATTTTTTCAACAGCCCTATAGGGAATGCATTTAAAGCCTTTGTCATGGTTGCATTGCCAGAAGAATTATCGAAGTTTATCATGCTTAAAATGTATGCTTATAGACAACCAGAATACGACGAACCATTTGATGGAATTGTATATGCAGTTATGGTGGGCATGGGCTTTGCGACAGCAGAAAACATTATGTATGTTTATGAATACGGTATTGCCACAGGTGTCATTCGTATGTTTTTGGCTGTCCCAGCCCATGCTACATTTGCAATCATCATGGGATATTTTATGGGTAAGGCAAGGTTTTCCCTGAGCAGAGAAAATTATCTGTTGACTGCTGGATTATTTTGGTCAATTGTCTTTCATGGCAGTTATGATTTCTTTTTGTTTTTAAAAGACAGTGAACACTCAAAAGCTGAATTCAGTTGGTTAATGCTACTAGGTGCTGTTGTATCTTTGATAACAGGTTTAATCTTATCGAAAAAAGCAATTTCAACACACCTAAAACACTCAGCTGAAACACAATCAAGGAGAACAAATGATCAATATTTATAAAGTCGGACTACCCGCCATCCCAACCATCAAGCGATTGAGTCATGAAATCTGGCATAAAGTCTATCCTGCAGTTGTGCCTATTGGACAAATTGAATACTTACTAGAAGCATGGCATAGCGAGGAAGCACTTAGAGATCAAATCATTAATCAGGGACATCAATTTCTGCTCATCGAATGGAACAAAGAGCCAATAGGCTATGCGTCTTATGTTGTCAAAGATAAATCTGACCCAAAGAGGTATAGATTAAACAAATTATATACTCAGCCCGAAGTTCATGGCAAGGGAATTGGTAAAGCCATACTCCGTTTTATCCATAATGACATTCAACCACTGGGCGGAACGATATTGGAATTGAATGTACATAAAAGAAATCCAGCAGTGGGCTTCTATAAAAAAATTGGTTTTGTAGTTATTCAGGAACTAGTTACCGAGATAGAACATGGCTACTTATTAGATGATTACATCATGGAACTTGACTTGATTAAAAATAGCCTATAATCATGCTATTTACCCAATATACATTAGCTTTGCGCAAAATTTAAAAACGCCATGTCAACTACTGCACAACTCGACTTTGCATTACCTTACAAGGTTAAGGATATAACCCTCGCTGAATGGGGAAGAAAAGAAATCAGATTAGCTGAAGCTGAAATGCCAGGATTGATGGCACTTCGTAAAGAATATGGTGCCTCTCAACCCTTGAAAGGCGCAAGAATTGCTGGTTGCTTACACATGACCATTCAAACTGCTGTATTGATTGAAACTTTGGTTGCACTTGGTGCAGAAGTTAAATGGAGCTCATGTAATATCT
>CAZDTN010000151.1:0-1569 GCA_964508355.1 uncultured Sphingobacterium sp.
TTGAACAGAAAGAAGAAGAATTGTTGGCAGCAGGAAAACCATTCAATGAAGCATTGTTGGGTGCAGCAGAAGAGTATGCCATTGAGTGTGCCATGATTAAAGTATTTGGATCTGAGTTGCTGGATTATGTGGTTGATGAATCTGTGCAAGTGCATGGTGGAAATGGTTTCAGTGATGAATACAATGTATCGAGAGCATATAGAGATAGTCGGATCAACCGTATTTATGAAGGCACCAATGAAATCAATCGTTTGCTGACTGTCGACATGGTTTTAAAACGCGCCATGAAAGGTCGTCTTGATTTAATGGGTCCTGCTATGGCAGTTCAAAAAGAATTGATGAGTATTCCTGAATTTGGCAACGCTGATGATTCTCCATTTGCAGAAGAACGCAAAGCGATTCAGCAATTCAAGAAATCAATACTCATGGTTGCCGGCGCGGCAGTGCAGAAGCTGATGATGAAATTAGAATCAGAGCAAGAAATATTGATGCACATTGCCGATATGGCGATTGAAACTTTCCATGCAGAGAGTGGTATGTTGCGTGCCATGAAGTTAGCAGAACAAAAAGGTGAAGCCAATGCTGCTTATGAATTAGATATCGCACGGACTTACCTCTATGATGCTGCTGATAGAATTAATAAATCTGGTAAGGATGCAATCAATGCTTTTGCTTCAGGTGATGAACAAAGGATGATGTTGCTAGGCTTAAAACGTTTTACTAAAGTGGCGCCATTCAATACCAAGGACGCAAGAAGAAGAATTGCTGCTAAGCTATAGTAGCGTCTCCACTATGTTTACATAAAAAAAAGACCGGTGAAAACCGGTCATTTTTTTACACTGTGGACACTGACACTGTTATTAGCTTGTTTTTTGGAGACCAGAATAATATTTACTGATATCTGTAACTCCTTTTTTCGATTCTTCAGGCGTATTCGACAAAGTGAAATTTTCCCATTGTGCAAAACCAGCCTGGAAAGCACTGATATTATTTTCAGCAGTTGCTGATTTTCTTTTTTCGTTGTTTGAGTAAGCCAATCCACCAGCGATAACAGCAGTTGAGATGATGGAAATCAATCCAAGAACAAATCTCAAGTCATCAGCATGACGCATAGGGTCCATCAAATGCATTGTCAACATCATAACATATGATCCGAATGCGAAAACAATACCAGCAAGGACAATAGTCTTTTGAAAGTTCTTATTTTCTTGTAAACTAATCTTGAGGTAATGGACAAACAAAAGTGATGAGAAAACAAAAACTGGAGCTGATCCTACCAACATTATTTTTAATAAGTTGATTTCATTGATACCGCCCAATGCTAATGTAAGAGAGTTAGCTGTCAAAAGACCGGCAAGTGTTACACCCATTATTCTATTCATGCGTTGGTTGTCGGCAAGCTGAATAAGGATGATTAACATCAATGGAGCTTGAATAACAGAAGAAAATGTGTTCATAGCTGATGCAATTTCCGATGGGAATGCAGCGAAACGTTGAACAAGCAAAGAGGCAATTACTGGTAGTAAATAAACAACTGCAAGAATAATGAAGTTGGTTTTACTGATTGAG
>CAZDTN010000151.1:1579-3675 GCA_964508355.1 uncultured Sphingobacterium sp.
AGTTAGCGTTTAATTTTTGGTTCATGGGTATTGGATTTAAAACGAGTTACTATAAAAACGGCACAATTGTGCCCCTAGTATATTTTGAGGTCAAATAGCCTGAAATTGAGGGAAAGTGCTTTTATTATTACGTAATTCTACGATATGCTTCAGTAAATAGCCCATACATCTTGTTGATTTTGATTAATTTCAGTCTTTAAAAAACCATTTATGTCGCTACAGAATACCTTTATCCATCATGTTTATTTTTGGCTTAAGAATCCTGAGAGTAAAGAAGATTTGCAAAAGTTAATCGCAGGTCTGGAAGCATTGAGTGCAGTGCCTGAAATAAAGCTATTTCATATTGGCACACCTGCTGCCACTGATAGGGAAGTGATTGATAATACGTATGCGGTTTCCTGGCTGAATATTTTTGAGACTGCCAAAGACCAGGATATTTACCAAACACATCCTTTGCACTTGAAGTTCATCGAAGAATGTTCACATCTTTGGAGCAAAGTGAAGGTTTACGATTCAATTCAGCATCAATAGTATTATTAAAACCCTACTATGTTTCAAAAAGGCCGATCGGCTGCATTAGGTTTCATTTTTGTTACTGTTTTAATTGACATAATTGGTTTTGGTATCATCATACCTGTTCTTCCTAAATTGATACAGGAGCTGACAGGTGGAGATATGAGTGAAGCATCACGTTATGGTGGATGGTTAATGTTTACTTATGCCTTCATGCAATTTCTATTTGCTCCTATATTGGGAAATCTAAGCGATCGATACGGACGCAGATCGATTATACTTATTTCATTATTTGGATTTGGTTTGGATTATTTGTTGTTGGCTTGGGCGCCAAACATTACCTGGTTGTTTATTGCCCGTGTTTTATCTGGCATAACTGGAGCGAGCATTACTACAGCATCTGCTTATATTGCAGATATCAGCACACCTGAGAAGCGAGCACAGAATTTTGGAATGATTGGTGCTGCATTTGGACTAGGATTTATTATTGGTCCATTTATTGGAGGGGTACTTGGACAATACGGTGATCGCATTCCTTTTTTATTTGCAGCAGGATTAACACTGGTGAACTGGCTTTATGGCATGTTCATTTTACCAGAATCTTTACCTGCGGAGAATAGAAGAAAATTTGAATGGAGCAAAGCCAACCCAATTGGGTCTTTATTGCATTTAAAAAAGTATCCTGCAGTTGCTGGATTGATTATCTCGCTTACGCTTATATATATTGGTGCACATGCTGTTCAAAGTACTTGGAGTTATTATACCATGGAAAAATTCAAGTGGGATTCTGCTATGGTGGGTTATTCACTTGCTTTTGTAGGTTTGATGATTGCAATTGTCCAAGGAGGTTTGATTCGTGTGGCTATACCAAAATTGGGACAAACAAGAGCTTTGTTTACAGGATTAGTGATGTATACATTTGGCATGTTTTGTTTTGCATTTGCAGGTTCAACAGTTTTTATGTTTGCATCATGTTTTGTGTATTGTTTGGGTGGCATTGCTGGACCAGCATTGCAGGGAATTATTTCCTCTCATGTTCCACCCAATGAGCAAGGAGAGTTACAAGGTGCGCTCACCAGTTTAATGAGTGCAACTTCAATAATTGGTCCCCCTGTTATGACCAACTTGTTTTCATTTTTTAGTCAATCTGGTGGAGGTCTGTACTTCCCTGGTGCACCATTTATTGCAGGAGCTGTCTTCTTTCTTTTCAGTACCATTATTACCTATAATAGTCTTCAAAAAGAGAAAAAGGCTGCTGGTTTTTAGGGAAAGCACTGTTAAAATGTGTAATTCAGCAGTTTTAAAGTGAAAATACTTGGCTTTATCAGAATTAAAGGGCTACCTTTGACCTGTAAATTTGAGTTAAGTACAGTAACGAGTAACTGAAAGTATTTTCTGCTAAGCACTATCTGCTAATAGTAAGTCTTCTTTACGCCTGTGTTTGCCTCATGTATTTTTAAACAAACATGTATTTGAAATGAACATTTATGTTTCAAATTTAAGCTTCAACGTTCAGGATGAAGACTTAAAAGAATTCTTTGCTGAGTATGGCGAAGTAACATCAGCAAAGGTTATCACAGACA
>CAZDTN010000152.1:0-3637 GCA_964508355.1 uncultured Sphingobacterium sp.
ATATCAATTGGCCTGTCAGTTTTGGAAAACCAAGAACCAATTTCCTTGTAAAAAGAGATGAACACAGCAATAGTTTTATGCTGAGCGAGGGAAAAGAAAAATCAGCGATGGAAAATGTGCCTTTTATTACTTATGGTATAAACAGCGCGTTAGAATTGATTAAAGACAGTTTGGGCAAGGAAATACATATTGCTGGTGATGAATTGCTACAAGAAAGTAAGTCGAAGCGGGCTGTTTTAATCAGTTCACAAAACAGAGACTCTCTGCTGAAAAAAATGATGCACCGCAGTGATAATTTTTATGCTGACCAATCCTTGCTGATGGCCAGTCAGCTCAAATTAAATCAGATTGATGAATCAGCCATGATTGAGCATGTATTGAAATACGACCTGAATCAATTGCCAGTCCAACCAAGATGGGTTGATGGCAGTGGACTGAGCAGGTATAACCAATTCAGTCCCTCTGACATGATTGTTATTTTGGATCAGTTAAAATCGCAGTATGACTGGCAACTGCTTAAAACAATATTTCCAAAAGTGGGACAAGGAACACTTAGGTCATTTGGTAATAATGCTGAAGAATTTATCTATGCAAAAACGGGTTCAATGGGTGGTGTTTATTGCTTGAGTGGCTATGTAATCAACAAAAAAGGTAAATGGCTGAGCTTTTCAATTATGGTGAATAACCATAATACCAACTCTAGTTCTGTTAGAAAACAAATAGAAGCTTTTTTACAAGCGCTTTAATCAAATACCAAATACGCCACTGAGGTAATCATTTTTCACTTCAACATAAATGGGTTTGCCGTCGAAGTGCACTTTGGGCTGAGCGCAAATTGATAAAAGATCAAGGAGTTCAAGCATTTCTTTTTCGTCCAATTTGGTACCCACTCTAATTCCATGTTTTCTCGCAAGCGTCTTACTGATTTTCTCCTTATATGATTGATGCAGTTTTGAAGTGCTGTCTTTAACATCCTCCAGAATCATTTCAATGACGGCCTGATTATTCTCTGTTGGATGGTCAGCAGGGCTACCTTGAACCACAAAAGTATTGTTGCCAAAGAGTTCAAGCTGATATCCTAAATGCAAAAGATCGGGCAATAAGGATTGAAGTAGTTGCGCATCTGAAGGAGATAAAGTAATAGCCTGAGGAAACAATTCCTGCTGTATAGACATTGCTTTCCCTTCCCAGGCAGCATTGAATTTTTCAAACAAAATCTGCTGGTGCGCCAGCTGTTGATTCAAGATAATTAGTCCATTGGCATTATCATACACTATATAAGACGCATGAATTTGAATCACCTGATTAGGCAAAGTGGACATAAAAGATGGAACAGTTACTTTGGATTGCAGTAACTCTCCTGCCATAAATTGCTGTTCTGGTATTTCAGTTTTTGGTGCAGATTCAAAAAAACTTTTCCAGTCTTTAAGATTACTGGATGACTCAATTTTGTGAGCCTGGTGACTACCAATAAATGATTTATACAAGCCCCCAGCAGCTGCTTCCTCTTTATGGTCTGCTGTGAATGGTTTCGATACAGCATCCAATTGCTGGATGGAAGGATCCAATTGAAAATCAAGCGCCGGAGCAATGCTGAACTGCGCTAGAGCATGCCTAATGGCCGACTTGATAAATGCATACACAATCTTATCATCATCAAATTTAATCTCTTGTTTGGTAGGATGTACATTGATATCAACATGTGCCGGATCCAAATCAATGAACAAAACAAAGAAAGGAAATGAACCAGGCTGTAATAATTCTTCGTAAGCAGTTACCACAGCATGATTCAAATAGGCATTGCGGATGAAACGGTTATTTACAAATAAATATTGGTCACCTCTCGTTTTTTTTGCAGTATCAGGTTTACCAATAAAACCAAATACATTAAGGTAATCTGTTTTTTCCTCTACCTGAACCAGACGGGTTGTATAACTATTTCCCATCAACTGGATAATCCGTTGCTTTAGATTTCCTTTTTCCAAATGAAAGACTTCCTGTCCATTACTGGTCATTGAAAAAAAGAGTTGCGGAAAAGCAAGTGCAACATGAATAAACTCATCTGTGATATGCTTTAGTTCTACAACATTACTCTTTAAAAAATTCCTTCTTGCAGGTACATTAAAAAACAAGTTCTTCATGCTGATGCTTGTCCCAGTACTACAAGCACACTGCGATTGATCTACAACCACACTATTTTCAATTTCGATAGCCGTTCCCAATTCCTGCTCAGCTGTCTTGGTTTTCATAGACACTTGTGCAACTGCAGCAATTGATGCCAATGCTTCACCCCTAAATCCCATTGTCTTAATGGTGAACAGATCTTCAATTGTACTGATTTTCGAAGTCGCATGACGCTCAAAACAATTTCTAGCATCCAATGCATCCATTCCTCTACCATTATCAATAACCTGGATTAGCGACTTTCCTGCATCAACAACTATCAATTTGATTTCAGTAGCACCAGCATCCACTGCATTTTCGAGTAATTCTTTGACAGCACTGGCTGGACGTTGAATGACTTCACCGGCAGCAATTTGATTGGCTATATGTGGGGGTAAAAGTTGAATTGGGTTGGGCATCAACAAACAAATTTCATAACTTCAAAAATAACAAATAGACGCCGTATGAACATGAGAAAAACAACACTGTTGCTTCTCTTTTTACTGTTAGGAGCTCTAAGTTTTGCCCAAAAAGCGACACAATGGGCAGATAGTGTGCTAAAATCACTCAACGAAGACGAGAAAATAGCACAACTGATCATGGTGAGGTTGTCTGCTATCGACCTTAGGACTAGAAAAATTAGTTTTTACGACTCAACAGTCGAACGAGATATCAAAAAATACAACATTGGCGGCATCTGCTTATTTCAAGGAGCACCTGTCAAACAAGCCAATCTGGTTAATTATTTTCAATCGATCGCAAAAACACCAATACTTATTGCCATTGATGGTGAAACCGGAGTGGGTATGCGCCTGGACAGTGTAGCCAATCTGCCTAAAATGATGATGTTGGGTGCGATGAGGGATAGTAGCATTGTTTATACCTATGGACAATGGGTTGCAGAACAGTGCAAACAAATGGGTATTCAAATCAATTTTGCACCTGTTGCTGATGTTAACAATAACCCCAATAACCCGGTAATCAACGACCGTTCATTTGGTGAGAACAAGTGGAAGGTTGCCACTCTTGCCATACAATATATGTTGGGAATGAAAGCCGGAGGAATCATGGGCAGTGCAAAACACTTTCCAGGTCATGGTGATGTAGATGTTGATTCTCACTTAGCACTTCCCCAAATCAGCAAATCAAAACAACAACTTAATGAATTGGAGTTGTACCCTTTCAAACAACTTTTTGATGCGGGTGTAGGAAGTGCAATGGTTGGACATTTATTTGTTCCCGTCATAGACAGTACAACTAATCGAGGATCATCTGTTTCAGAAAAAACAATTACTGGTCTACTAAAAAATGAAATGGGATTCAAAGGCATGGTTTTTACTGATGCCTTAGAGATGAAAGGCGTTGCAGATGCTTATCCAAACGGAGCTGCAGGTGTTGAATCATTAATAGCAGGTGTCGACATGATGTGTTTACCCGGTGAAGTGGGCACGGTTATAGCAAAAACAAAAGAGGC
>CAZDTN010000153.1:0-3630 GCA_964508355.1 uncultured Sphingobacterium sp.
GCTATTCCAATAAAAAAGTAGTTCATTAATTCAAACTTCTGAAATCGACTGGAACAAGTTTACTGACACCTTGCTCCTGCATGGTAACCCCGTAAATCACATCGACAGTCGCCATGGTAGTTTTGTTGTGTGTAACCATGATGAACTGCGACTCTTTACTGAACTGCCTAATCATATTGGTAAACTTACCCACGTTGGCATCATCCAAAGGAGCATCAACCTCATCCAATATACAGAACGGTGCTGGCTTGATCAGGTAAATAGCGAACAACAAGGCAGTCGCAGTTAATGTCTTTTCACCACCACTCAACTGCGTGATGGAAGTTGGACGCTTGCCCTTAGGCTTAGCCACAATATCAATTCCCGTCTCGGCCAAATCATCTGGATTTTCCAATACCATATCTGCGGTATCTTCTTCAGTAAACAAAGCTTTAAAGACCCGCTGGAAATTTTCTCTAACCGCGTTGAATGTATTGAGGAACTTCTGATTTGCTGTGGCTTCTACCTCTTGAATGGTCTGCATCAAAGTATCTTTTGCACTCACCAAATCATTCTTCTGCTCAACAATGAAATCATAACGCTTTTTCATCTCGGTAAATGCCTCAATCGCTGTTGGATTTACTTCACCGATATTCTCTAGACGCTTTTTCATTCGGTCACAATCTGCCTGAAGGTCTTCCAGCAAATCTTCGGTTTCCCTTGGCTCGTCGAGAATTTGGTCTATGTCAACTTTAAACTCAACATTCAATCGCTCTTTGATACCTGCCAATTGCAACCTCAATTCATTTATTTTATCTTTGATCAAATTCAACAATTGATCAATTTGCTCTTTCTCTTTCACTTTCAACCTCAACTCACTTTCACGCTCATTCAGGGTATTTCGTAAATTATAATATGCCTGATCAGCCTCATTCAAAATCTTTCCATCCTCTTCTTTTCTCCTGTACAACTCAAGCAACTCATTCTCGATTTCCCCTAGAGCAGTTGCAGTTTCAGCAATGGTAGTGTTTGCTTCAGTCAATTGTGCAGTACTGTTCTCTATTTGCTTCTTCAACTCATCAAGTTGATTTTTCTTGAAGGTCGATTCCTGCTTTACTGCATTCAATTTACTCTGCTGCTTGGCAAGATTGATGTTTGACTCATTATACTGGGCGTTGATTGCATTATACGCCATTTCAGCAGCAGCATAATCTGATTCAACCGCTTGAATTTGGGCAGATAATTCAGCCAACTCTTTGTTGAATTGCTCTAAAGCATTGCGATCTGATTGAATACTTTCTTTACCCTGTGCTAGTTGCTGTGTCAGTTCTTTAACCCTATTCTCTGCAGACTGCTCTGCACTATGCAACGATTCAATTCTATTGGAAACACCAAACGACTTATTGCTCAATTCCTGAATCAAACGCTGGGTATCTGCAATATTTCTTTCCTGTAACTGATTATTGTATTCTAATACTTCATTGTGCTTGGACTGAATATCAGCTTTTAGGTTATTTACAATTATTTCTTGCGCTTCAATCTCACTCATCAACTTTTCTAGGTTCTTGGCACGTCCTATTTTCTTTCCTTCAAACAGACCTACACTACCACCAGTCAGCGCATATTTACCTTTAACATATTTACCATGACGCTCCAGGATGATGCTACCATTGGCATTTTGCAAAGCGGATTCATCTTCAGCAATCAAAACATTACCCAATAAATACTTAACAAGATTAGCATAACGCTGATCATACTCAACTATGTCGGTCGCCGCAATTGTTCCAGCAATAAGATGTGGAGCAACTGACTTATCTCCAAATTCAGCATTAAGCTTATCTAACAAGAAAAAATTGGCCTTACCTTTTTTATTATCATCGAGTAAATGAACTGCTTGTAAACCCTCCTGTAAATCATTCACCACATAGTAATTCAAATAAGGTTCCAATACATTCTCCACAGCTGCTCTGTATTCTTCCTTTACATAAAGAATATCAGAAAGTATTGGTGAAGCATGGTTCCAGCCAGCATTCTTGTGTAAGAACTTCACACTTTCTGGATAACCTTCCATTGAATCAACCAAGCTCTTCAATAAAGCATGTTCATTCTTCTTGGCATCCAACTTTCTGCTTTCATCAGCCAAATGCGTTCGCAAATGCTCCAGTTTGGCTTGTGTATCTAAAATTTGCGCCTTAACTGATTCGTGCTGTTGTTGCAATTGCTCCAACTTTTGTTTTGCTTCCTCTAATGCCAAGTTATTTTGGTCACGTTGATCACCTAATTCAGTCAATTGTGTTGCACGATGCGCTCGTTCCTCATTGATGTGCTGTATCGACTTCTCCAAATTCATCAAAGAAGTATCACGAATGGCAACATTTTTCTCGGCCTCAAATTGGTTTCTTTGAAGAACTTGATTATTTCTTCTTAACTCATCTACCAAACCTCTTTTTGCATCGAAGGCAGCTCTGTTGGCTTCAACATTTTGCTTGATCTGATCTATGGTTATTTGCAATGCGGCCAATGCAGCTTCTTCGTCCACAATTTGTTTCTCAGAAAACTGGATACTTTCTTCTAATCCAGCCGATTGCCCACCTGCTTTTGAAAGAAAATCATTTAGTGATGTTTCCTTCTCTTTCAAGTATTGTAAACGCTGCTGCGCAAGGCTTTTGTCATTTTCTTTACTACGAATATTGTTAACCAGTTCATTGAACGTCTGCTGCATTTGTTGCAATGCTTTTTCTTGTTCGATGAATTCCAGTTTTTGTTTTTCCAAGTCAGCTTCTTCGGTGCTGATTTTAGCATCAATTTTAATCTTACGATCTGACTCTGATTGCTGTTGTTCTGTCAGCTCTTTATATTGAATATTGAATCCTTCCAGTGCAGCTTTTGCGAGTTCTATCGACTTAACTTTATATTCTTTCTTGATCTCAAAATACTTCTCTGCTTTTTTAGCCTGACTTTCCAGAGTTTTCAACTGGTTGTTGATTTCAAACAACAAGTCCTCTATACGAGCAAGATCTTGTTCTGTTGCATCCAGCTTGAGCTTTGCTTCTTTTTTTCTGGTCTTATAAATACTGATACCCGCTGCTTGTTCAAGCATTTTACGGCGACTATTATCTTTATCCTTGATGATATCGTCTACCATGCCCAATTCCATGATGGCATAGCTGTCTGTACTTACGCCAGTATCAAGAAACAAATTATGAATGTCTTTCAAACGACATTGTACATCGTTCAAACGGTATTCACTCTCACCACTTTTATAAAACTTTCTGGTGATGGTAACCGTGTTGAATTCTGTAGGTAATAAATTTTTTGTGTTCTCGAAAGTCAAACTCACTTCTGCCAAGCCACTTGGATTTCTGGTCTTGGATCCATTAAAGACCAAGCTCTCCAAGTTCTCACTTCTCAGGTTACTGATTTTATGTTCTCCGATCACCCAACGGATGGAGTCAACAATGTTACTTTTTCCGCAACCATTAGGACCAATAATACCCGTTATTCCTTCGTCAAAATTGACGACAGTCTTATCTGCAAAACTCTTGAACCCCTTGATTTCTAAACTCTTTAATCTCACAATCTTTCATTTTAGTCGAGCGTCAAATATAAGACATGCACCGCAGCGGTTATCCACTAGTTATTAACAGATTT
>CAZDTN010000154.1:0-3623 GCA_964508355.1 uncultured Sphingobacterium sp.
TGACATAACAATCGTTTTAATTCATATGATGGTAACTAAAGTTAAACCTTTGGTGACAGGTTTACAAAAAAAATGCGTCCAAAAAATGGACGCATTAGTTTCATTATTTTTCTCTGGGACAGTTAACTTCCCGAAAGAGTGGCATTCAAGTATTCTTTGTTCAAACGGGCAATGTTTAAGACGGAGATTTCCTTAGGACATTCCGCCTCACAGGCATACGTATTTGTACAACTTCCAAAACCCTCTTTATCCATTTGAGCAATCATACTCACCACACGTTGCTTACGCTCAGGCTCACCCTGAGGCAACAAAGCCAAGTGTGAAACCTTTGCAGAAACAAAAAGCATTGCAGAAGCATTTTTACAAGCTGCAACACATGCTCCACAACCAATGCAAGCAGCTGCCGCAAAAGAATCATCAGCTTTATCTTTTTCAATGGGAATGGCATTACCATCTACAGCATTACCGGTATTCACTGAAATATAACCACCAGCCTGTATGATGCGATCAAATGCAGAACGGTTTACCATCAAATCCTTAATGACAGGGAAAGAATTTGCCCTAAATGGCTCAATGGTAATTTCATCACCATCCTTGAAAGCACGCATGTGCAACTGACAAGTAGTAGTACCCTGCCAAGGTCCGTGTGGACGACCATCAATTACCATAGAACACATCCCACAAATACCCTCGCGGCAATCATGATCAAAAGCAATTGAATCACCCCCTTCAGCAATCAGCCTTTCATTTAAAACATCAATCATTTCCAGAAATGACATTTCTGATGAAATATCTTTAACCTGATAAGTTTCAAAAGCACCCGCTGAATTGCTGTTTTTTTGGCGCCACACTTTAAGTGTGAGGTTCATTGTATAATGCTGCATAAAATGAGGTTATCTTTTTTATTGAATTATTTATAGCTACGCTGACTAGGTTTAACAACTTCATAGTTTAAAGAATCCTTGTGCAACTCCCAACTATCACCCTTGTTTTCCCAAGCTGCTACATACATATAGTTTTCATCATCACGTAAGGCTTCTCCATCCGGCGTTTGGTACTCTTCACGGAAGTGTCCACCGCAACTTTCATTACGTTCTAGTGCATCTATACACATTAATTCTCCTAACTCAATAAAGTCTGCCACACGTCCTGCCTTGTCCAATTCAGGGTTCATTGCATTGATCTCTCCTGGAATTCTTACATCTGACCAGAATTCTTGTTTCAATGCCCTAACTTCTTGAATTGCCTGTTTCAGCCCTTCTGCATTTCTTGCCATACCACATTTGTCCCATATGATTTTTCCAAGACGCTTATGGAAGCTTTCAACTGTTTGCTTTCCTTTGATAGACATTAATTTATTGATCCTATCTGAAGCTTTTCTTTCAGCTTCAACAAAGGCAGGATGATCTGTTGGAATAGATGATGTTCTGATATCATCTGCTAAGTAGTTACCCAACGTATAAGGAATAACAAAATAACCATCAGCCAAACCCTGCATCAATGCAGATGCACCCAATCTGTTTGCACCGTGATCACTAAAGTTGGCTTCTCCCAGTGCATAAAGTCCATCTATAGTTGTTTTTAGTTCATAATCGACCCATAGGCCTCCCATAGTATAGTGTACCGCTGGATAAATACGCATAGGAACCTCATATGGATCTTCTCCTGTAATCTTCTCATACATCGCAAAGAGATTACCATATTTTTCCTTAACTACTTCCTTCCCCAATGCTGTAATGATATCTGCAGAAACATTACCCAAATTTTTCTTACTGACTTCCGCCTTGCCATATCGCTGGATCGCAGCTGCATAATCCAAGTAAACTGCTTGTTTAGATGAACCTACTCCATAACCAGCATCACATCTTTCTTTTGCTGCTCTTGATGCGACATCTCTTGGTACAAGATTACCAAAGGCTGGATACCTTCTTTCCAAATAATAATCACGCTCATTTTCAGGAATGTCATTTGGCTTTCTGGTATCCCCTTGCTTCGCAGGCACCCAAATACGACCATCATTTCTAAGTGACTCAGACATTAAGGTCAATTTAGATTGATGATCACCAGATACTGGAATGCAGGTTGGGTGAATTTGAGTAAAACAAGGATTGGCGAAATAAGCTCCACTTTTATGGGCCTTCCAAGCTGCCGTTACATTTGAACCCATTGCGTTGGTTGATAAATAAAAAACATTACCATATCCCCCTGTACATAAAAGAACAGCGTGTCCAAAATGTCTTTCTAATTCGCCAGTAACCAGGTTACGAGCAATTATACCCCTGGCTTTACCATCGATGATAACCAACTCTACCATTTCATGACGAGCAAACATTTCAACTGTACCTAACGCAACCTGACGCTCCAAAGCCTGGTAAGCTCCAATGAGCAATTGTTGTCCGGTTTGTCCAGCTGCATAAAAAGTACGCTGAACCTGTGTACCACCAAAAGACCTGTTACTGAGTAATCCTCCATATTCACGAGCAAATGGAACACCCTGTGCCACACATTGATCAATGATATTGGTACTTACTTCCGCTAAACGATGTACGTTAGCTTCACGTGCTCTGTAATCACCACCTTTGATAGTGTCATAAAACAATCTATAGACAGAATCCCCATCATTTTGGTAATTTTTTGCAGCATTAATTCCACCTTGTGCAGCAATAGAATGCGCCCTTCTTGGAGAATCCTGAAAACAAAAAGCCTTTACCTTATACCCCATTTCACCTAAACTGGCAGCTGCTGATGAACCTGCTAATCCAGTTCCCACGACTATTATCTCTAATTTTCTTTTGTTCGCGGGATTTACAAGCTTTACTGATCCTTTGTATTTAGTCCATTTCTCTTCTAATGGCCCTGAAGGAATTTTTGAATCAAGCATAATTGTTGATTTATAAAAAAGTTAGAATAACAAGGTTAATGCGCCGGTATTGAGTTCCCATCCGTAATACATGAAAATTGGCATCAATGCAAAAATCAATGGAATAAGAATTGAAAAAACAACTCCAATTGATTTAATGACTGGGAAATAATTTTTGCTAGTCCAACCCATGGTGTGTGCGGCACTTTGAACACCGTGTAACAAATGCCATGCAAGAGAGACACAACCCAATACATATATGATAACGAAAACGGGAACAGCAAAAACGTTTTTCATTTCTAAATATAGATTGTGATAGGATTGTCCATCATATACCACCTCTTTCAGTCCTCCAAATCTGGACGGTACCCAAAAATGCGCGAGGTGTATGATCAAAAACAATAGTATTAGTATACCTAAAATTGCCATAGACCTAGAATACCATTTAGAGGTTTTATTTCCAGCTGTAACAGCATATCGAGATTTTCTCTTTGAACGATTTTGCAACTCCAACTTATACCCTTGTACAATGTGAAGTATAAATCCTGCAAACAGACCAACTTCTGTAATTCGAATCAACAGATTGGTTCCCATGAAATGAGCAGCTCGATTAAAGTTTTCTTCGGCATTAGAGAAGAAGACATTTGCATTCACATAACAATGTACCACTAGAAAGACCACGAGAAAAATACCAGTAAGAGCCATTACTATTTTCTTACCGATTGAAGAGCTAAACAATTTACTCCAGTTCATAATTGAAATT
>CAZDTN010000155.1:0-3619 GCA_964508355.1 uncultured Sphingobacterium sp.
TTTTTGAAGAAGAATTGCAGCATAGCCTGCATCATGAGCGTTATTATGTGAAGGAACAAAAAGAAGTACAACTACCTATAACAATTGTGACTGCTACACTTAAGCAACAATTACCAGAAGCCAAAATTGGCGGGGTTAAAATTTATAGTGATCCATCGAGAACACTTGAGTATTCGGTCACGCTTCCTGAAGTAAAAAAAGCGGATGCGCCAAAAGCAGAAGGAAAGAAAGTTACAGCTTTTGTCGATCCTTATAACGCACAATTAATTGAAGTCTATACTTACGGTGATTCATATTTCTATACCATTATGGCATTACACCGTTGGTTATTGGGTGATGATATTGGCAAGTTGATTATGGGGACAGCTACCTTATTGTTCTTGTTTATTATGATTACTGGTGTGATTTTATGGTGGCCCAAAACGAAGGCAGTATTGAAGCAAAGGGTAACCATCATGTGGAGTGCAGGCTGGAAGCGATTGTCGCGCGATTTTCACTACACGTTGGGAATTTACACTGTTATATTCTTATTCATCTTTGCTTTCACTGCTTTAGTATGGAGTTTCCAATGGTTCAATGATGGCATCTTTGTGCTTACCAAATCTTCAAAGGAGCCAATCAAAGCACCTAAATCTGAGCTTGTTGATTCTGCTACACAGGTTACTGTTGATGCGGTATTGTCTGATATTTATATACGTGTGCCCCGTGCCGTTTTTTATAACGTTTCCATTCCTTCAGACAGTACAGGATCATTTGGGGTGAATGTATTGCAAAGTGGAGCTCCGCATGTTAATGCAACGGACAATCATTATTATGATCAATATAGTGGTGAATATATCAAGACTGTTACTTTTGGTGAGCGTCCATTAGGGCAGCAAGTCAGAGCAGCTGTGAAACCAATTCATACCAGTTCTATCTGGGGTTTGCCGTCTAAGATTTTAGGATTTATTGTTTGCGTGTTTGGTACAACCTTCCCAATTACAGGAGTGATTATGTGGTTGAGTCGGATTAAGAAGATTTAAATAAAGGCGTTGATGAGATAAGTGATTCCGAAGAGAATTAGCAGACTACAAGCGATGATCATCGGAATGCGTTTAAAGCCAGGTAGATCAAGCTTTTTGGTGATGTATACATAAAGAAATCCTGCGGTGAGCATGGTGATGAAGGTCCATATTGCATGGACAGAAATTTCAAGAAAAATTTCATAGGAGCCGGTCATGATGAAAAATATTTCCATGACGAGCATTAATATAAAAGCTTGAATAGGAATATTTTTTTTATTCCGTTTAGCAAAAATAGCGGGCATCATTTTTTGATCTGCTGCAGATGCGATCAGTCGTGATGAAGCAATCAAATTTGCATTCACACAACTTGATGTTGATATCAATACTAAGCCTGCAATCAACATCGGCGCTATACCACCCAATTCTTTTTCAAGTGCTTTTACTGCAACAAGGTGCGTTGAACCCATTTCTTCTGGTGTAAGAATATATTGATAAGCGAAGGCTGTAAGCAAATACAATCCGGTACAGATCAGGAGTCCCCATACAATAGCTTTTTTCACTGTCTTTACACCACCTTTTACTTCAGGTGTAATATGACTTACCATGTACCAACCGTCCAAAGCGTTGAGTGCACCGGTGCAGGCTGCTACAAATGCGCCGATAATTTTTATGGTTGACCATTCCTGCGTATGTGTCATTTGAAAATTCTGCATGTTGCCTTTACCTGGAATTAACAATAGCCCGATGAGTAATAGTAGTGCACCGACTTTTATTGCAGTGAATAGAATTTGAAATCGATCAGCTGTTTGCATGTTCCACATGTCCATTGCACCCAGTACTAGTATCAGTGCGACTGCTGATAGCTTGATACCTAGTTCATCGAGTGGTAAAAAATATCCGAGGTATTCTGCGAAGACAAAAGCAACAGCGACGGTACCGGCGATATTGATTACCCAAATCGACATGTGGTTAAATATCCAAACTATCCATTTTGGAAACAGCATGCGGTAATAATCAAGTAAGTCGCGTGCATTTGGATATGCCATGCCCATCCCTGCAATCACCAATCCACCTGTAATCGAAATTCCTGCAGAGAAAATCCATACCAGCAACAAGAGTTCTGGTGATGGCAATATTTTAATCATGATAGAAGGCACAATGAAGATGCCACTACCAATGACCGTGCCTATGACAATGCCTAAACAGGAGAGGAGGTTGAGTTTGTAGTGGTTGTTGTTCAAGTTGTTGGTTAACTGTTAACAGTTGACAGTTAAAGGTTTAAAGTTACATGTTTCCTTTCTTCAACTCCATCACTGCATGATCAACTGCGCGGGCGGTAAGGGCCATGTAGGTCACTGATGGATTTTGACATGCTGATGAAGTCATGCATGATCCATCGGTGATGACCACATTCTGCACATCATGCATTTGGTTCCATTTATTGAGAACAGACGTTTTTGGATCGTGTCCCATTCTAGCTGTTCCCATTTCATGAATACAGAAACCTGGTGCAGGAAGATCATCAAATGAACCTACATTTTTCAATCCAGCAGCTTCCAGCATTTCAGCACCGGAGTTGCGCATGTCTTTGCGCATCGCAAATTCATTTTCTTTGAATTCGCAATCGATATCAAGCGTGGGTAATCCCCATTTATCTGTCTTTGTTTTATTGAGTGTTACTCTGTTGTCTTCATAAGGAAGCATTTCGCCCCATGAACCAATCCATACACCCCAATTACCTGGTTCAGTAACTGCTTCTTTCAATTCGATACCTATTCCTTCAGATGTGGCTCTTCCTCTTGATGCACCACCCTGATAGCCGAATCCACGAACATAGCCTGCGCTGTTTCCACCATCGAGGTTGCGGAAACGAGGGATATAGATTCCGTTGGGTCGTCGACCGAAAGTATATTTATCCTGGAAGCCTTCGAATGATCCATACGCACCAACACCATAGTGATGGTCCATTAAATTTCTTCCGACCTGATCACTTGTATTGCCGAGTCCCGTTGGAAAAGCATCAGAGACTGAGTTCAATAAAATATGTGTTGTACCTAAGGTTGATGCATTTAGGAAAATAATTTTGGCGTAGTATTCTTCATACTGCTTTGTTTCAGCATCCATTATGCGCACGCCTTTAGCACGTTTGGTGTCTTTATCGTAGATGACTTCAGTTGTGATGGCATTCGGTCTTAATGTAAGATTGCCAGTCGCGGCCGCTGCTGGAATCGTAGCGGAATTGGAACTGAAGTAACCACCAAAGGGACAGCCCTGGTGGCATTTGTTGCGAAACTGGCAAGGACCACGCGTGCCAATTTTTGCGGTGTGGTTGGCAACGCGACCGATGACCATGGGCCTGCCCATTTTGGTTTTCAGGTTATCGCGCATCATGGTTTCTACGCAGTTCATTTCCATTGGTGTTTGAAATTCACCATCAGGAATCATGGGCAGGTTATCTCTTGTGCCACTGATACCCGCGAACTTTTCTACGTAGCTGTACCAGGGTGCGATGTCTTTGTAACGAATAGGCCAATCCACACCAAAACCATCTTTTGCGTTAGATTCAAAATCAAGTTCACTTAAACGATAGCATTGTCGGCCCCACATGAGCGATC
>CAZDTN010000156.1:0-3597 GCA_964508355.1 uncultured Sphingobacterium sp.
AAACAGCTGATGTGCCCCTAAGACCGTATTAGCTCTATTCAAATAGATGATGATGAATTGTTCTTGTAAGGCAATAGTGTTCTTGTCGTAAAACTTAAGCACTTGCTTGTATGCATCCTCGGAATTTGTGATTCTTGGGGCAATAGTTTTGCGAGGTTTGTAATACAATTTGATCTCTGATAGTTTTTCCGTTGTTGTCATGATGATTTTATTTAATGTGATTTGTTTTTTATGAAGATGATTTAACTTAGAACTAAATGCATTTGATATGTATAGGGCTATTAGTTTTTTATTACCCTCGTTAATTCTGTTTCAGAATCTTTATGCTCAACAATTCGAATCTCTTAAAGATTCACGTGATGGGAAAGTTTATAAGACTGTAAAAATTGGAGAGCAAGTTTGGATGGCAGAAAATTTGAATGTGAGCACTTTTCGAAATGGTGAACCTATCTTACAGACAATAACCAAAACTGATTGGGAGAATGCAATCAAAAATAAAAAACCAGCTTGGTGCTATTATGATAATGATATTAAGAATGGAGAGAAGTACGGTAAACTATATATTTGGTTTGCGGTGAATGACCCAAGGGGGCTAGCACCAATTGGCTGGCATATTCCAACATACTAAGAATTGACATTATTAAGCAAAATGTTAGGAAGAAAATCTGCTATTGGAGGCAAAATGAAAACCACAGGAACTAAATTTTGGAAAAGACCAAACAAATCTGCTACAAATGAAAGTGGCTTTTCAGGGCTTCCAGGTGGCTATATTTGCGAAAATGGTTTATTCAGCAGTATTGGTTCCTTCGGTTACTTTTGGTCCACATCAGAGTACAAAGAGACAGGAGTTTGGGGTCGCCACCTTACAACCTACAGCGGTTACTTATTCAGGTACAGCTACAATAAGTTAGGCGGAATTTCTGTTCGTTGTTTAAAAGATTAAAAAAGGGACCAGCTTTTACACTGATCCCCAGGGATGCTCCATAACCACAAGGGTCTTCTTGTCTCACAGTCTTATGTAGCGATTAATGGAATGTTTCCTTGTGTTATGAAAATCCACTGCTGTTGTTTGACAAGAATCATATCTCCCTGTGTATGAAGGATCTTTTAAGCCATTGTTAGCTCCTGCACTCTTGTATGTCCAACTAGCTCGTGAGAGTCACTAGGCCTGTAAGCATAACTGTGTTGAAGGGTAATTACCTCCCCAGTACGAGGATTGGTAAATTGATAGGGCTCAACGATTGTTCTCACAATCTCACCTTCAATCTTCTGACCAATCATCATCTTAGCTACTTCCATAGTTCCTGTGAAAGGAATAGTGCATTTGCGAAGTGTAGCGTAATAACGCTGAGTTGTCTGGCTCATTACAAGCTCAACTCCTCCTGAAATTTCTAGCACTGTAAATGTTGATCCATCTTTCTTTTGTCTTTCTAGACATGCGGTTACTGTTACCATTGTTTTTTGGTTTTATTGTGGTTATAAAAAATGAGCTTCTTCCCATCCTGGTACCAGGGGATAGGTTGAATGCTCAGCATGTGGGAGGGGTTTTGGTTGGGAGTGAACTACTCCTTCATATACATAGTAGTTTAACTAAAAAGATTATTCCCAAGGATCAATGACGGGGGGTACTAACTAAATTGGTTAAAGGATGGGGGAGGTTAAAAAAAGCTGGAGGTATAAAATTTTCTGAGCTGATAGAGGGCACAAATAGCTATATATATTGTATTAGATGTGCACGTTCACATTCGTAGAAATAGTATAAGAATTATGTCTAGGGTGGGTACACTGTACGAGAATGTATGCAAATTGTATGCAAACAAAAAAGGTTCCAGCAGTTTAAATCGCTGAAACCCTTTCTAGATTTGTGGGCCCACCTGGGCTTGAACCAGGGACCCCCTGATTATGAGTCAGGTGCTCTAACCAGCTGAGCTATAGGCCCTAGAACAATAAATGTTCTGAGGACTGCAAATTTAAGGTAAATAATCTCATTTTTTATATGGTCCTATTTGGGTGAATAAAAAACTATTTTTGCAGAATAATTGAGTATTATGAGAAATTCATCTTACAGTTTATTATTTGGATTAATTCTTATAGCTAGTCCAGCAATTAGTCAAGATAAAAAACCCGATACACTTTTCAAATCAACCATCGAAGAAGTTGTTGTTATAGGTAATAGGGGTGGAGCTAGGTTTAAAGCTGAATCTCCAGTTCCAGTAGATGTTATACGCGTTGGAGATCTGGCTATCAATACAGGTCGTATGGACCTTACTGCCAATCTGAATTTTGCTGCTCCTTCATTTAACTTCAATAAGCAATCAGGTTCTGATGGTGCAGACCATGTGAACATAGGTACTTTAAGAGGTTTAGGTCCTGACCAGACTTTGGTGCTGATCAATGGTAAACGCAGGCACAGTATAGGGTTGGTGGCTTTGTTCGGGACAAGAGGGCGTGCTAACTCTGGCGTGGACCTCAGTAGCTTCCCTCAAATAGCTGTTGACAGAATTGAGATACTACGCGATGGGGCATCTGCGCAATATGGATCTGATGCGATTGCAGGTGTTATAAACCTTCAATTAAAAAAAGGGACCAGCGACTGGAACATCATGACCGGCATAAGTGGTCATTATGATAAGAAGTTCAATACCTATCAGTTCCGTAATGAGAATGATTACTTGTACAAAGGACCAATTGATGGTGTTGCTAGTACATTCACAGCTAATAAAGGTTTTGCACTTGGTAATCGCGGTGGTTTCTTAAATCTTTCTTTGGAAGTGGTAAACCAGGAAAAGACATTCAGACAAGCAGCTTCAAATGATATTAATGATAAATATGGTTTGCCATTGAAGAATACGATCCGCCAGGGTTTTGGTGATGCATCAAGTCTTTCAACAGGAGCATTTTTCAATTTAGAATTACCTGGACAAAGCAAAGGGAAGTTTTATGCTTTTGGAGGAGTGAACCGAAAAAAATCTGATGCTTATGCTTATACAAGAAACTGGAAAAGCAGTCCAAATCGCTTCCCGCGTAATGCAGATGGTTCCATCATATTTGTTCCTGATATCATGTTCAGAACTAGAGCAGGTGACACCAGTTACAACCCTCGCATTCAAACAGAAATCATTGATCTCTCATTAGTTGCTGGTTATAGCACCAGCTCAAAACGCGGTTGGAATTGGGATATCAGCAATGCCATAGGGTATAATAGTTTTCAATATTTCGGTTATAAAACCTTTAATGCTTCAATTATCGGAGATGCTTCAAAGACTTCATTTGATGATGGTGGATTCAGGTTTTTGCAAAACACATTGAATGTTGATGCATCAAAACAATTTGGAAAAGAAAATGCAGGTGGGTTGACCGTTTCATATGGTGCAGAATTAAGGTATGAAAATTACAGTATTCAGGCAGGTGAAGAGGCTTCCTATAAAGCTTATCCCGGTGTACCAGGGTTAACGAGACAAAGCGCTGGTGCACAGGGTTTCCCTGGATTCAGTCCGGCGGATGTAACGAACAATAATCGTATTGTTTCTGGGTTATATGGAGATATTACTTATACCCCAAATAGTAAGTTACTTGTCACAGGTGCAGTACGTTTTG
>CAZDTN010000157.1:0-3583 GCA_964508355.1 uncultured Sphingobacterium sp.
TTGATCTTCATTGTACCATTTGTAAGCTAGCGGGTTATCCGACTTTACACCTTCAAATTTGATTTTACCAATACCAGGAAAAAATTCTTTGTTACCGAGGGTGATCGACATATGTAATGATTTGTTGTTTTAAAGATAAAAAAGTTCTCTTAGAATTGGAGTGCTTCCAGCCATTTGCTGTAAGCCGTTTTATACTTATTTTCTAATGAAGCTAATGGCTCAATACGATCCAGTACTTTCAAGCCTTTGAAAGACTCATCAGTAGAACTGTAAAACCCAGCGCCTACACCTGCTGCTCTTGCTGCACCCTGAGCCCCATCAGTATTGAATAATTCGATACTAGCGCCGGTTGTATTAGCAAAAGCTTCTGCAAAAAGCGGACTCAAAAACATATTCGCTTTTCCTGCGCGGACAGTATTAATTTGAAGACCCATACCAACCATAATCTCTATCCCATAACAAAGGGAAAAAACAATCCCCTCTTGTGCTGCTCTGGCCATATGCGAACGATCATGTCTATTAAAATCCAAATTCTTCATAGTTGCGCCTGGTGCTTTATTTTCAAGAACACGCTCAGCACCATTTCCAAAGGGGTAGCAGAGTAATCCTGATGCACCTATTGGTGTTGATGCAGCTAGTTCATTAATTTCAGGGTAGGAGCATCCTTGAAAAATATTTTTTTGCATCCAGCTGTTCAAGATGCCAGTTCCGTTGATACACAAAAGCACTCCATATCTTTTTTGAGTAGGCTGATGGTTGACATGAACAAATGTATTCACACGAGAGGGTGGATCATACGCAGGTTGATCAATTACCCCGTATACAACACCCGAAGTACCTGCAGTTGCGGCGATCTCACCAGGCTTCAACACATTTAATGAATAAGCATTGTTGGGTTGATCTCCTGCTCTGTAGGCGATTGGAATACCCGCCTTCAATCCTAATTCATCAGCAGCACTTCCATGCAACTTACCCTGATCACCAAATTGTGGTACTGTATCACAAATAAGTGATGTATCAATACCATAATGTTGTAACAATTCGGTAGCTAATGTTTCATTCTTTGCATCCCACAGCACTCCTTCTGACAATCCTGAAATGGTAGTATTCATTTCACCAGTAAGTCGATAGGCAACATAATCGCCTGGCAGCATAATTTTATGAATCTTGCTGTAAACTTCTGGTTGATTTTCTTTTACCCATTTTAATTTGGAGGCCGTAAGATTGCCAGGAGAATTTAAATAATGTGATAAACAAAATGCTTCGCCAAGCTCAGAGAAAGCCTGATTACCATAGCGAACAGCGCGACTGTCGCACCAGATGATAGATCGCATCACAGGTTCACCATGTTTATCCAAAGCTACAAGTCCATGCATTTGATAAGATATTCCTATTGCAACAACAGCATCCTTATCAAATCCAACTTGTTGTTTTAATGCAGCTAATGCATGTTTAAACTCTTCCCACCACACCTGAGGATCCTGTTCAGCAAATCCTTGTTGCGGCGCATGAATCACCATTTCTGTTTTTGGGGAAAATGTACTACCAACACAAGCTCCACTATCAACATCGACTACAGCACATTTAACAGAAGAAGAACCAACATCAATTCCTAATAGCAATTTCATCATCGAAAATTTAGAATGAAGACTTCAATTCACTAGCCCCATCACTTGTATTCGCAATATAACATAATGGAACGACACCAAAGGCTTGATGATACGCCACTTTAACCTGATCAATTACTTCGTCTAAAGCTTCTTCTTTGACCAAATTAATGGTACAGCCACCAAATCCTCCACCCATCATTCTTGAACCTGTGACTCCCTTCAAATCGATTGTTACATTCACTAAAAAATCAAGCGCTTCACAACTCACTTCATAATCGTTTTGGAGTCCATTGTGAGAAGCATACATCAAAGCGCCTGCACGCTTCCAATTTTTTTCAGCCATGGCAGCAACAAAATCCATAACACGCTGATTTTCTTCAACTACATGTTTTGCTCTTTTAAAAAACACTGCATCCATATTTTTTTCTTGCTGATATAAGACTGAAGGACTTACACCTCTCAATGAACTTACTCCAATACCCAATCGATTTAGCTGCTCAACTGCAGCTTCACAGGAAATTCTTCTGTTGTTATATTCAGAAGAAGCCAGATCATGTTTTATTTGAGTATCAAAAAGAACAATTTTATGATCACCCATGTGTAAAGGGATTTGCTGATAATCTAATGAGCGACAATCAAGCAGCATGGCATGGTCTTTTTGTGCATGAATACTGGCAAACATATCCATGATGCCACACTGGAGTCCTACGTATTTATTTTCAGCCTCTTTTGCAATCAAAGTCAATTCCATCAATGAGAATCCCCCACTGTACAATGAATTGAAGGCAAATGCGAATACTGATTCCAGTGCTGCAGAGGACGAAAGTCCTGCTCCTACTGGAACATCCGAACTGATGATAGCTTTAAAGGGTTGAACTTTCCCTCCTTTTTCCTCAAAAGCTTTGATGACACCAA
Organism: uncultured Sphingobacterium sp.; assembly: GCA_964508355.1. Lineage (GTDB taxonomy): Bacteria > Bacteroidota > Bacteroidia > Chitinophagales > Chitinophagaceae > Pollutibacter. The sequence goes on from CAZDTN010000157.1 coordinate 2,526, forward strand.
TGACGTATCTCATCCAATGTGGCATATGCCCTATTCCATATGGTTCTTCAAAACTGAACTTATCATTCAGGTCGGCAGCAACCACCTCATATATCCCATCATCAGAAGGATGTATAGCAAGGTAACATGCCAAATCAATAGCCGCTGGCAATACAAAGCCTTCATTGTAATCAGTATGCTCACCAATCAGGTTAATGCGACCAGGTGACTGAAAAAAACGTGGAGAACCCCCAAACGCTGTTTCAAATACCCCCCTTAAAAAAGCAGATTTATCCATATTTAGCTTTTACTAAATGTAAGAAAAAGCCCGTCCAAAAGTTGCTGTGCACAAGTTTCAACCAGAAAATGAACCATAGACCTTCGATCTTGTTACGAATTTGGGAAAAATGAGGGCCAAAATCCCCCCAATTGATCCACATGCTTTCTACTACGCTTTAAAATGATGAAATTTGCGCTTCAAAACGAAAGAGGATTATGCAAGAGGAAAATGATGACATATTAGAACAGGTAACCTCATCGGAATACAAATACGGTTTTGTTACCAATATTGAGGCTGACGAGGCCCCAAAAGGATTGTCTGAGGACATTATCCGGTTCATTTCTGCCAAGAAAAACGAACCAGAATGGATGTTGGAATACCGTCTGAAAGCTTACAGACATTGGCTAACCATGGAAGAACCTACTTGGCCTAATGTAACTTATCCGAAAATCAACTTTCAAGACATTATTTACTACTCAGCACCTAAACAAAAAGTAGCTCCAAAAAGCCTGGATGAAATAGATCCAGAATTGAGAGAAACTTTCGAAAAATTGGGTATCTCTTTGAATGAGCAAAAGCGATTGACCGGTGTGGCTGTCGATGCCGTTATGGATAGCATATCTGTAGCAACTACTTTCAAAGAAGAACTTTCAAAAGTGGGTGTGATTTTCTGTTCCATGAGTGAGGCTGTACAGGAGCATCCTGATTTGATTAAAAAATACCTTGGATCTGTTGTACCAGCAACAGATAACTATTTCACAGCATTAAATTCTGCTGTATTCAGTGATGGTTCATTTTG
>CAZDTN010000158.1:0-3565 GCA_964508355.1 uncultured Sphingobacterium sp.
TTTCCAGCTTTGCATTTGTTTCTCCAACAATTTGTTCCGCACTGTTGTGCAACAAATCATCTTTGAAGACACCCTTCATTTTCTCCTTCAATTCAACATGATCTGGTTGCAACACCAATAAGCCATATTTCTTAAACAAATCATTCAACAACAAGAAGGTGCCAGTCGCCATATCATTACCCAACGCATAGGCTTTCCTAAGCAATGTAATCAACGCATCTGCTTGTGGTAAATGTTTCAATGCCGACTCTACTTCATCAATCAATTTGATTACTCCTTTATCCACGGTCATTCTTCCCACTGCACCTGTTTGGTCAGTATTCCAGACATAGCTCTTTCCGTGAATTTTGAACTTTGATAATTCATCAAGGTCATTGTCTTCACTGCCTATATAAAAGACAGGAATAAATTTTTTATCAGGAAAAGCGACTGTAAACTGCTGACTCAAGGCAATAACATGCGCAGTCTTATAAATAAAATACAAATACCCTGTAAAAATATTGGGCTGGTGTGCAGTGCAGATGGTAAAGGTATTGTCGTTGGCCAATGCTGCAATATTTTCCAACTGAGCAGACGATGCTTCTACAGAAGCATATGCTTCAGCAAACACACGCTGAATCAACTTTCTATCGGTTTGAAATTGCTGACGCGATTCGATAGTGTACCGCACGCCATCTAGATCAGTGGAATAAGCATAATAAGGTCGAATGAATTCTTTTTTTCCCAAGTAATCAACGATCAACTTGGAAAACATGTTGGTCTCTTGATAGTCGATATAGCTACACGAAGACTTCATGTGTTAAAATTAGTGAATTACTTCCCCTTCTAAATCATAATCATATGCCTTGGTAATTTTTACTTGCACAAAATCACCCGGATTCAATTTCTTGGTAGTATGTACTATCACTTCATTATCTACTTCCACACTATCAAATTCAGTTCTACCTATATACCTTCCTGCTTCTTTTTTATCAATGATTACACGTAAGATTTTACCAATATGTGCTTGGTTCTTTTCAAAAGAAATCTCTTGTTGAAACTCAATAATCTCCTGAGCCCTCGCCTCTTTCTCTTCGGCAGTCAGTGTATCTTCCAATGCATATGCACTTGTATCTTCTTCATGAGAATAGGTAAAGATTCCTACGCGTTCAAACTGCATTTCTGCTAAGAATTCTTTCAACTCTTCCACATCTTCGCGTGTTTCACCAGGAAAACCCGCAATCAAAGTAGTACGCAAACAGATTCCTGGAATGTTAGCTCTGATTTCAGCAATCAAATCTTTCATTTCCTGCTTGGTGATTTGACGCTTCATGGCCTTGAGCATGTTATCACTTGCATGCTGTAGAGGCATATCGAGGTAGTTACAAATCTTCGGCTCTTCCTTCATCACATCAATAATTTCCATAGGAAATTTTGAAGGATAGGCATAATGCAAACGAATCCATTCCAAGCCTTCAATTGCTGCCAATTTTTTCAACAATTCAGGCAAGGTTCTTTTCTTATACAGATCTAATCCATAGTAGGTCAGCTCTTGTGCAATGAGCATAATTTCTTTTACACCATGCTTAACCAGTTTCTCTGCTTCAAGCACTAATTCTTCCATCGGCTTACTTTTGTGACCACCTCGCATCAAAGGAATTGCACAAAAGGAACAAGTCCTGTTACAACCCTCACTGATTTTCATGTAGGCATAATGCGATGGTGTGCTGAGCAAGCGTTCACCGACCAATTCAGTTTTATAATCAGCATTTAAAACAGCAAGTAAACCTGGTAACTCCATGGTTCCGAAGAAGGCATCGACTTCTGGAATTTCTTCTTCCAAATTTTGTTTGTAGCGTTCGCTCAAACAACCGGTAACAAAAACTTTATCCAATTTACCTTTCTTTTTCAAATCGACTTGATCAAGAATTGTATTGATACTCTCCTCTTTTGCTTTGTCGATAAAACCACATGTATTTACGACAACAATATTGTGATCGAGTTTTGCATTTTCATGCACCACATCAAAATCATTAGCCAGCAATTGTCCGCTCAACACCTCACTATCTACCATATTCTTACTGCACCCTAAGGTGATGATGTTGACTTTGTCTTTTTTTATTGTTTTCGACTTCATGAATATATTTTGAACGAGAGCTGCAATTCTTGGAGGGGAGTTTTTTACAATTTAAAAAGCCCTTCCACAAATGCATGTTTATCAAACACAATTAGGTCTTCAGCTTTTTCGCCTACACCGATGAATTTGACCGGAATTTTAAATTGATTAGCAATCGCAAGCACTATCCCGCCTTTTGCTGTGCCATCAAGTTTTGTAATGGCCAATGCCGTTACATCTGTTGCAGCGGAAAAATGCTTGGCTTGCTCAATTGCGTTTTGTCCAGTTGTTCCATCCAGCACCAGCAAAATCTCATGCGGCGCATCAGGAATCACCTTTTGAATCACACGTTTGATCTTACTCAACTCCTCCATCAAATGCGCTTTGTTGTGCAATCGACCAGCTGTATCGATCAATAAGATATCCACTCCTTTAGCCACAGCACTGTTCACGGCATCAAAAGCGACAGAAGCAGGATCACTGCCCATTTCTTTTTTAACGATGGGAACACCTGCCCTTTCACTCCAAATGGTGAGCTGATCAACTGCTGCGGCCCTGAAGGTATCAGCAGCACCTAACATAACTGATTTACCTGCTACTTTGAAATTGGTAGCCAGTTTGCCTATTGTAGTTGTCTTACCCACACCATTCACACCCACAACCAATACAACGTAAGGTTTTTTATTTTCTGGTAATTCGAAACGCTTAATGGTATCTTTTTCATCATCTACCAGAATAGAACGAATCTCTTCTTGCAGAATACCATTCAATTCATCGGTTCCCAAGTATTTATCCCTTGCAACCCTTGCCTGAATTTTCTCTATAATTGCCAGCGTTGTATCAACTCCAACATCCGCAGAAATCATAGCTTCTTCAAGCTGATCGAGCACTTCGTCATCAACCTGACTTTTACCAGCGATGGCCTTGGTGATTCTGGAGAAAAAACCTTCCCTGGTCTTTTCCAGACCCTTATCGAGTTGTTCTTTTTCCTTTTTTCCAAATAGCTTATCAAAAAATCCCATAGGTATTGCCATTAAAACAAAAGCTGTCCCGATACAAATAACGGAACAGCTCTGGTCATGCGACTAAAAATCTTTTTTATTGAGCGAGGAAATCCTTCACCTTATCCTTGTGCACAATCTGCTCTTTGAAAGTATAAGCACCAGTCTTTGGGCTTCTAACAGCCTTGATAACTTTTGTCCAGTTCTTAGCTTCTGCTGAAGCTTTCAAGTCTTTTACTTTCGCGTTCTTTGATGCTGCCTTTGCCATGATTATTTAATTTCTTTGTGAACTGTGTATTTCTTCATGATGGGGTTGTACTTCTTCAACTCCATGCGTTCTGGGGTATTCTTTTTGTTCTTGGTAGTGATGTAGCGACTTGTACCGGCCATTCCGCTGGTCTTGTGCTCTGTGCACTCCAAAATCACCTGAACCCTGTTACCTTTCTTAGCCATTGCCTTTCGGTTTATT
>CAZDTN010000159.1:0-3528 GCA_964508355.1 uncultured Sphingobacterium sp.
ATTTTTAAAGGCTGGTGAATGGCGAACTCCATAGAGAAGTAGGCAACTTTCTTGTCATATTTAGAATCAATTGCGTAAGGGAGCTTGTAATTTCTAAAATCAGTCATGCCTGTCAACATTTTATGAATCTGCAAGATACCGCAAATTTTTGCATAACCGTTAATTTAAAGTGTATTTTATACACATCTACCGATGGAAAATCCACTTTTGTCGCAATAAATTCAATTACTTTGTAAAAATCTTGTCATGCGAATAAGCTTTATTTGGATTTGTATTTCAATCTTGTTTTTTGCATGTGGGCAGAAAGAAAAAGACATCAATACAGCAGATGATCTGGAAACAACTGACTTTATAGCCTCCTTTCCAGAAAAACAACTACCCATTCAATTCAACACCAAGGACCTTGATAAAAAAGAATCAGATAGTTTTTTTGTAAAAAGTACTGTTGTTTCAAAGTTTATTCCAGATTCGATTTTCAAAACTGATTTCAAGCAATTAAAAAATATAAAATTTTACAGAAAGGCTAGGTATAAAGCAGAGGATACCAATGAAACCTATCTGTTCTTAACCGCTGAAGACAAAAATCACAAAATTGTTTATTTGGTCTGCTATAATGAAAAAAATGAGTTTGCCACAGCCATGACATTGATTGAAAAAACAAACGAAACTGGTGTAAGCATGGAAGGTGGTATTGATAAACGCTTGACGATCATCAAAACCAAGTATAAAGAATCAAAGGACAAGAAATCATACTATGAAAAAAGTGCATTTGTGTACAACACAGAAGGAATATTCACATTGATTCTTACCGAAAGTAATGCTCCTGTAGAAAAAGGCATTGTCTATAACCCCATTGATACGCTTAGCAAAAAAGATCCATTGTCGGGGGATTATAAAATTGACGACAACAACTTTGTATCCATTCGAGATGGAGCAAAAGCCGGAAAGCTTCAGTTTTTCATCAATATTGAAAAAACCGGGGGGAAATGTAGTGGTAAACTTAGAGGTGATTTGGTTCAAATTAAACCAAAAGTTTTTCATTACAACAAGGCCGACGACCACTGTGTATTAGAATTTAGTTTCAATGCAAAAAGATTACAAGTTCGAGAAATAGAAGCATGTGGTAACCACAGAGGGGTTAGGTGTAGCTTCGATGGGAAGTACAATAAAAAATAATTGAGCTTAGATTGGCTAGTCGATAATTTGCCCGGTTATAACATCTTCAAATGTCTCTCGTCTTCTGATCAATTTCAGTTGACCCTGATCAGCTAATACTTCTGCTGGTCTTGCCCTAGAATTGAACCTGCTACTCATTTCAAAACCATAAGCTCCAGCATTATTGAATAATAGAATATCACCTGGGCGCACTTCGTTAAGTTCCCGATCCCAAGCAAATGTATCTGTCTCACAAATATTACCCACGACATTATAGACAGTTTGCATTCCGGTCGGGTTAGAAATATTGGTTATTTTATGGTATGCATCATAGAACATCGGACGAATCAAATGATTGAACCCACTATTTACACCTACGAAGGTTCTTGATGGACCTTTTTTAATAATATTGGCCTTAACCAAAAAATAGCCACATTCACTTACCAGGTATTTACCTGGTTCAAACCAGACTTTAAATCTCCTGCCAGTTTTATTTATGTATGCTGAAAGTGTTTCAGCCATTTTCTCTCCTAACAATTGCATGTTTGTACCCACCTCTTCTTCTTTATAGGGTACCTTGAAACCACCACCTAAATCAACAATTGACATTTCAGGAAAGTGCTCAGATAAATCAAGCAGTAAGTTTAGCCCTTTGATAAACACCTCAACATCTTTTATCTCACTACCGGTATGCAAATGCAAACCTTTAATTTGAATACCAGTCGATTTTCTTATCTCGATGATTTGATCAACCTGATCTACTGAAATACCGAATTTCGAATCTATATGTCCCGTCGATATTTTGATATTACCTCCGGCCATAATGTGGGGATTTAACCTGATGATCACAGGATAAGTATCACCAAAATGTTTACCAAAAGACTCCAGTAAATCTAAATTATCAATATTGATATTTACCTGCAAAGCAGTTGCTTCTAAATATTCATCAATAGCAACACTGTTGGGTGTAAAAATTATTTTTTCAGGAGCAACACCTGCTGTAATTGCCATTTTTACTTCATTGATACTCACACAATCTACCCCAGAACCAAGTTGATGAAGCACTTTCAAAATATTTACATTCGTGAGTGCTTTACAGGCATAGAATACCTGTATATCACTTTTTTGAAAAGCAGTAGTCAGTTTTTGATACTGATCTCGAATGCGTTGCGCATCATACACATACAATGGCGTTTCAAATTGCGCAGCTGCTTGTAACAATAAATCATTTGAAAGAATGGAATCCATGGGTATTGCTTAGGATTCTTGAGACAATGCATCTTCGTCTCCTTCAACAGGAGGCTCAACTGATGCATCAAGGTTTTCAACTAAAGCTTCTTGTGCTTGATCTGCTTCCACTTCAAAATGGTCTGCATTAACAAGTGTTGGCATAACAACTTGTTCAGCAAGCACTTCACTTATTTTTGGCAATTCGTCAGAACTGTTGATTCCAAAATAGTCCATGAAATGTCTTGAAGTTGTATAAATTAAAGGCTTACCCACCATTTGCTCATTTCTACCAGCAATAACTATAAGCTCTTTTTCTAACAATTTTTGAATAGAGTAATCACAGTTAACTCCACGGATTGCTTCTATTTCTGATTTAGTAATTGGCTGTTTGTAGGCAATAATTGCAAGAGTTTCCAACGCAGCTGTTGAGAGCCGTTTCAAAAATTTATCACCATTCAATTGGACTATAGTCTGGTGGAATTCTTTCTTCGTAAGAAATTGCAATCCTCCACCACTTTCTCTTAATTCAAATGGGAAAAATTCAGAAGCATATTTCTCCTTTATCCCTTCAATTGAAGTTTCAACCTGATCAATTCCCACTTTGTCATCTAAAAAGCCAAAAGCATTGTTGACCAATTCCGTAAGTTCTATTGCCGTAAGAGGCTTTTCACTTGCGAAGATCAGTGCTTCTATGTGGTTGATGAGGTTGGCTATTTCCATTGCTGAATCAATATATTATCGGATTGCTCCTTTTGATTGTCGAATAAATGTAAGTCAAAATTTTTAACCCTGCAAAGCAGCTGCACCACTTACAATTTCTGTAAGTTCAGTTGTAATTGCAGCCTGACGTGCCCTATTGTATGAAATCTTCAAACTCTTGAGCAATTCATTTGCGTTTTCTGATGCTTTATCCATTGCAGTCATTCTCGCTCCATGCTCAGAAGCATTGCAATCCAAGACAGCTTTATATAACTGAGTATTCAGAATTTTAGGCATCAATTCGGCGATTAATTGATTTTTTTCTGGCTCAAAAATGAAATCAGATTTTTTTGACTGCTTCCCTTTCTCCTCGTTGTTTTTAGGAATTGGCAAAAATGGCTCTGCTACAAATCTTTGTGTTGCTGCATTTTTGAATTCACTGTA
>CAZDTN010000160.1:0-3527 GCA_964508355.1 uncultured Sphingobacterium sp.
GGAACATTGTACTTTTTGAGCAATTCTTTCGCTTGGTATTCGTGCAGATTCATCTATTAAAATTTACGCAAATATAGTACAGCTCTTCCATTTAAAGGCATAAAAAAAGAGCAGTAATTTCTTACTGCTCTGGTGGTATTAGGGGTTAAACAAATTCCTTATTTTCCCTGATTTTCAGGTCTTAGGCTGCGTACGGTTTTGCCCGCTTGCCACATCTCACTTTCCCTTAATTCTTTGAGTTCTACTTCTAGTTTCTCTCGGTAATCTGGTTGTGAGTTGCTATCTATACTTCTTTGACTTTCTTTACCTGCTGCTACGCTATCATAAAGCTCATTGAAAACCGGTAGGGTAGCATCTTTGAATTTTTTCCACCAATCTAATGCACCTCTTTGTGCAGTAGTTGAACAATTGGCATACATCCAATCCATACCATTTTCTGCTACTAAAGGCATTAATGATTGTGTTAATTCTTCAACGGTCTCGTTAAACGCTTCAGAAGGAGAGTGTCCTCTTTCTCTCAATACCTGGTATTGTGCTGCGAAAATTCCTTGAATAGCACCCATTAAGGTTCCTCTTTCTCCTGTTAAATCACTATATACTTCTTTTTTAAAGTCTGTTTCAAAAAGATAACCGCTCCCAATAGCAATACCCAATGCAACTACTCTTTCTTTTGCTCTGCCAGTTGCATCTTGAAAAATTGCATAGCTGGAATTAAGTCCTCTTCCCTGAAGGAACATTCTTCTTAGAGAAGTACCAGATCCTTTTGGCGCAACCAAGAATACATCAACATCAGCAGGAGGAATTATACCAGTTTGATGGTTATAGGTTATACCAAAGCCATGAGAGAAGTAAAGTGCTTTACCTGCTGTGAGGTGTTTCTTTACAGTTGGCCACATAGCTATTTGAGCAGCATCACTAAGAAGGTAACAAATAATTGTTCCTCTTTCTAATGCTTCCTCTATTTCAAATAAGGTTTCACCTGGTACAAAACCATCTGCAACAGCTTTGTCCCATGTTTTTGAATTTTTACGCTGACCCACAATTACATTGATTCCATTTTCTTTTTGGTTCAATGCCTGTCCTGGTCCCTGTACACCATAGCCAATGACAGCGACAACTTCATTTTTTAGTACTTCCTGTGCTTTTGCTAGAGGAAATTCTTCACGGGTAACTACATTTTCTTCAGTTCCACCGAAATTTAATTTTGCCATAACTTTTGTTTAGTTGTTTTAATTGTGTGTTTTATGTTATACGATTTTTGAATTAGCTTCTTCTTCAGAAATTGGTTCATCAATGATATGTTCTTGATGTTCTGTCAGTTCAAATTCTTTTAATTTTTCATGAAAGCCCTTACTGTCTTTAATAATGGCGACTCTTGCACTTCTAACAAATTCAATTAAGCCATAGGGTTCTAGTACTTTTATGAGCCTGTCTGTTTCCTCTCTTTGTCCAGTTGTCTCAAAAATGGTGTAGTCCTTTCTGATAGCAACTACTCTGGCTCCATAGGTCCTTAAGAGTCTCTCTACTTTCACTTTTTCTGTTATGACATCTGTAGGAACTTTGTATAAAGCAAGTTCTTGCCAAATGATGTTGTCATTGGTGTTGAAATACGCTTTTAATACGTCTACTTGTTTTTCAATCTGACGAACAATTTTTCTTACGGTCTCTTCTGTTTCATTGATCACAATATTAAATCGATGAATTCCTTCAACTTCAGAAGGAGAAGTATTAAGACTTTCTATATTGATTTTTCTTCTTGAGAACATGATGGCAATTCTGTTTAGCAGTCCTACCTGATGTTCCGTATAAATTGTAAGATTGTATTCTTGTTTCATTGCAATTATTTTAATCTGATCTCACTAACACCACATCCTTGTGGTACCATCGGAAATACATTGTTTTCTTTTCCTACCATAACTTCAAGTAGATAGGGGCCTTTGTGTTCAAGCATTGTTTTTAAAGCTATTGCGAGCTCTTTGCGATCAGAAACACTGTTGCCTTCAATGCGGTATCCTTTAGCAACTGTTACATAATCTGGACTTTCAATGTCGACAAATGAATATCGTTTTTCATGAAACAGTTGTTGCCACTGTCTAACCATTCCTAAAAACTGATTATTCAAAATCATGATTTTGATATCAATATTGTTTTGCATGATAGTGCCCAATTCCTGAATGGTCATTTGTATACCACCATCGCCAATAACCGCTACAACGGTTCTGTCTTTTGCGCCGTATTTAGCACCCATAGCAGCCGGCAAGGCAAACCCCATGGTACCTAATCCACCAGAGGTAATATTGCTTTTTGATTTATTGAATTTTGCATAGCGACATGCTACCATTTGGTGTTGGCCAACATCTGTCACAATAACAGCATCACCTTGTGTCAATTCATTAAGTGTTTTGATGACTTCTCCCATTGTCATGATATCAGTAGTGGGATTAAGCTCATCATGAATCACAATCTCATTTTCTTTCTCCATGCATTCGCTGAATTTATTTACCCAAGTTGCATGATTTCTTTTTTCCAGTAATGCTGTAATCAAGGGTAATGATTCTTTGCAATCTCCCCATACTGGTATCTCTGCTTTGATGTTTTTATCAATTTCTGCAGGATCAATATCCAAGTGAATCACTTTAGCTTGTTTGGCATATCTGTCCAATCTGCCTGTTACTCGATCATCAAATCTCATACCTACCGCAATTAAAACATCACATTCGTTGGTTAACAAGTTTGGTCCATAATTGCCATGCATACCCAGCATGCCAACATTCAGTGGATGTTCAGTTGGTAGGGCACTTAATCCCAAAATTGTCCAGGCCGCAGGTAAGCCACCTTTTTCAATAAATGTTTTGAATTCTTGTTCTGCTTTTCCCAAAATGATGCCTTGACCAAATAGAACCAATGGGCGTTCAGCTTTATTGATCATATCTGCTGCTGCCTGAATGTATTCTTTTCTGATCAATGGTTTTGGCCTGTAGCTTCTGATGTGGTTACACTTTTGATACCCTTTATATTCAAATTTTTGCAGCTGTGCATTTTTTGTAATGTCAATTAAAACAGGACCAGGCCTTCCACTGCCTGCAATGTAATAGGCTTTTGCAAGAACAGATGGAATCTCATTGGCATCAGTTATTTGATAGTTCCATTTTGTTACAGGAGTTGTTATGTTGATAACATCTGTTTCCTGAAAAGCGTCAGTACCCAATAGATGTGCAAAGACCTGACCAGTAATACATACAAGTGGAGTAGAGTCAATCAGTGCATCTGCAAGACCTGTTACAAGATTAGTTGCTCCAGGGCCACTTGTAGCAAAAACAGTTCCTATTTTACCAGATGTTCTGGCATATCCTTGTCCAGCATGTATTCCACCTTGTTCATGTCTCACTAGAACATGTTCTAGCTTATCTCTGTAATCGTAAAGTGCATCATAAATAGGCATGATAGCGCCTCCAGGATAACCAAAAATAGTTTCAACACCTTCGGCTATTAAGGCTTTCATGACTGCTTCGCTTCCAGAAATTTCC
>CAZDTN010000161.1:0-3496 GCA_964508355.1 uncultured Sphingobacterium sp.
GGCCGGCGGCGCGGGCCGCCACATCGACATCCATGGCTTCCAGCCGGCCGTTGCCGCTGACGAAGGATGGCGGACGGCGCTGGCCCAGTTGGCGCCAGGCCAGCCAGCCCACCAGGGTCACGCCGGCCACGGCCGCGATCGTGAGCGAGATCCGCCGGGCCACGCCGTCTCACCGTCCAGGCTGGCCTCCATCTTGATCACCGCTGCCGCACTCGATCGCCACGACCTGATCGCGGCCCTGCTCCTTAGCGGTGTACATCGCCGCATCGGCCCGGGCGATCAGCGCATCGAGGGATTCATCGGGGCAGGCCAGAGCCACACCCACGCTCACGCTGATCATCACCTCTCCCTGAGGAATCGGCACCGGTTGATGGGCCCGGTCGCGCACCTTCTCGGCGATGGCCAGCGCATCCTTGAGACAGCGCACCCCAGGCAGCACCAGCATCAGTTCATCACCGCCGATGCGCGCCGCCAGATCCGAGGCGCGCAGGCAGGAGCTGATCCGCTCGCCCATCGCCTGCAGCACCGCATCGCCGGCCTGATGGCCATAGGTGTCGTTGACCGCCTTGAAGCGATCGAGATCGCAGAACAACACGGCCAGCTCACCGCCCTGGCGCCGCTGATGGCCCATGATCAGCTCCATCCGGCTGAAGAGCTCCTCGCGGTTGAGCAGCATGGTGAGGCTGTCGGTGGCGGCCCGCTGTTGAAGCGCCTGCTCCATGGCGATGCGCTCACTGACATCGCGCCAGGTGACACTCAGCTCCTCGCCCACCTTGACGGCGCGAATGTCGCAATACCGATTAGCGCTCAGAATCTCATGCTGAGTGTACTCAAAATCATCCAGAACAAGCGGCTCACCAGTGGCCAGCACCTGCAGGTACCGATCCAACAGTCCGTTCTCGACATGGCCCGGCCAGAACTGCCGCAGAGTGGCGCCAACGAACGCCTCAATCGGCATCCGGTTATAGGCAGCCGCCGCCGGGTTGGCCCGCAGGATGCGCAGATCCACGATCGCACCGCAGTCATCGCGCACCGGAGCGAGCATCACATGAGGATCAATCAGGGCATCGAGGGTGGTGCTCAGCCGTTGCTGCTGGACCTCGAGCATCTGCTGAGCCTGGACCAGCTCGGTCACGTCGTAGTTCACCCCCAGAATGCGCACGACCCGGCCCTGCGCATCGAAGAACCGGCTCGACGCCGCCTGGATGTGCCGCACCGATCCATCGGGCCACAGCACCCGGAAACGGATCGCATAATCCCTCTCGCCGCGCACAGCCGCCTGCAATTCCGCCTCCGCGAAGGATCGATCCTCCGGATGGACGCTCCGCGCCCAGGCCTCCACCGCACCGGTGAACTGGTCCGGCCGCACGCCATACAGCTGATACATCACCGGATCCCAGGTGAGCACGTCACGCACCGGATCCCAGTCCCAGATGCCCACCACCCCGGCGGCGGCGGCGGCCTGGAGGTACTCCGTCTGAGAGACGACATCGGTGATGTCGTCGAGTTCCAGCAGCACATGCATCCGCGCGCCGCCGGCATCGCGGAGGTTGCTGAGGCGCCCAACCCCCCAGCCCCTCTGCCCATCAAGCCGCCGAAACCGCACGCGCGTGCTGTAGCCATCGCTTTCGCCGCGCAGCAGCATCTCCAGCGCGGTGCCGTCCGTCGACGGGTCGGCCTGGGAATCCTCTGCCGACACCTGCTCCAGGGCCCCAAAGACCTGCGCCAGGCTGCTCTGCTGCAGCGTCGCCGGGGCCATCCCGAGCATGAAGCCGAGCTGCGAATTGGCCTGCAGGATCGCCCCCGTTCCCGGCGCGCACAACGCCAGGCCCACACTGCACTGATCCAGGGTGCGGCGCAGCATCTCTTCGGAGCGGGCCAGGGCCGCCTCGGTCTCCACCTGGGCCGTGATGTCGATGAACTGGCCGATCAGAAACTCCACCTCTCCACTCGGCTGACGGGAGCAGGAGACGCTGAGATCGATCCACACCGTCCTTCCGTCCTCCCGAAGATTGCGCAGCTTGATCCGGTAGCTGGACCGCCGGTTGGCCAGGATCTCCCCGACCAGTTCCAGCTCCCGCGGCAGATCGTCCGGATGGGTGATGTCCTGCCAGCGAAGGGTGTTGATGGTGGCAGGGTCGCGGCCGAGGATCTCGCAGAAGGCCGGGTTGGCGAGGAAGAATCGGCCGCTGGCATCAGTCAGACCAACGCCGGCGCCTGAATTGTCGATCGTGACCTTGAGGATCTGCTCACTGTGGCGCCGCAGCGACAGTTCACCAGAGCGCTGACCCGAGAGCCACACCGCCACAGCCGTCACCCCGGAGAGCGCCAGCAGACGGGTGAGGTAGTCGAGGGAGGGGAAGAAGCCCCAGTAGATCCCCGACACGATCGCCAGCCCATAGGCCTGCACGATCAGGGGGAGCATGTGACGTGGTGCCGCAAAGGTCGCCGAGAGCACCACCAGCAGAAAGTAATAGGGCAACAGCGGAATGTTGCGCGGCAGGGCCAGGTCGAGCAGAAACACCCCGACCATCGCCAGATGCAGGATCAGCCGCTGACGACGGTTCTCACCAGCTCCGGGGGGTGTCTGCAACCGGCCCTGGCCCATGGAACCCAGCGGGACTCGCTCCCTACATTCCGCTCAAGTCTGATCGGACCGGCGCCGGAGCACAGAGAATCGCCACACTCCAGGGTGATGGAGCCCTGGGGACAGACAGCCCGCCCCGGGGGACAGGTGCAGCAACCGACCGTTCAACAGCAGCCCGGCCTGCAACCGCCCCATGAAAAGCCCCCGGCCGAGGCCAGGGGCGAGGGGTTCTCAGGGTGGGGACCACAGCCCCGGGAAGCGCTCAGTTCATCAGCCCTCCACCTTCACGGTGACGCTGCTCACCTTGTTGGCCTTGGGCGCCGTGACAGTGAGCAGGCCATCGCGGTAAACGGCCTGGAGCTGCTCGCGCTCAATGGCGACAGGGAAGCGGAAGCTGCGGCTCCAGGTGCCGTAGCGGAACTCGCTCAGCAGTGGGCCGCGGGCTTTGCCGGCAGGGTTGGGCGCAGGGACTTCGCTGTGGGCCGCGGCGGTGTCCGGCCTGGTGCCCTCCGCCTCAGCCGGCTGGCCGCCCAGCTGGCGCTGACTGCGGCGCTCGGCGCTGATCAGCAGGGTGCGCTCGGTGGCCTTCACCTCGATCGCCGCCTTGTCGACGCCGGGCAGTTCCAGCACCACCTCATAGGCCTCGGGGGTTTCATGCACCTCAGCGGCGGGCACGCGCTCGGCGGTCTGCAGCTGCTGGCTGAGCTGTTGCTCGATCCGGTCGAACAGATCGAAGGGAGAGGAGGAGCGGAGGGTCAGCATCGTTCGAATCGCAAGGGTCTGGGTCGTGGAACGGCGGGTTTGACCCCGGCTCGTCCCCGCTGAAGGCACTGTCGCCGCGGCGGCAGACCGTGAGGGAGGGGTGAGCCGAACCGCGCGATTCGGCCCTCCTCACCGGCGTTCGGGGCC
>CAZDTN010000162.1:0-3496 GCA_964508355.1 uncultured Sphingobacterium sp.
AAAGCGAATCTGCAATAGCCATGTATTCATTGTATTGCTTCTTATTTTTTATGACTTTAAACTTCATTCCCTGCTCTTATATTGAACATATAAAATTAATAAAAGTTTTCCAATAGAAAACAATTGCTAATTTCAAAAAAAATTAAATTTTAAAAATGTGGGAAATGCGAGCGTGAGTGGTTGATTTTCTTTTCTTGCTTGATTATTTGCTCTTTTTCTTCTTCATCTCCACTTTCAACTTGTTCTCCGCTACGCGAAACTTTACAATGTCTTTGATGAGTTTCTTGGGAATTGCTTTTCCATGTGGAAACTGGATGGTTGATTTTGATGTCACAAATGCAGTCGTCTGACTAGCAAATTCTTTTAAGGCTGAAGGCATGGGATATATGGCCATGTGCTTTTCCCAACAAGCATAATAAACGACAATTCCATGGAGCTTGACTGCTGGCATACCATAGCTCATGCAGGATTCACCACCTGGGATATTTGAAGTAATGAGTTCGTGGAATTCCTCAAATGCTTTTCTGTTTGCTGCTGGGATGGCTTTGATGTAGGCGTCGACTGTCGTGAGTTTTGTATCCTTCATGCGACTAATGTACAAACTCATCCTAAAAAACCCACAAAAATTCCGTCGTCTCTGATCTCAATGGGGTAGGTGCGCATGTTATAACCTTCACCAGTTATGTTGTAACCGTTTTTTAGAGAGAACTTGTACTTGTGCAAGGGACAAACAGCGTTTCCCTGTGCGTCTAGATAGCCGTTGACCATCTTGGCGCCGGCATGCGGACAAATAGCTTGAAAGGCGAAAAGCGTTTCTTTGTAAAGAGCGAGGCAAATGATTTTTTCTGCAATTGCTAATTCAATAATGGGAAAATTTCCAAAGCCTAAGCTTTGTATATCTGCAGCAACGAAATGCCAGTTGTAAATTTTATTGCTCATAGTCGTACGACTGATAACCGGTCTTGTAAGGATAACGCTTGGTGTACATTTCTCTTACCTGATTCAATATGCTAATCCTGAGTTTATCAATCTCTCTTCTTTCTGTCGCGGATACAAATACGCACCTCGACTGTGTTTCGTTCTGCCATCTGTTTTTCAATTCATGTAATAAACCATCTCTAACTTCAGGATCAAGCCACTCATCAAAAGTTCTTTCTTCGTAGAGATCCATTTTATTAAACACCGTAATCATGGGCTTATCACTGCATCCCAATTCATTCAATGTATTGTTCACCACTTTCATCTGATCCTCATACTGTGGGTGAGATATATCCACCACATGCAAAAGAATATCGCTTTCCTTTACTTCATCCAATGTACTCTTGAAACTTTCAATCAAGTGGTGAGGAAGTTTGCGAATGAATCCTACCGTATCACTCAAAAGAAATGGTGTATTCTCAAAAACTATTTTGCGCGTAGTTGTATCCAATGTTGCGAAAAGTTTGTTTTCAGCCAACACATCACTCTTGCTTAATAGGTTCATCAGTGTTGATTTACCAACATTGGTATAACCCACAAGTGCAACGCGAATGAATTCACCTCTTTCTTTTCTTTGGGTGAAGGCCTGCTTTTCAATTTCAGAAAGTTTTCTGCGGAGTAGAGAAATCTTTTCTCTTACAATACGACGGTCGGTTTCGATTTCAGATTCACCCGGACCTCTTGTACCGATACCACCACCCAAACGTTCAAGGTGTTTCCACATACCACGAAGTCGTGGTAAGATGTATTGGTATTGCGCCAACTCGACTTGCGCTTTTGCTTGTGCTGTTTTAGCACGACGCGCAAATATGTCGAGAATCAAATCACTGCGATCAATGGTTTTGATGTTGGTAGCCTTTTCAATATTTGAAATCTGCGCACCAGTCAACTCATCATCAAAAATCAATACACTGATGTTCTTACCAGCAGCATAGTTTTTGATTTCTTCCAATTTGCCCTTTCCTATATAGGTTTTAGAATCAGGGTGCTGAAGTTTTTGAATGAAAGTTTTTGCTGTTACAGCTCCTGCAGTTGTAGCCAGGAAAGCCAGTTCATCCAGGTATTCATTGACCTGATGGTCTTTTTGATCCTTTAAGGCAACTCCTACAAGAATTGCATTTTCAGATGACTGGAAAAGATTTGATTTATCTAACAAATAAATATGATTTTAAAGTCCACTTATGGCAAGGCCAACAGAGAATGGCCTAACAACCGGACCTTGTCCCTCTTTGAAAAAGTCTGTAAGCGTATAAGATCCAAATACACTGAAATTTCCTAAACCAACCCTACCAGTTAAAGCAAACCTTGTTGTATTCAGATAGCGTCTGTCTTTTTCTTTTGTAAAATACCCACCAGTTCCAGTTGCATCCAGATCAATTTTTGATTTCACTTTTGCATCAATCATGGTACCTACTTTCACGCCCAAGGCAAATTTCCATCCCTTATTCATATTATCTGGGCGAGTAGAATATCGTAATTCTACAGGGGCTTCAATATATCCAGTCGCCAGTTTATGTTTTTTGTATTGAACGACAGTATCTCTTGTGAAAGTGGCTCCGTTTCTATTGTTGAGATCAACAGTCATGTCTTTAAAATAGATATTATCTGTTCCAACACCCGGACCAACTGCTACGCTTAAACGTGGGTTGGTTTTGAAAGGGAAGTCGAATAGAAAATACGCGTTGAAAGTCCTGTTGAAGACCTGTGTTGTAATATTTGCTGGTTTTCCAGCCCATCCTGCTAAGCCAAACTGGAACATGAAATGATCAGAGGCCCTTTTTGAAAGATCTATTTTGCTATAATCTACCTTAGGCTTTGGTGTTTTAGGGGTAGCCACTTTTTCTGCCTTTGGAGCTTTTACTTTTTTGGCACGAGAGGTTGAATCAGCTGTTTCTTGTGCGAAACCATTGATTGTCAGGGCAAGAAACAGAATTCCGAATATCTTTTTCATGATCTATTTTATGGTATCAAAAGTATTCTCAACAGGGTTAACGAAAGGTTAAGGTTGAGGTAGGCAAAGGTAAATCATTTAGGGGGAAAGGTAGCAAGGCTACCTGATGATAGTTCTAAAGGTCAGGTTAATTCTTGGTTGAATTACTTTTTTACTTGGGGGCAACCGATGCAGCCAATGGGATTGTGTACTTCCCTTCATGACCAGCAAACTTCCATTGTCTAATGTCAACTCAACTTTTTCCTGAGTTTCTTTGTGCTTGAAAGCAAATTTTCTAACTGCACCGAAACTTACCGAAGCAATAGCGCCTTCTTTTTTCAATTCTTTTTCATTGTCGGTATGCCAGCCCATGCTTTCTTCTCCATTGTGGTATAAATTGAGTAGACAAGAATTATAAGTTTCTCCAGAGGCTTGCTCCACTTTGTCTTTTATTTTTTTTAATGCGTCGTTCCAATAGAGCGCAGTCTTTTTTACATGTGAGTAGGTGTATTCGAAAGGCTCATCTCCATACCAGGCAACTTTTCTTTTCGTAATTATTTTTTTACCAAACATCATTACTTCATCATG
>CAZDTN010000163.1:0-3447 GCA_964508355.1 uncultured Sphingobacterium sp.
CGATTAAAATTCAGTTGGCTGTCATGATGTTCATGCAGTTCTTTGTCTGGGGTGCCTGGTACGGACAAATGAGTAAGTACATGACAGACCAACTTGATGCCACTGGGGCACAAGTGGGTAGCGCCTATGCCGCTTTTTCTATCGCCATGATTGCCGCTCCGTTTTTTGTCGGCATGCTCGCCGATAGATTTTTCCAGGCTCAAAAAGTATTGGGGGTATTAAACCTCCTTGGTGCAGCTATTTTATTTGGACTCACCCAAATAAAAGATGCAGATACTTTTTATTGGGTGATGCTTTGTTACTGCCTGACATTTGCACCTACCATTTCGCTAACAAGTTCAATCTCTATGCGCAACATGGATAATCCAGAGAAAGAGTTTCCTGCTATTCGTGTTTTCGGAACAGTCGCCTGGATAGCTGTTGTAAATCTTGTCGGTTTTCTTGGTGTAGGTGATAAAGTAGCTATCTTTCAAATCTCTATGGTGACTTCAGTCTTGTTGGGATTGATGTCATTTTTCCTTCCTAAAACTCCTCCAACTGCAACTGGACCAGCAACATTTGGGCAAATCATTGGTAAGGATGCCTTTGTGTTATTCAAAGACAGATCCTTCCTCATCTTCTTTATTTCTTCAGTCTTGATTTGTATTCCTTTATCATTTTACTATGCTTGGGCAAATCCATCATTGACTGATACATTTAAAGCGGGTTATCCTAGTGCAGATCCAACAACATTCAGGATTGAGAATATGATGTCATTGGGACAAGTATCGGAAGTTTTATTTATGTTGCTTTTGCCATTAGCATATGCCCGACTAGGGGTGAAAAATATTTTAATTATTGGTCTTGTCGCCTGGATTGTTCGTTTTGCTTTCTTTGGTTACGGCGATGCATTAGGCGGTGTATGGATGTTGTATGCTGCTATTTTATTACATGGTGTTTGTTTTGATTTCTTCTTCGTGAGTGGAATGATTTATACTGATAAAAAAGCAGGAGATAAAATCAAATCGCAAGCACAGGGATTGATCACCTTGGCTACTTATGGTATAGGAATGTTTATTGGTTCAATTATTTCTGGAAAAGTAAAAGATACTTACACTGCATCTAATGAAATGGGTGTGGATGTTACCAATTGGTTGAACGTATGGTTGGTGCCATCAGGGATTGCCGCAGCAGCTCTTGTTTTCTTGTTGCTGTTGTTTAAAGACAAAAAATCAAATGCTTAATTTATAAACTACTTAATAGAAAATTTATGGTAAGGTTAGCAATGCTTGGGTCAGGTTTTATCGGAAGGTTTTATGCTGATTCTATTCAAGGCTTAAGAAGTAAGGACAAAATTGTTTCTATCTATTCTCGCAGAGAAGAACAAGCAAAAAAGTTTGCTGAAGACTATGGATGTATTCATCACACAACAGTGATGGAAGAAGCAATTGCCCATCCTGATGTAGATATGGTATGTATTTCATTGCCCAATAATTTACATGAAGAAGCAGTGATGTTGTGCATCAAACATAAAAAAGCCATCATCACAACAAAGCCATTGGGAAGAAATGCAACTGAAGCAAAGCGCATGTTGGAGGCGGTTGAAAAAGCAGGCATCTTCAATGGTTATTTGGAAGATTTGGTATACACGCCAAAGTTTTTGAAAGCATACGACAGCGTGAAGAAAGGTGCTGTTGGTCGCGTACTTTGGGCAAAATCACGTGAAGCCCATCCTGGCCCCCACAGTGATTGGTTCTGGGATATTGAGCAAGCAGGAGGTGGATGTATTCTAGATTTAGGTTGTCACTGTGTTGAAATCACACGCAGCTATATAGGGAAAGATATTCGTCCAGTTGAAGTCATGTGCTGGGCAGATACACAAGTGAAGCCTATTGATGCAGAAGACCATGCCATAGGTTTAGTAAAGTATGAAAATGGTGCGATTGCGCAGTTTGAAGTTAGTTGGACTTTTCGTGGAGGTTTAGACTTAAGAGATGAAGTGATGGGAAGCGAGGGAACAATATGGATCAATGGATTCTTACGTACAGGTTTTGAAATGTTCACAACTGGAAAAGGTGCAGATTATGTTGCGGAAAAAGCAGAAACAAATTCTGGATGGTTGTTTCCTGTCGGTGATGAACTAAATGAATTAGGTTACAACCACATGTTTACTGAGATGTTCAATTGTTATGAAAATGGAACACAACCCAGAGAAACTTTTTATGATGGTTATTTGGTGAATGCTGTTTTGGATGCTGCCTACAAGAGTGCAAAAACAAAACAATGGGAACCAGTTCAATTAGATGATTGGAGAGGTAAAACAGGTGTAACTAAAGATAGTCATCTTATTGAGTTTGATGCAGATCATTATCTCGTTAAAGAAGAGATGACACATTATGGAACCAAGAAGTTGATCTTGAAAGAAAAGGCGACTGGTAAAATTGTAGAGAGGATTATTTAGTAAGGGACTTGTCCCTCGTCCCTCTATAAATATTTCATTACTTCATCAACCAATTCGCCCTTGGTTATGGGAGTGCCTTTGATTTTATTGAATGGCTTTGCATCAACAAGGTAAACGTCACGAATGATCTTGATAAGCTGACCATTGTTGATTTCTGGAATTAGAACTGTATCAAAATTCTTGATGATATCTCCAAGATTTTTAGGGAATGGTCTGAGGTACCTGATATGTGCATGTGATACTGCATGCCCTTTTTCTAACAATTCCAATACAGCGGTTTTAATAGCACCATAGGTGCTGCCCCATCCGAGTACCAGAACTTTACCTTTGTCAGGACCACTATCAATAGTTTGGTCAGGAATGTAATTGGCGATCAGGTCGACTTTAGCCTGACGTGTCTTCACCATGTGTTGGTGGTTTTCAGGATCATAGCTTACGTTTCCTGTGATATCCTGTTTTTCAATACCACCAATTCTGTGTTCTAACCCTTTTGTTCCAGGAATGGCCCAAGGTCTTACAAGTTTCTCATCTCTTTTATAAGGTTGGAATTTTGTTTCATCTTCTTCCAGTCCTTCTTTGAACTTCACTTCGATTGTTGGAAGATCTTCTTCTTTAGGGAAACGCCATGGTTCGGCACCATTAGCTATATATCCATCACTTAAATACATCACCGGAGTCATGTGTTGTAGTGAAATTCGGGCTGCTTCAAAAACAGATTCAAAACAATCACTTGGGGTAGCTGCAGCAACAACTGGCATAGGGCATTCACCATTTCTTCCATAATAAGCTTGCAGCAAATCACTTTGTTCTGTCTTAGTGGGAAGTCCTGTTGAAGGACCACCTCTTTGCACATCTATAATTAATAGAGGAATTTCCAGCATTACAGCAAGTCCCATTGCTTCACCTTTTAAGGCAATACCCGGACCAGAAGTTGTTGTAACAGCAAGAGATCCACCATAGCTTGCTCCAATTGCAGAAGTAATACCTGCAATTTCATCTTCTGCTTG
>CAZDTN010000164.1:0-3423 GCA_964508355.1 uncultured Sphingobacterium sp.
AAAATCTCAAAGGGATCAGTTTTGAAAACCAGCTTACTGATGATTTTCCCAATCACCACAAATGGGAAAACAAACACATCTTCTACCTGTCTCTTGATTAAGAATAACCGGTATTTCATTTACTGATTCTTTTTTTCAGCACTTTAAAAATTCCTTTGAAAATATCTAGAATGGCATATGCCAATGTTTTCAACATAAAACCATTGATTCTTCCTTTTATGATTTCATGAAATAGGAAGACAAGTTTAACTCGGAATAATTTAAAAAAAACATTTTGTTGCCGCTGTCTGGTGAACGAATGTTTTCTAATTCGGTGTAGAACTAGTGGTTGTTCTATTTTCAAAAACTGTACTTCATCTGAGGCCATTCTCAGCCATAAATCATAATCTTCAGACTCGTGTTGTTCAGGATCATAAAAGAATTCTGACAAAACATCCTTTCTTACAAAAACAGAAGGATGGACTATACAGTTGTTATTGGGTAGCTGGTTTCTAATTGCTTTAGTGCTTAGAAACTTGGTATCATCTTTCCATTTTCCAATTTTATTTCCCGATTCATCAATTAGCAAACAAGTTGAGCAAACCAATGATTTTCTATCTGCTGTTTTGATTATTTTTAACTGTTCTTCAAACCGATTGGGTAAAGCGACATCATCACCATCCATTCTTGCGATATATTTACCTGTAGAAGCTCTAATACCTTTGTTCAAAGAAACGGCTAGTCCCAGGTTTTTTTCATTTGTAATGAGTCTAATTCTTGAATCTTGAATGGCAACAATTACTTCATTACTTTGATCAGTAGATGCGTCATTTATGATGATGAGTTCAAAGTTGGTTTCAGTCTGTTGTAAAATACTCTCAATAGCCTCCTTTAAAAAAGGAGCAGTATTGTATACCGGCATGATTACACTAATGAGCGGACTGTTCATGCTATGTTGTTTTCTTTTTGTTCCTGAAATTGAAGGCCAGTGTTACAACAAAAAACAAAACCATCAACCACTGACTATACTTGGTAATTGCATATCCACTGTAATATGATGAAGGAACAAAACGGAATTCAATTTCATGTTTACCTGGAGCAAGTGACAAACCTCTTAAGGCGTAGTTGGTTTTTATGATAGGTTGTTCTTTCCCATCGACAAATGCCTTCCATCCTTTGTCATAGAATACTTCACTGAATACCGCAAATGAAGCACCACTTGCTTTTGACTCATACCGTAGTGTATCATGTCCAGGTTGAATTAATTTGATATACGATGTGGAATCAGTCGATATTTTATCATTCACAACTGACTTAAATGATTCTTGTACTACTGCGGTTGTCTTCGCATTGAAAGTATCAAGTGCCATCATTTCTCCTTTCGCATCTTTAGCCCATTGAATGTTTTCAACTAGCCATGCAGCACCCAGTGCTTCAGGGTTAACAGAAGGATAAGGATTCCCAGTAGAGTCTGTCGTAATGATATACTTGGTATCCAGCATATTCAGTACTTGCAGGTTCAATGGTTGTTTGGCCAGTTGATTTTCAATCAAGTCCTGGTAGATACTCAATTTGGCAGCATGGTATCCTCCGATTGAACGATGGTGGTATGAAGTAATTGCATCGTTAAATACATCTTGTGTTAGATTAAATACCCTGAAGTGATTGCCCTTGTCTTGTAAAATTTGTTGATCTGCTGCAGTGGTAGCAAAAGAATTTTCATATTCTTCTGGTTCTAAAAACTTATCTGCATTAAGGTATCTGCTGCTAACACCCAACATATCAAAAGCAGTCAATGCAATAATTGAAGCAATAGCTGCTGTTTTATTAAACAAGCCCTTGTTATAGAGGTAGATTAACATGAAAGCAATGCCAATCAATAAAGCAGTTCTTGTAAGATCATCACCAAATAATTTTTTTCTGTCTTCCGCTACGCTATTTACAATATCAGCACCAAAAGATGGATCACCCTGTGCCATT
The DNA here is from genome assembly GCA_964508355.1 of uncultured Sphingobacterium sp. GTDB lineage: Bacteria > Bacteroidota > Bacteroidia > Chitinophagales > Chitinophagaceae > Pollutibacter. The sequence continues at coordinate 1,960 of CAZDTN010000164.1, forward strand.
GCTGATAGTTGTTGCTGAATGGCTTTATCATTGCTTGTCTTGTATTCAAGGCTGGTGTACATAAAAACACCTATTGCAAGAATACCAGCAGTGATATATGCTGAAAGTTTTAAGTGTTTCAGTAATTCTTCTTTTGATAAATCACCGCTAAAAATTTTATTCAAGGCCAAGACTGCCATCAATGGGATTGTCATTTGTGGAATGACCAAAGTCATTGAAGGAGCCCTGAACTTATTATACATGGGAAGGTAGTCGAACAGGAAGGTGTTAAAGCCAGCTAGGTTTTTCCCCCACGACATCGTGATGGCAAGGATAGTTACACCGAGTATCCACCATTTATATGGACCTTTGATGAGGAGCATGCCTAGTATAAACAAGAAGCATAACACAGCTCCAAGATAAACAGGTCCAGATGTGCTCGGTTGTGGACCCCAATAGGCTGGGAATGCGCCGTATAACTGATTACCCAATTGTTGAGGTACACCCTTTTCATTTAATGTTTGAATGAGTTTTGCATCTTCTCCTAAAAGTTGTGATGCGCCACCATATACATTAGGAACAAGAAGGGTCATGGTTTCACCAATGCCATAACTCCACGCAAAAGCATAAGCAGTATCTAGTCCGCCTTTATTGGCTTCCTGACGGGTGGTGTCTTTAATGTTAATAGTGGATTGTCCCCCCCGAATAGTTGCCTTAGAATAATCGTATGTTGTAAATAGCATAACTGCATTGGTGAACAAACCGATACATCCTGCTCCTATTGCGATGATTGTCGGTTTAAAAAAAGCAGCGATTTGTTTTTGTTTGATGGCGTCTACTAACAAGGCCACACCTAGTACTATAGCCAAAATCAGAAAATAATAAACAATTTGATAGTGGTTATGGGAAATAAGTACTGAGCTAAAGATGGCAGTTAGCAATGCACCCGACCAATACTTTTGTTTGTAGACCATAACGATTGCGCCAATCAATGCTGGCACATAAGCCATGGATAACATTTTGGTATCGTGGCCGACTGCCACTATGATAGAAGAATAGGACGCGTAGGCATAACCTAAAGCACCAATAATTGAAATCCATGGATTGACGCCAAATGCCCATGCAAGAAAATAAAATCCAAGTGCCGCCAAAATGAAAAAGCGAAATGGTTTTGGAATGAACAATGAAAAAACTTCATTGGCATAATAGGGGAGTACGTTATTGTTATTGGTTGCAATCTGGTAGCCTGGCATGCCACTGAACATGCTATTCGTCCATAAAGGAGCCTGACCGGTAACTTCTTTATAATCTGCTATGTCTTTGCTCATCCCTTTCCAGTGTATAATATCGCTTTGTTGCAACACTTTGCCTTCTAAGGCTGGTTTGCAAAATATAAGGGCTACAAGAACGAAGATGCCTGCTGCTGCAAAATGGGGTAGTAAAGACTTAAAGTTCAATGGTTTCATTAAAACTTGATTTTATTCA
>CAZDTN010000165.1:0-3419 GCA_964508355.1 uncultured Sphingobacterium sp.
AGCAAAATCCATTTTACTTCTCTTTTCATCCTGCGCATCCAACTCTCGTGTAGTTTCTAATTGATCTTCAATGATTCTTCCACTGAGAATTCCATACTGCATCCCTTTCGCCCCAAAATCTTTATGGTATTTTTCTACATCAAAATACACCGAACCATTGGCTACATAAGCATAGCCATCTGCAATGATTTTTTCAATCATAACAATCTGCTCTACAATATGTCCAGTTGCTGTAGGCTCGATACTTGGTTCCACATTGTTAAACTCACGCATCGCCCAATGAAACAAATTGGTGTACTTCTGCACCAATTCCATGGGCTCTAATTTCTCTAGCGCTGCCTTAGAAGCAATTTTATCTTCACTTTCCCTGCCTTCTTCTTCAAAATGTCCTGCATCTGTTATATTCCGAACATAACGCACCTGATACCCTAAATGACGTAGATATCGATAGACAATATCAAAAGTGATAAAGGGACGAGCATGACCCAAATGACTTTCACCACTCACGGTTGGTCCGCATACATACATACCCACCTTACCTGGAATCAATGATTTGAATTGCTCTTTTTGACGCGTTAGGGAATTATAAAAATGCAATGATGACATATGATGATTTGAAGACACAAAGATATAGATTGCCATTTACAAGCAGACAAGAATAAGCAACTAAGGCAGGGTAATATCGGCGACTAGAAAATAATGATCCGACATTTTCTTGCCGGAACGGGTAAATTGTCGCGTTACATACTGTTTCGGATGAAAAATATAATCAATACGCAAAGTAGGTAACCACTGCAAAATGATGGAAGAAGAGCTCATGAAAGTAGCACCTAGCCCAGTTCCTTTTTCTAAAAAAGCATCTTTTTTATCGGATCGAATTGCCGCATAAGCATATGATCCAGCAATATCATTCAAGTCTCCAGCAACAACAACTGGATGTGGTGATGTTTTCATTTCATCTACTATGTAATCAGCTTGCAATCCATGTACATAAAATGTACTCTTCATTTTGGAAACCAATTTTCTAGATGCAAGGAGGTCTTTTTCTTCATTCGTTTTGATATCGTCAATGGTTCTATATTCTTTTGCACCAAAACCAAAAGATTGCAGATGAATAGAAAAAACACGAACTGTATCAATACCTACTAAAACATCTGCATAAACCGGAGGCTCGGTATTGGAGTTAAAATTCTCAGGAAAAGGAAGCGTATTACCATCAATGATGGGATATTTTGAAAAAATGGCAATCCCACTATATTGCTTAGTGCCAAAAATATCTTTACCGGCAAATTGAAAATATTTATAGCCCAATTTTTTTTTCAAATAAGTGAAGGGATCTGATTTCCCATCATCAGGCATAGAAATAAATTCTTGCATGCAGATGATATCAGGATTATACTTCTGTATCTGATCAAATACCTGTTGTCTATGCTTTAATTTATCAGGCTTGAATTCACTTTCATCAAAGGGTATAAAATGACGAACATTCCAACTCATGACTCTTATGTCTTTTTCAGCCTTTGTAAGTTGAAAGTTTTCATTCCAATGTAATGGAATATAGAGTAAGATAGTTTTAAAGCCGATAAGCAATGCTAATAGAGATAATAATGACCACCATTTTCTGACAAACAACCAAAAGAAAAAAAAGAACAACAGGCTAAAGAAAAAATACGGAAAGAACAAACCTAGAAATCCAGTAAACCAATATTCTTTGGGATGTAAATAAGAAGCATAGCTTGAAACCAGAAATCCGAAAGTCATCAAGATATTGATGAAGAATAAAAAGTAAAGTATACCTATTTTAATCATCTTGCCCATTAAAGATCTTCTTTACTGGCTTTTTTTAAAATAGTTTTTTCCTCATCCGTTAAATTCTCATATCCTTTTTGATTGATCTTATCCAAGATCATATCAATGCGTTCTTGGGTTATACCGTTTTTCTTGACAAACGCCTTTCTGTTTCCTTGCTCATAAAAGGAAGTTGTTCTCAATGTTGCACTTCCCTTTTTCTTAGGCGTGAACGCGTTTGTCAGGCCATTGAACACACTGTTCATCCATCTTCCAGTATCATTCCCATTCATCAACAACTTAATAAATAAAAAACCAACAATAGCAGCAACTGAATGAGGAATCATTAACAAAGGAGTCGCAGCTAAAGCTACTCCATTCAGCAAGATATAAATGATGGTGATTATCCAAAGTGGAATTCCACCACCAATCATTGGAAAAAAACGATACGTCGGCGAGATGGTAGTTGCAGCAATCGCAAGCGCTAAAATACCAGCAGAGGGACCATTAAAAAAGAGTGCCTCAGTATTTGTTGGAAAAGCGATTTGAACAGTGATGAAAAAACTTAAACCAGCAAAAAATGCACCATAGATATACACTGGAAAAAGCTTATCCCCACCAATCAAGTCTTGTACAAGGTGTCCAAATGTCCATAACCAGATTAAGTTACTGATTACAACTATCGTCTTCAATTCTGAAAACTGCATGGTCAGTATGGTCCATGGACGACTAATCAATTTTCCTGCATCAGCAGGCAATATGAACCAGTGATAAATATTTCTATAAAAAGCTTCAGGTTGCAATTGAGAAAATGTGTAAATGCTTTTGATGAAATTCAAGAGAATGAAAAACATCACATTCAATATAATCAACATCACCAGCGGATTACCGGTATTCCAAATAGTTGAACGTCCTGTACTGCTGTAATCTCTGTAACCCATCGACTAATAAAAATGATTACGATTTTTTCTATTCCAGATTAATACAATAATGATACCGACAGCCGCACCGCCAAGATGGGCGAAATGCGCAATACCTGTCGACTCACTTGAAATACCTCCCAACACATCCAAAACAGCTAATCCTAATAATGCCCATTTCGCTTTAATGGGGAATGGAATAGGTAAAATAATCATTTGACTGTTGGGGAAAGTGTAAGCAAAAGCTGCAAAAATTCCCATCACAGCACCTGAAGCGCCTAGTGTTGCTGAATTTATAGCTCTGAAATAATCTTCTGCATTCATTAGTCCAACTTCATAGAGACTATTGTATTGCGAAATATCATATGTCAATGCCAATGCCTGTGTAATCCCTGCACCTAATCCGCATACAATATAAAACGCCAAAAACCTTGCCGGGCCCCATAGATTTTCTAATGTTGATCCAAACATCCACAAGGCAAACATGTTGAAAAGGATATGAAAGAAAGATTCAGATGAATGCAAGAACATGTACGTAATGAACTGCCAGAAATGATAGTACGGCGAACTGAAATGATGTAAGGCGAAGAGATTTTCAATGGAGATCAAATCCTCCCCCACCGTTTTTTGTGCCAGCCAAACCAGTGCATTGATGATGATCAGGTTTTTGATAACAACGGGTAAGACCTGAAACCGCCCCGGTCTGATGTC
>CAZDTN010000166.1:0-3407 GCA_964508355.1 uncultured Sphingobacterium sp.
GTATGTCAAAAGGACCGGTTTCGCAATTCATCCAACATCATTATCGTCATTTCAACGCTGCTGCGCTAGTAGATGCGGCAAAAGGTTATGAACAACATTTGTTGGAAGGTGGCAAAATGATGGTTACCCTTGCAGGTGCCATGAGTACTGCTGAATTGGGTGTATCACTTGCTGAAATGATCAGACAAGGTAAAGTTGATATCATCTCTTGTACCGGTGCCAACTTGGAAGAAGACATCATGAACTTAGTTGCGCATAACCATTATAAGCGTGTTCCCAACTACCGTGACCTTACTCCGCAACAAGAGTGGGAGTTGTTAGAGCAGGGATTGAATAGGGTGACCGATACTTGTATTCCTGAAGAAGAGGCTTTCAGAAGAATTCAACACCATATTGTAAAGCTTTGGAAAGATGCTGATGCAAAAGGCGAAAGATATTTTCCGCATGAATTCATGTATCAGTTGTTGAAGAGCGAAGTAATGAAAGCTGATTATGAAATTGATACCAAAGACAGTTGGATGATTGCTGCCATGGAGCGTAACTTACCGATCATTGTCGGCGGATGGGAAGACAGCACTATGGGAAATATATTCGCTTCCTATATTATTAAAAATGAAATGAAAGCCACAACCATGAAGAGTGGCATTGAATACATGGTTTGGTTGTCTGACTGGTATCGTCAAAACAGTGGTGGTAAAGGCGTCGGCTTCTTCCAGATTGGTGGTGGTATTGCAGGTGATTTCCCAATTTGTGTTGTGCCGATGATGTACCAGGATCTGGAGTGGCATGATGTTCCTTTCTGGAGCTATTTCTGTCAGATCAGTGATTCAACAACATCTTATGGATCTTATTCTGGCGCTGTTCCAAATGAGAAAATCACTTGGGGCAAATTAGATATCAATACACCTAAATTTATTGTCGAGAGTGACGCGACTATCGTTGCACCTTTAATCTTTGCCTATATACTAGGTTGGTAAATGCAGCAAGAAAAGAAACAATCGGTATTGACTTTTTATTGCGACCATCTACAGCAGAATGGATGGGAGGAGATTGTTCTACGGGATGAGGCAACTGGCTGCAAAGCAACCATTATACCTTCGGCTGGCGCCATATTGAACAAGCTAGAAGTTACGCACGAAGGGAAAGTCTATAATATTATCGATGGTTTCAAGGATGCAGAAGATTGGAAAGCCAATGTTAACAATGGTTTCAAAGGATCGAAACTATCACCTTTTGTTTGTCGACTCAACAACTCTTCTTATATATGGGAAGGTGAAAAATACACAGCCGATAAATTTATCTTAAACGGTCATGCTATTCATGGACTCTTATATGATGTGCCTCATGAAATACAAATCGCTGAAGCATCTGCTTTCATGTGCGAATGTAAAATGTTGTACAGGTACAAGGGCGATCATCCAGGTTTTCCATTTGCTTTCGATATCAATGTGCGTTATCGGTTGGAAGAAGCAAATCAATTGACTGTCATTACAACTGTCCATAACCGAAGTGGTAAGACAATTCCTATGGCTGATGGTTGGCATCCTTATTTTCAACTTGGTGAAACTATTGACACAGCTACCTTGCAGATCAATTCAAAAATACAATTAGAGTTTGACGAAGATTTATTGCCGACTGGAAAAAAAATTCGAAATAAAAAATGGTTTAAGGGAGCGTCTCTTACTAATGAGTTTCTCGACAATTCATTTGTACTGGATCTGGATGAACCCATGCCGCATTGCAGTTTGATTGATGAATCAGTAGGACTGGCATTGCATATCTATCCTGAAAGGTCCTATCCTTATTTGCAAGTATATACACCTCCACACAGAAAGAGTATCGCTATAGAGAACCTAAGTTCGGCACCTGATGCGTTTAATAACAAAATGGGGCTCATTTCATTAGGTCCTGAAGATAGTCAGGCTTTTCAAACACGCTACCGTATTGAGTCTATAACTCAAAAAAGTGATAGTCTAAACAACTCAACAAAAAACTGGTTTCAACAATTATTTCATTTATGAGCGACAAAAATGGGTGTTTTGTGTTGCTCAATAATTTCAGCCAGAAAACTTTTTTTGAACAAATTTGACAATTCACTTCTACCATAAGCACCTGTTACCAATAAGTAATCACCCTGCTCTGCTATCCAATTGGCGAATGAAGCTGCTGTTTCAGAAGAGACTACTTCGAGGGTAAGATTTGAAAAATGTTTTGCTGCTAATTCTTCAATTAAATGCTGATGAGGTAGAGGTTCATCCTCATCTTCAAGTGTGATAAGCTTCGTTTCCCATGTGTTTAATTGCGGAAACAAATAGTTGAATTGTTTAATGGCAAAAACAGAGTCTGGTTTTCCATCGTACGCTAATAAAAGCTTACTTGGAAGACTGTAATTTTCAGGAACAAGTAATATAGGGCACTCTGTTTGACGCAATACTTTTTTCAGGTATTCATTGGGTTGGTCTTTCCCTATGTTTTCATAAAATAGTTCACTACTAATTATCATTACATCTGCAAACCTGGTTTCTGTTTGTAGCTCTTCCAAAGCAAATAAATCTGTATCCTTATGGGTCCGGTATTCTATTCCTGCATGTTGGCATTTCGATTCAAAACGTATGATATTTTTTTTCATTACCTCTTCATCGGTATGGTATGGTGATATAGTTATGGGGCTCGCATTGCCAACGCCAGTATAGCCAACGATATCGCGGTAGTCGATAGGCTGTAAGAAAACGCCAGTCACCAGTGAGGGTTCAACTTCGTTTAAAAAACTGGCCATTTTAAATGATCCTTCTGAGAAATGTGTGCCGTCGAATACAAGTACTATTTTCTTCATTATAGTAGATTTAGAATATAAGTTTTGCTGCTCTCATCTGCATCAGTGATTGTCTAAGTTGAGCCAATAGTTTATTCTCTTTTTTATTGATGTGGTGATAGGAGTCCGCAATATGATCTGCCAATTTTAGGCAGATGTCCACTTCATCTTCAGATAATTCATTTTTATATGCTTTGATATAACTCAAGAATTCATCAAAAGCTTCATCAGCAGAGGTTCCTTGATCTTCTGTGGTTTCAAAAGAAAATTGTGTATCCCAGGCCTTACTGGTTCCATATGGATCAGTTGCATTTTCTTTATGGAGCAATCGTTCCGTAATCTCTTTACCCAGTGATTTTCTTTCAGCTACGGTAATGGTATTGTCTGCGGCAGCAATAGCAAAGAGCAATTTGCCCAGTTCATTGTAAAAAAGTGAATTGCCCATGATGATCTTTTTTACAAATAAACGTTTGTCCAACTGCCTAATAACTGACCTTCATCATGGATTTATCTAATTTTTATCAAAGAGAAAGAGCAGGATTTGAACTTTGTCGGCTTTACCTGTGTTTATAATGCGTACTTTAGACTAATTTTA
>CAZDTN010000167.1:0-3402 GCA_964508355.1 uncultured Sphingobacterium sp.
ATCCTGTAAACCAATGTACCGTATCAATCTGATGACTCATCCATTGTCCGGGCATTCCTGAGGAATAGGGCCAAAAGAGTCGGTATTCTAAGTATTTGCGAGGATCAAAGTTTTCATAAGGCCTGTTCATAAGATAGCGTTTCCAATCAACATCCTCTTCTTTACATTTTGCCACCAGATCTGGCCTTCTCCATCTGCCAGGTTGGTTTACATTCCAGGTGAGTTCCACCATGGTGATGTCACCAAACTCTCCCGATTGAATATATTTTGCTGCTGCATGGTAATTGGCGCCTGATCTTCTTTGTGAGCCGACTTGAATAATTCTGTCGGATGCCCTTGCTGCTTTTAAAGCTGCACGGTTGTCATCCATCGTTTCAGCAAAGGGTTTCTCAACGTAAATATCCTTTTTTGCTTTTAATGCTTCAATAGTATGCAATGCATGTTGGAAATCAGCAGTCGATATAAACACTGCATCAACATCTTTTAGTGCATAAAGCTCTTCGTTATTCTTGCAACCTATAATGTCGTGTTCCATTTTAGACTTTAAAAATGAAACACCTTCCTCTCTTCTCAATTTCCAAATATCTGATACTGCTACAATGTCAAAATTGAGTTCCTTGTAATGCTGCATGAAGCAGGGAATATGCGAATACTTATTTCTATCAGAAAAGCCAACTACGCCAACCCTTACTCGATCATTGGCACCTAAGATGTTTGCATAAGACTTGGCAGTAAAACCAAATGAGGCTAAAGCTAATCCTGCACCTGCTTTTGCAGATTGTTTGATGAAATTTCTTCTTTGTGACATGGCAACCGTTGTTTTGAATATTGCCATAAGTTAAGTTATTTTTTGCTTGCCATGGCCTTTGCGGTGGTGGTAATGTAATACTTCGACAACATGTTGGGGACCTCCCAACTAGGCATGCTGTTGTTTTTGAGGTATTCCAGGTATTTATTCATGACTTGGGCAAAATGGGCTTCGTGGCCAACATTGTATTTTTCAGGCACACTCAGTTGCCAGTTCGTCGTGTTTTTTTGAAGAGAGATTCCTGGAAAAATTTGGTTAATCTTGGATACTGCAGCTTTGAGTTTATTTTCAAAATCAGGATCACTATCCCGCTGTTCTATGTATAAAGTTGGTGTGTAATTTTCTGTTGCTCCTTGTCTAATGATTAATGCAGCTTTTGTGCCACGCATCAATGAATAATGAGTGTCGCCAGTACCATCTGGGGCTTTGTAATTCCAGGTTACAGAAACTTTTGCATGAACGCCATTGATCAAAAATGTGAAAGCACCATTGCTGTTGACTTGAAGAAACCCTTTTTTGTCAAGAGACGTTTGTAAGTAATTTGGTATTTGTTTTTCTTTTGTGACTGCAGTGAATTCATCTTGTGTTAATGCTGTATTCCATGATGATGCGGTTAGAATTTTGATATCTTTTTTATAGTTGATAATCTTTTCAGGAAAGCACGACCATTGAATCAGGTCAACAAGGTGAGTTGTAACATCAACTATACCTGCACCTTGTTGATTATCGTCAAAGTACCAGCTGGGTCTGGTTAGCACCGCGCCTGAAACAATTTTGTAAAAATGGTGCACACTTTCTTTGATCACAGCAGGATCTGAAGGTGTTCCTTTTTCCAATTCCCCAAAAATGGTTTTATCCATTGACAAGAGTCTTTGTAATTGAGAGGTGATTTCAAAGCGCTCTGTCATGATATCATAAAGCTGTACTTTATTTTTTTTTGCTATTTGAAAAGCTAATTCCAAGCGCATGAATCCTTCTTTATCAATTGCCATTGGCTTGTCTGAGAGCACATGTAAGTTGTTTTTTACTGACTCCAGGACGTAGGTTGTTTTAAGTTGGTTGTTGCCCGCCAGTATTACAAGGTTTCCTTTCTTTTCTTGAATCATTTTGCTAAAGAAGTCATCTCCAGTATATATAACTTCTTTCCATTTTGTAGGCTGGGATAATCTGGTGTTATAGGAGTTGATACGCTCTAGGTGGAATTGTAAGTCGCTTCCTTCTTTTGCATACACATAAACGGTAGAATCTATTTCATGATACATCGATTTTTGTACCAAAGCAGCATGAAAATGCCCAGGGTCTAAAGTGATTAATTTTATTGATTGACCTAAGGCTGTCGACAGGCTTAAACTGAAAACTGCAATTAAGAATTGTCGACTTATTTTCATCATCAGTAGTTAAACAGTTGTCCAATTTGCAAATAAGGCAAGTACCAAAACGACTGCAAGCAGTAAAACGAAAACTCCGGCACTTCCTATTGCAAGTCCAGCAATAGCAAGTCCCTTTCCTCTGGATTTGTTTTTATTGATTGCAGATAGTCCCGCAATACTAAATCCTATTCCAACTGGCAGTAACGCAATACTTAAAAAGGGGAGTATAAATAATGAAACAAATCCTACTGTTGCAGAAATGAAGCCCCATTTAGCAAACGTATCAACTTTATCAGTCTTTTTCTCTTTTGGTTTTTTGGCTTGTTTTAATGCCTTGGATTTGGTTGTATCAGCTGGTGTTGATATAACCGTTTGTGTTTTAAAGCTATTCGTTTCAGGAATGAAAATTGCAGCTTGTGTAGTAAACATAAATATGAATACGGGTAGCAAGCTTAAAATGATTTTGTTTTTCATATGTAGTTTAAATCTGATAGTTGTTTCTTAAATAAAGATAGTATAAAGCAATTACTGTTTGCGTAAATGGTATGCTTTTGGCTGTGTGAAAGCTCTTAATCCTGTATGTGATAAACTTGATCCAAATCCTGAATGTTTCCTGCCGCTCCAGGGCAATGCAGCGCTTACACGATCGCAGCAATTCCAGTAACCGGTACCGCTATTCATTTGGATTAAAATATTTTCTGCTCTTTCCTGTTTGGATGAGTATACCGCTGCGGTTAAACCGTATGCGGTATCATTCATTAATGCAATGGCTTCTTGGTCGTTCTTTACTTTCATAATACCAATGACGGGCCCAAAAGATTCTTCTTTCATGAGTTGCATTTCGTGATTCACATTAACCACGACAGTCGGCTTGAAAAAATAACCTTTACCCGTTAAGGCTTCTCCTCCTGTCAATACCTGAGCCCCTTTTTTAACAGCATCATTAATTTGATTTTCTAAAAACCCAATTTGAGATTTCCTGGAAATTGCACCCAGGTAAACACCATCTTCTTTGGGGTTGCCCAGTTTCCAACTGTTTACTTCTTCTACAAATGCAGCAACATATTCGTCATAAATTTTTTCATGTACATAGATACGTTCAACAGCACAGCAACTTTGTCCATTGTTGTAAAAGGCACCATCTGCAGTACCCTGTGCGACTGCCTTAATGTTTTCAACATCATCAGTCACGTATAGTGGGTCTTTGCCACCAAGTTCACACTG
>CAZDTN010000168.1:0-3398 GCA_964508355.1 uncultured Sphingobacterium sp.
GATTCTCTCATGCCAATCTCTTCCCAACCTGATAAATAAAGATTGCGTTGTTTTAAAATATTATAGACTTTGTCCCAGTAATACAACCATAAATCACTTGTTTGTCGGTATTTATCTTTTGGTAATGTCTTTAATAAATTTTGAGCGATAGGCGACTTCTCCCAAACACCTTGTGGTACTTCGTCCCCACCTACATGTATTGTTTTTAATGGCATTCCAGCTTCATTGTGCATACTGATAAAGGCATCAACAGCAGTAGCAATGAAATTATATACACCTGGTTGTGCTACACACATTACATTGTCGCGGAAGTTTTGTGCAGATAAATAAACCGACTGATCATCAGGATCTGATAATAAAAATTGTTTGGCTTCTTCCGGCTTGCCCTCATTCATCAATCTTCTGTAACGCGCATCCATGGCTTTGATGGCAGCCCTGGCATGTCCAGGTGTTTCAATTTCAGGAATGACTTCAATGAATTTCGATTTAGCGTGTTTCAGTATCTCGATATAATCGTTTCGGGTATAATAACTGCTCTGTATATTGTTGATGTCTCCGCCAGAGCCATAGGCTGAAGGCATATGCTCTTTGCTATCGAGCGTATGTCCGCGTTGTACGCCGACAGTCGTCAGTTCAGGCAACGCCGCTATCTCGACCCTCCATGCATCATCTTCACTAAAATGGAAATGCAGCTTATTCAACTTGTACATGGCCATCCAGTTCAATACGCGCTTGACTTGTTCCTTGGTCTGAAAATTTCTTGCCACATCAATATGCAAACCTCTATAACCAAATCTTGGGTTGTCTTTTACTTCCATACAGGGGACATCTAGTGATGTTTGTTTTGTTTTCCATGCTTCAAGCGGAAGTGTACTCTTCAATGATTGTATAGCATAAAAAAACCCGACTGGCTGAGAGGCAGAAATCTTAATCATTTGGTTGTTCACACTCAATGTATATCCTTCTGCTGGTTGATCTTTGTCGTACGACAATTGAATGGTATTTGTCGCAGGCTGACCTGAACCTAATTTAAAGTTGGTAAAGCTTTCAATTTCTTCCTTCAACAAAGCAGCTTCATTAGAAAATGTTGGATCAGCTTGAATGTTTGTACCTGCGGTGATAACAAATTGACCTTCTTTAGCCTGATAGGCAACTGGAGTTGGAAAAATTACCGGTAATTGATGAGATGGAATATCTTTAATAGAGGCATTCTGTTCAAACACCATTTCAGGGGTTATCTGATCGTTTTTCTGCTCAGGAGATCTTTTGAATTTATTAATATCTGATGGAGGGGCTGCGTTGGTTTTAGTTATGCTAATTGCTTTTTTAGGCTCATTATTCCACACCATATAATAACCAGCTGGGGCATCTGAAATATTAAACGCCCATGCATCACCAATACCTAGTGAGGTTATACTTTGACCTGGTTTCAAACCTTTGAAATCTGCGCCAGGCTTAAGATAAAAGAGATCCCCATGAATTCTAAATGATTTCAAAGAACCAGTCATGTTGCTATCAACAATTTCCCTATTGGCGTTATAGTAGATCGTCCAGTTTCCAGCAGGTAGGCTATTCTTTTTACTGGTATTGGTTAGTGTAAATGAGAACTGGTATTGGTCCTTCCCTTGGTGGTTGTTGGTGATGAGTTTCCAATCAATTTGAAGATCTGCAGGGTTGAAAACTACCTTTTTCTGAGCATTTGCAGAAAAACACAATACAAAAAAGAGAAGAGAAAGTAATCGCATGGCTAATCGTTTAATCTTGTAATTTAATCAATAATCAGAGAGCAACATTCGAATAAATGCTTTAAATGGCAGACTTAAGCCGTTTATCAATTACTTTTTATGGCTATTGTAAATTCATTACTTTAGACATTCCAAAAAACAGTTTATGAAATCAATAAAGATCAGTCTGATCGCACTTGCCTGTTTGACAATAGTTGATCAGGCATTTGCACAAAAAGACACAGCTTTTACGCGTTACAAAAACCTGCCATTAAAGGCGAGCAGGATGTTCGATTTAAATACCACAGAAGGTACATGGACATCTGTCGATATCAGTCCGGATGGTAAAACCATCATCTTCGACATGATGGGTGATTTGTACACCATGCCTGCTGAGGGTGGTAAAGCCACACAAATCACTCGTGGCTTGGCATTCGATCAACATCCAAGGTATAGTCCAGATGGAAAGAAGATACTTTTTGTATCTGATAAAAGTGGTGCTGAAAACCTTTGGTACATCGATACAGAGAAAAAAGATACGGTTCAGTTAACTAGAGACATCAACCAGAATTTTCCTTCTGCAGATTGGACACCAGATGGAAATTATATAGTGTATTCAAAAGGAAGACGTGTCAACAAACTCTACATGATTCACAAAGATGGTGGAAGTGGAAGTCAATTGATAGATGAGCCTGCACAATTGAAAACCATAGATCCCGCGGTGAGTCCGGATGGCCAGCATATTTATTATTCTTTCCGCAACGGATCCTGGAACTACAACGCACAACTTCCTCAATACCAGATAGGCGTTTACGATAGAAAAACGGCGCGAACCAGTAGTCTTACAACCCGCTATGGATCAGCATTTACTCCAGTTTTGTCTAAAGACGGTAAATGGTTAGTGTATGGTACTCGTTATGAGGACAAAACAGGATTGGTGATTCGTGATTTGAAAACTGGAAATGAAAGGTGGTTGGCTTATCCAGTTCAACGTGATGATCAAGAGTCGATTGCTGTATCGGGCGTATTGCCTGCAATGGCATTTACGCCAGATAGCAAACATTTATTGGCTTCATTTGGTGGTAAAATCAATAAGATTGATATCGCGACGGGCGCCTACAAAGAAATTGCTTATCAAGTGGATGGTAAACTGGAATTGGGTCCTGAAGTTTTGTTCAAATATCCCATTAAAGATACTACTGCGGTAATGGCCTCTCAAATCAGGGATGCCGTTCCATCTCCTGATGATAAAAAATTGGTGTTTACAGTGTTGAATCGTGTGTATATAATGGACTATCCAAATGGAACACCAAAGCGCCTCACAACCAATGATTTCACAGAAGCACAACCTGTATGGAGTCCTGATGGAAAACAAATTGTTTTCTCTACCTGGAATGCAGCTGGTGGCGCACTATACAGCATCAATACAGATGGATCAGGCCTGAAAAAACTGACACAGGTAGATGGTTTATACCAAACACCTCAGTTTACGTTGAAAGGGGATAAGGTCATTTATGTACGTGCTCCTTATCAGAAATTCAGAGATGCGTTTGATCCTGGATATGACGATTCAGAGGACTTGCTTTGCTGGATTCCTTCTGCAGGGGGACAAGAAACGGTGATTGACAAAGCAAATGGCAGGTATATTCCTCATTTCTCTGTCAACGATGAACG
>CAZDTN010000169.1:0-3334 GCA_964508355.1 uncultured Sphingobacterium sp.
CTCCCCTTACAGACGAAAGATGCAACTATAATGCGATGATTGAGTATGTGACTATCAGGAAATCAAAGGGTTGAACTTCGTGTCAATTTTTCATTCTCTTTTTCTGTTCTCCTTGAATTAAAGGAAGCATAATCATATCGTACATTTTTTTCATCATGTCGGCAACCAAAGGGTCAGATTTTTTAGGAGTACCCGCATTGTATGGAGGTTTGGGATCATACTCCAAATCCAACATAACTGATTCAGTATATTTTCTTCCTAGTAAATCATCAATAATTGCCAATGACATATCAATTCCAGCAGACACTCCTGCAGATGTCCAATATTTCCCATCATTTATCCATCGAGCTTCTTTGAATTTCGCACCATACATGTTTAATACTTCATCTGCTCGATACCAATTTGATGTAGCATTTTTATCTTTTAACAATCCTGCAGCTCCTAAAATCCAAGAACCTGTACAAACGCTTGTAGTATATTTTGTGGTTTTGTCTATCCTCTTAATCCAATTTAACGTAGCTGTATCTTGAGTTTGCATAAATGTTTCAGCTGCCCCCCCTGGAATAACTAAAATGTCTAATGATTTCACATCCTCAAATGAGCTATCTACTTTAATTTCTAGTCCACGTTGGTTTTTAACAATACCGCGTTTCTTCGCAATAAAATATGTTTGAGCTCCCATTATATTAGAAAGTGTGTGATATGGCCCCATGGCGTCTAAAGTATTGAAACCATCATATATTAAAATACCAATTTTCTTAATTGGAACTTTTGTTGGAGTAGATAGAATGTCCATCATTTTTTGATCTCTATCAGTGGTTCCAATTACTAAACTATCAGACTTTGATTTTTGTCCGAAACTAATTTCAGTAACCAAAACTAGCGTTATTGTTATAATGTTAAGTTTCATTTTTTAAAAAATGTGATGTAAAAAAGTAAAGTAAGATTCCTAAAATTAATATTAATAAACCCAAAATTGAAAACACCTTTAAGATCTAATTATTTTTATTCTCCCTTTCTTGGTAGTCTATGCTATGCAGTATCATGTAAATCAAAAAATATTAATCAAGAACTGGTTTTCAATTTATCTTTTCGTACTCAGAATGTGAGTCTTTTGTGCGATGTTTGAGGATGTAACAATCAGGAAATTAAAGGTTTAAACTTCCTGCAAGTTTTCATAATTTTACTCATATTATATCCTCTAAGATTCTTTTAATCTCATTCTTTTCATTTGATGTAATCTCATTCCAGCACTTACCTTGCAACCCCATTTCAATTGAGTAGAATATATTAAGGTGTGGTTTTATTCCGGCATTAATCATATTCTTTTTGATTGTTTTGTAATCTGAGGTCATTAGGTCTTCTCTTGAATATATTCCAATCAAATTCATTATTTTGACCATATAAGGCCCGAAGTTTTTTATTTCGTCAAGGTCATTCATAAAAAAAGGGTTACACTATACAAGTATAACCCTTTTACTTTTTTATTTGCTCCCCTTAGAGACGAAAGATGCAGCTATGATGTGATGATTGATTATGTGACTATCAGGAAATTGAATGGTTGATTAAAGAGTTGGGTTTATTAGTTATAATAAAAAAAGTAGATTTAAGAATACGCTAGTTGATAGCGCCAATCTACCTAAATTTGGGGTGATAGGCGAATGTTTAAAGTGCCTATATACCAGTTAGCGCAACCTTAAGAAAGATACCATATGACTAATAAGATTAATCTAGTTGACCTTGGAAAAAATATTCTTGAGCATCATTACAATGACAAGGTTGTTTCAGTAAATGACCATTGTTTAAGAATAGCAATTAACAAAAACAATACTTTTCCTTGGCATAGACACAATAGAACAGATGAGCTATTCATAGTTCTTGAAGGAAATCTGAGAATTGAATTTGAAAATGGAGAATTTGTAGACCTTTTTCCAAACGAAACATATTGCGTAAAATCGGGTATAATTCATCGTACAATTGCTATTGGTCGAACAGTAAATTTATGTTTTGAAAGTGACGAAGAAGACACTGAAAATATAGATTTTAATGAATAAACTAACACTAAAAAACAAAGAATTTTATATACAAGATAATATACAGGACACATTTTTTTCTATTTGGGACTCTCATTTTTGACAATGCACGAAGAAACAGATATTGAGCTGCATCTTTTAAGAAAAAGTCCATTTTGAGAATGGAAAAGCTACAGCACCCAAGTACACACCACCGATTGAGGTTTTAATTAATGCCAGAGGGGTTTTGGAGAGTTCTAAAAATAAAAAAGAGGTCTATAAAGACCTCTTATGCACTCTGGCTCCTCAGACTGGACTTGAACCAGTGACCCTCTGATTAACAGTCAGATGCTCTAACCAACTGAGCTACTGAGGAATTTCCCTTTCGGGGACGCAAAAATAAGGGATTTACTGATTAGATAAAAGAATTTTCGACAGATTTTAGAGGTCATATTCCTGTTTGATAAGCCCCCTTAACCGATCTGCCTGTGCTTGTAGGTTTTTGATCTGGAGCAACATATTCTTACTCAGCCCCTTGATATCACTGATTCTTAGGATCAAGTCGTTTACTTCCTTTGGGTTTAACGCACTTAAATAAAGAGGATCAGTAGGCCTGATGAGCTGATCGCGTTCGTTTATTACCTTATCATACATCTGGCCATCTAAAATGGAAGAAAGACGCTCTCTGAGGGCATTTTTTTCTAAAAACAAGTATTGTTCTAGTGATTGTACATACTCGATATTGCGATAATAATAAAGGATACTGTCTGACACTTTTTTATTGCTGATCAACCTCATTTCGCCAGTATTTTCCAATTGGGCTATGGTTCGGTCACTTATAAATACCTTAAATGTCACATACCTGATCAAACCACGAAAATGATAATAGATCTCATTGGCAGGCTTATCAAGACTGGCAGTCTTCAGCAATTGGGGTAAGGAATCTGCAGCATACCTGTTTCTTGTATCATAACCTTTAATTACTTGGGGAATTCTTTGGAGATCTGTTTCCAAATCCTCCACCATGGATTGCATGTATTCTTTTTCATGTTGCTTATCGACAATACGTTCTCTCAATTGCTCAGCAAAAAATCCCAGACTGACGGCAATAAATATCATCAATCCTTCCAGCAAATATTCTTTGATATTCTTGCCTTTTAGTGATGTGGAATGATGGATTTCCATAAATGTAGTTTTTACAAATGTATCGGTTTCCATAAATTTACGGGAATGAATCTGCAGCCTCAGCTTTCTAACGAACTCGTCAAGTTGGATCCTTTAAAGGAAATCAATTTTGAAGAACTATATGCAGTGGCTTCTGA
>CAZDTN010000170.1:0-3317 GCA_964508355.1 uncultured Sphingobacterium sp.
GATATGGTTTGAACTTATGTCCATGTGAATCGTATCGATGGAAAAAAGATGAGCGCTTCATCCATGATGCAGTTGAAGCGTATGAAAAAGTCTATACCAATCTGGTTAAGCATGATGCAAACTATCCCAAGCCTACTTATTTAAAATCAAAAATTAAATATGGTAACATTGAGTTTGAGGGAGATATAACCAAAGAAACAGAGGGGTCTAATTTTATCATGAATGTGATCATGGATGATGTACCCGGTCCGTTGTTTATTACAGCATGGGGCGGACAAAGTACGATTGCGCGTGCGCTGAAATCTATTGAAGAAAAGTATAGGGGTAGTAAAGATTGGGATGCAATCAAGAAAAAAATATCAGATAAAGTTGTTTTGTTGCCTTCGGGAGATCAAGACGGAACATATGCATCTTACATTAAACCTAGATGGCCGGATATTGAATACAGACAATTTAGAAATGGTCCTAATTATGGATATGGTGCGCAATTGGTTGCCAATGAAGCAAATAAAAAGTACCTTACTGCTACATGGATGGGCAACAATATTCGATCAAAGGGACCCTTAGGTGATTTGTATCGTGTATGGGGTGATGGTAAGCATATGGTTGAGGGAGATATTTTTGATTATTTTGGAATGGACGGGTATACCGATGCTGAATTAAAAGCGAAGGGATATATCGTTTGGATGCCAGTGCAGCCGAAAGGATCTTGGTTGGGTGAAGGAGATAATCCAACATTCATGAATGTACTGGGTAATGGTCTTTTTGCATGGGAAAAGGGAAGTCCGGGTGGTTGGGGAGGTAGGCCTTTTTACCCCAATCCTAAAACCTATGTTGATCCTTTTAGTAATGACACATCAAAAGTAAAAGACCTGGTTATCTCTGAGTCATCTCTGAAAAAATTTGATCAATCTGAATCAACATTGGCTGATTTTCCTGATTTTTTTGCAGCAGCGCAAAAAGATTTTGCTGCAAGAATGAATTGGTCGGTAACACCTGATTTCAAATCTGCTAATCATGCACCTGTTATTTCATTAGAGCATGATCGGGTACTGTATGTGAAGCCTGGTCAGGAAATCAAATTGCATGCTGTTGTTAAAGAACCAGATGGTGATGGTTATTTTACTAAATGGTGGCAATTTATCACCCATAGAAATACTCCAAAGTTTGAAATAATTGATAGCAATAGTTTGGCTGCTTTGGTTAAAGTGCCTCTATCAGTTCAACCTGGACAAACTTACTTTATAGTATTGGAGGTCAGTGACAATAAGGTAGCATCTTTAACGGCCTATCAAACAGTTAAACTCATTGTTCAAAATTGATGTTCGTAATTTGAGATTAATGCGTTTAAATAGATATGGAACAGATAATCATTAGAACGATAGGTATTGATGATGTAGTTGCGTTACAAAAGATAGCACGACAAACATTCTCTGAAACATTCACAGATTACAATTCACCAGAAAACTTGAATAAATACCTGGATGAAAAATTTTCACTTGAAAAGCTTTCTTCAGAATTAAGTAATCCGTCATCTTCGTTTTATTTTGCTCAACTTGGGGAAGATATCATTGGTTTTTTAAAAACCAATACTGGTAATGCGCAGACTGAATTAAAAGATTTAAATGCCTTTGAAATTGAACGCATTTATGTTTTAGAGGCCTATCATGGAAAACAGGTGGGTCAAATGCTATTTGATAAAGCACTTGAAGAAGCCAGAAAAACAACCTGCAGTTATGTTTGGTTAGGTGTATGGGAAAACAATCATCGTGCAATAAAATTCTACAGTAAAAATGGTTTTGAGAAGTTTGATACTCATGTATTCAAACTTGGTGATGAAGAACAATTGGATTGGATGATGAAAAAAGATATTTAAAAGACATGTAGATTGTTCAAAAAGACAAAAATACTTTACATTAAGTAAAATAAATCATATATTTGTTTTCAGAATTAAACTATTCAATTATGAAAACAAATTACCTCTTGCCCAATAAACTTAAAACGGTAGGTTGGATTTTGCTCATTCCGTCAACCCTATTTGGATTATTCATAACCATCTACGACATGAATTATGGATTTTTTGATTTTAGAGTTCCAGCATTATTTATTGATGAGATTTTTGGGAAAAAGCAGTTGTTCGGTGTTATTGAAAACAACTTGATGAATGAAATAGTCGGCTGTCTGGTTATCATCAGTTCGATGATGGTGGCATTTTCTAAGGAGAAGGTGGAGGATGAATTTGTAGCAAAACTCAGGATGGATTCATTGGCTTGGGCAGTTTACTTCAATCAAGCCATTTTACTACTCTCGATGTTGTTCATCTATGATATGGCTTTTTTGTGGGTGATGATATTCAACATGTTTACTTTACTTTGGTTTTTCATCATCAGGTTTAATTGGTTGAAAAACAAAATCAACAAATTGTAGAGCCATGAAGAATAGTATAAAAGTAGAAAGAGCCAAGAAAAATATTACGCAGGCTGAACTGGCAGATCTCATTAAGGTTAGCCGTCAAACCATCAATGCGATGGAGCTAGGGAAGTATGTACCTTCTACAGTACTGGCACTAAGACTTGCTAAAATATTTGAAGTGGATGTGGAGGATATATTTGAACTAGAAGAAAGTGATTGGGTCTAACAACAAATCGAATTCATGTATTATAAAATAAGCACAAGTCGTTTAAAGATTCGCCCTATATGCTTGGCCGATAGTGGTTTTATGCTTGAGTTAGTCAATACAGAGGGTTGGTTATCCTATATTGGTAATCGAAATATATATTCAACTAAGGATGCTGAACAGTATATACAACGGATGATAGATAACCCAATGTATTTTTATCATGTTATTGAGCTAAATGAAACATCCACTTCTGTGGGTGTACTTTCATTTCTAAAGCGAGATAATCAACAATATTATGATATTGGATTTGCACTATTGCCTGATTTTCAGAGTAAAGGATTTGCTTTTGAGGCATGCAGCGCTTATTTATCAGCAATTCAAGCCAATACAGTTTTTGAGAATATCATAGCCATTACTTTACCACAAAATATCAAGTCGATTGCATTACTTGAGAAATTGGGATTTCAATATGATTATCAGTTTCAGCAAGGGGATGATAGGCTATCACTCTACGCTTTAAAAAAATCATTAAAATGACCTACAATGTAATATTTGAATTAGTATGTGTTTATTATAATATAATCAATGTCTTTTATGTACTATGAAAAGAGCGATCAAGCTTACAACTGCTGCTCCGCATAAATAATAACCTACATATTCTAATCCATAGTTTGTTGCCAGATAGGTGGCAATATAA
>CAZDTN010000171.1:0-3300 GCA_964508355.1 uncultured Sphingobacterium sp.
TTACCCTTAGCGCCAGATCCAAAGTTCAACGATACCTTGGTTACACGTTTTGTAAACAACGTAATGTGGCAGGGAAAGAAGGATGCATCATTGAATATTTTTTATGATGCACTTGAAAAAGTTGCTAAAATGACCGGCGAAGACGGTTATGAAGTATGGAGAAAAGCGTTGAGCAATGTAACTCCAGCTGTTGAAGTTAGAAGCCGTCGTATTGGTGGTGCAACCTTCCAGATTCCATCTGAGGTTCGTCCTGACAGAAAGATTTCACTCAGCATCAAATGGTTGGTACGTTTCTCCAGAGAGCGTAACGGACGTAGCATGTCTGACAAGCTTGCTAACGAAATCGTAGCAGCAAGCAAGGGTGAAGGTGGAGCATACAAGAAAAAAGAAGATACCCACCGTATGGCTGAAGCCAACAAGGCTTTCGCTCACTTCCGTGTGTAACCTCAAAAATAAATGTGGAAAAGGGTTGCTTTTGGCAGCCCTTTTTTATTTCCATATCTGCAGTGCATGTCTTAACTTTGCACCCGCAAAAAGAGGGGTAAAACAATTGTTCCTTTTAACGCCGCAAAAAACTTATAAAAATTTAAACAAACAATAGTCATGGCAGACTTGAAATTTCAACGCAACTTCGGAATTGCCGCACACATCGACGCTGGTAAAACCACAACAACAGAGCGTATTCTACGCTACACAGGTATGATTCATAAGATTGGTGAGGTGCACGATGGTGCAGCTACAACCGACTGGATGGAGCAGGAAAAAGAGCGTGGTATTACCATTACATCTGCGGCCGTAAGCTGCCAGTGGAACTTCCCAACTGTTTTGGGTAAGCAGACTGCCGATACAAAAAAATATTATTTCAATATTATTGATACTCCGGGCCACGTGGATTTCACTGTAGAAGTGGAGCGTTCTATGCGTGTATTGGATGGTTTGATTGCTTTGTTTTCTGCGGTTGATGGTGTTGAGCCACAGTCTGAGACTGTATGGCGTCAGGCCAACCGTTACAAAGTTCCAAGAATTGGATTTGTAAACAAGATGGACCGTAGTGGTGCTGACTTCCTTATGGTGGTTAAGCAGGTGAAAGAAATGTTGGGAGCGAAAGCAGTCCCTCTTCAGTTGCCTATTGGTGCTGAAGACAACTTCAAGGGCGTGGTTGATCTTATCAAGATGAAAGGTATCATCTGGCACATGGAAACCGAGGGAATGACATTCGACGAGATTCCAGTTCCTGAGGACATGGTTGCTGAGGCAAATGAGTGGAGACAAAATTTGATTGAAGCAGTTGCTGAATACGACGATAAATTGTTGGAGAAGTTTTTTGAAGATCCTAATTCTATCACAGAAGATGAAGTGCATGAGGCCATCCGTAAGGCATGTATTGATTTGAGTATTGTGCCTATGATGTGTGGTTCTTCATTCAAGAACAAAGGTGTACAAACCGCATTGGATGCAGTTTGTCGCTACCTTCCTTCACCAGTGGATATTGATGCTGTAGAAGGTATCAACCCAGACAATGGTGAAACTTTGGTACGTAAGCCAGAGGCTTCTGAGCCTTTTGCTGCCTTGGCATTCAAAATCATGACAGATCCGTTTGTAGGACGTTTGGCCTTCTTCCGTGTATATTCTGGTCACCTTGATGCAGGTTCTTATGTCTTGAATGTAAGAAGTGGTAAGAAAGAGCGTATCAGCCGTATCATGAAGATGTTTGCGAACAAGCAAAATCCAATCGACTTCATTGAAGCGGGTGATATTGGTGCAGCTGTAGGTTTCAAAGAGATCAAGACAGGTGATACCCTTTGTGATGAAAATCATCCGATCGTATTGGAGAATATGTTTATACCTGAGCCAGTAATTTCTGTAGCGGTAGAACCAAAAGCACAAGCCGATGTAGATAAGATGGGTATGGCAATTGCCAAGTTGGTGGAAGAAGATCCAACCTTGCGTGTGAAGACAGATGAAGAAACAGGACAAACTATCCTCAGTGGTATGGGTGAATTGCACTTGGAGATCATTGTCGATCGTATGCGCAGAGAATTTAAAGTAGAAGTAAACCAGGGCGCGCCTCAGGTTGCCTATAAAGAAGCTTTCCAGACTTCAATTCAGCACCGTGAGACTTTGAAGAAGCAGACAGGTGGTCGTGGTAAGTTCGCTGATATTGTATTCGAATTCGGTCCGGCCGACGAAGAGTGGTTGAAAGAGAACCCAGGTAAGTCGATGCAGTTTGTGAATGATATTTTCGGAGGTTCTATCCCACGCGAGTTCATTCCAGCTATCCAGAAAGGTTTTGAGCAATCAATGACTACTGGTGTATTGGCAAACTATCCTGTTGAGAGCATGAAGGTGAGAGTATTTGATGGTAGTTTCCACCAAGTTGACTCTGACTCGATGTCTTTTGAGCTTTGTGCTAAGCAAGGTTTCCGTGAGGCAGCGAGAAAGGCTAAGCCAGTATTGTTGGAGCCGATCATGAAGGTTGAGGTAATTACCCCAGAGCAATACATGGGTGATGTTACTGGTGACTTGAACAGAAGAAGAGGTATGTTGGAGGGAATGGACAGCAGAGCAGGTGCACAGGTAATCAAGGCGAAAGTACCTTTGAGTGAAATGTTTGGTTATGTTACCCAGCTCCGTTCATTGTCTTCTGGACGTGCATCTTCAACCATGGAGTTCTCTCATTATAACCCAGCACCTAACAATATTGCTGAGGAAGTAATTGCGAGAGTGAAGGGTAAGGCAAAAGAGGCATAATTAGATCATTGATTTAGAATAGGTTAAGTCCCGGTACCCACCGGGACTTTTTTCTTTATAAAATCGTCCGATTCCCACTAAATTTTTACCGATTTCTTTTGTAAGTATAAAACTTATTCCTACTTTTGCATCCCCATTTAAAAAATGGGCATTTAACTATGTCACAGCGAATCAGGATAAAATTGCAGTCATACGACCACAATCTCGTTGACAAATCTGCGGAGAAAATCGTGAAAACCGTGCGCAGCACAGGAGCAGTCATCACTGGCCCAATTCCTTTGCCTACACAAAAGAGAATCTTCACAGTATTGAAATCGCCACACGTTAACAAAAAGGCGCGTGAGCAGTTCCAATTGTGTACCCACAAGCGTTTGCTTGACATCTATACTTCATCTTCACGTACAGTGGATGCATTGAGTAAGCTCGATCTTCCAAGTGGTGTTGATGTTGAAATCAAGGCCTGATGAGGTCTTGGGGCAATTCCACTAGTGGGGTTGCTGCAGTTCTTTTTCATTCATCTCCTAATTGATTGCCGTTGGCATGAGAAAA
>CAZDTN010000172.1:0-3286 GCA_964508355.1 uncultured Sphingobacterium sp.
TCTGGGATACCAGCTTCTACCTTACCAACAAGGTCAGCACCTACGTCAGCTGCCTTTGTATATATACCACCACCCACACGAGCAAATAAAGCGATTGATTCAGCACCCAAAGAGAAGCCTGTCAAAACTTCAATGGTTTTCACCATTTCCTCTGAGTTAGCTTCACTACCTGGTGCGAAGATTTGTTTTAAAATGATATATAAGCCCCCTAGACCAAGAACTGCTAAACCTGCAACGCCCAATCCCATAACTGCACCACCAGT
Organism: uncultured Sphingobacterium sp.; assembly: GCA_964508355.1. GTDB lineage: Bacteria > Bacteroidota > Bacteroidia > Chitinophagales > Chitinophagaceae > Pollutibacter. The sequence goes on from CAZDTN010000172.1 coordinate 264, forward strand.
AAACGAAACGTTTAAAGCTTTTGAAAGACTTGTTCTAGCTGCATTTGCAGTTCTAACATTTGCTTTGGTAGCAATCTTCATACCAATATAACCAGCCAATGCACTGCTGAAAGCACCCAATACAAATGCTAAGGCAATCGACCAGTGTGAATTTGGGTTGGTAGTCGACATAAACCCTAAAAGCAAAGCGACAATCACGACAAAATAAGCTAGGATTTTCCACTCAGCTCTTAAGAAAGCCATAGCACCTTCAGCAATGTAGTTGCTGATTTCCTTCATGCGATCAGAACCGGCTTCTTGTTTAGAAACCCAGTTGAATTTTACTAAGGTGTAAAGAAGGCCAATTAAGCCCATCAAGGGCACGAGGTAGATCAAATTTTCCATAAACAGTTTCGTTCGTTTATTTTTTGATTTTTAACGGTGTTTTCCGTCGATATTTTGGGCTGCAAAAATAGGCAAAAACTGCTGAAAAACAGCGAAAAAGCACGTAAATACCTTAAAATCATTCATCATCATCTAAAGTGATCCCATACCCATCAAAAATACCTGCTATTTTCTTGGCTTGGTAGATGCTTCGGTTGTATTTATTGCCCAAAACTATAATGGCTGTAGTATCCTGAGGTAATCGGCTAAAAACAGTATTGTTTCCATGCCACCATCCATTGTGGTAGATGATTTTCTTTCCGGAAGGCATTTCATAAAGCCTCCACCCCAAACCATAATTTTTCACACCTTTCCGTTCATAACTATAGCCTTTGAAAGCCTCATCAGTTATTTTTTTGGAAAAAAAGCTGGTATCGTAAAGGGCCATATCCCATTTCATCATGTCTCTAGGGGTACTATAAATGTTCTTATCCCCATAAACTGCATCCAAAAACATGAAAGGCTCTTTTTGGTTGTTGAACTTATACGATTGCAAAACTGAATCCGCTTTATCAATAGTAAAGACAAAACTATTCTCCATGTTTAGTGGTTTGAATATCGTTTTATCCAGGTAACTGCTAAAGCTAACAGCACTAACTTTTTCAATAATTAAGGCTAAAAGTGCATAATTGGTGTTGCAGTAGTCAAAATAGGCATCAGGCCGTCCTGTATTGAGTAAATTAGATTTTTCAATTAGTAATTGAAGTATGTCTTGGTTGGAAAGTGTTTTTTTGGAATCCCATCCCAGACTTTCCACAAAATGTACATAATTAGGTAATCCACTCCTGTGGTTTAAGAGATTTCTAACTGAAATCTTTGGGAAAGGGAATCCATTAAGAAAATTATTGACTGGTTGATCAATGCTTAATCCCTTTTCCTCAAACAGCTTCAATAGGGCCATTGCTGTAATGGTTTTAGATACTGAAGCTAGATGAAAGGCGGTGTGTTCGGTTATTGAGTCTCCTTTTAGAACTTGATCTAAGCCATTGTAGGCTTCAAAAATTATTTTACCATTTCTGGCAACCAGAATACCCCCGTTAAACCGCGACCGTAATAAGGTTTGTGTATAGAATTTTTCACTAGAAGCTTTCAAAATCAGGTCTTCTGATGATAAAACTGGATTTTCCTCAATTTCTTTAATGTAAGAGGTAGTAGGCGCTGTCTTTTCTTCTCGTAAACGAGAATCAGCAAAATAAAAGAGGGCTAAAAAAAGAATAAACAAAACCGCAAATACCTTCAATTTCTGCATGACTGCCCTTAAATTGGTTGCGCAATAATAAGTCGTTAATTTTGCGTAAAAATACACTAAAAACCAATGGCCTTAGCAAACAATACCAGCTATCCTAAAGACAAAATCAAAATTTTGTTTTTAGAAAATATCAGTGATGCTGCAATCAAAGTTTTCAAAGATGCAGGTTACACCGATATCAAGAAACTAGGTGGTGCGCTTACTGAAGAACAGTTAATTGATGAAATCAAAAATATTCATCTACTCGGTATCAGGTCTAAGACCCAAGTGACAGAAAAGGTATTGAAACAGGCTTCAAAATTGCAAGCCATTGGCTGTTTTTGTATTGGTACCAACCAAGTCAATTTAGAGGCAGCCACTAAAAAAGGGGTCGTAGTTTTCAATGCTCCCTATAGTAATACCAGGTCTGTTGCGGAATTAGTCATTGGAGCCTCAATAATGCTCATCAGACGGATTTTAGATAAAAACATTGCAGCTCATAAGGGGATTTGGCAAAAAGATGCAAAAGGCAGTTATGAATTAAGAGGAAAGACCTTGGGAATTATTGGATATGGTAATATTGGTTCTCAAGTAAGTGTGCTTGCTGAGGCATTAGGCATGAAAGTAATTTTCTACGATACAGTCACAAAGCTTCCTTTAGGAAATGCAGAATCCAGAAAGTCGATAAAAGATATAGTTGCCCAGGCTGACATTGTCACGCTTCATGTACCTGAAACTGGACAAACCAAAAACCTAATTAATAAATCAATCATCAAGCATTTTAAAAAAGGATCAATTTTAATCAACTATGCACGTGGTGAGGTTGTTGATCTTGATGCTTTGAAAGTGGCTTTGGTAGAGGGACAAATTTCTGGTGCAGCAATTGATGTGTTTCCATGGGAACCAGAAAAAAATGGAGATGCATTTACGTCGCCACTACAAAATATTCCAAATGTTCTGCTAACTCCCCACGTTGGTGGATCAACTGAGGAAGCACAATACAATATTGGAGAGGATGTAAGTGCGAAGCTGCTTCAATACCTTGAAGTAGGTGCTACGTATGGTTCTCATACAGTTCCTGAAATAAATCTTCCTTCTCAAGAAGGAACACACCGTATACTTCATATACATTCTAATGTGCCTGGTGTATTATCTGAGATCAATAGTCGTCTATCTGAAAATAAAATCAATATATTGGGGCAATACCTCAAGACCAATGACGAAATTGGTTATGTAGTATTGGATATTGATAAAAAACTCTCGAAGAATGCAGTCGAGTTGTTGAAACAAGTAAAGGGTACTTTAAAAGTCAGGTTACTTTACTAATGATTAATCATCAGGAAATTCTAAGTCGTTATTTTCAGGATGATCC
>CAZDTN010000173.1:0-3258 GCA_964508355.1 uncultured Sphingobacterium sp.
TATCAGAAACTACTGTCGGACGTTTTTTATTCACCCAAGCGGTACCTGCACAGGTAGGCTTCGTTAATGCGTTGTTAACAAAGAAGAGCTTAAGAGAAATTATTGGTCAGATTATCAAGATCACCAATGTTCCAACTACAGCTAAATTCCTTGATGCAATTAAGGAACTTGGTTTCCGTATGGCATTTAGAGGTGGTTTGTCGTTCAATATTCAGGATCTTGAACTTCCTGTATTGAAGGGTGAGATGATCGACAATGCATCTGGAGAGGTTCAAGAGGTTTGGGATAACTACAATATGGGTCTCATAACCAACAACGAGCGTTACAACCAGATTATTGATATTTGGTCAAGGGTAGATACAAAAATTACTGAGACTTTGATCAGGGCTATGGCTTCTGATAAGCAAGGTTTCAACTCAGTTTACATGATGCTTGATTCAGGTGCGAGAGGATCTAAGCAGCAGGTTAAGCAGCTGGCAGGTTTGAGAGGATTGATGGCTAAGCCAAGAAAGAGTGGTTCTACAGGCTCTGAGATCATCGAGAACCCAATTCTTTCCAACTTTAAAGACGGATTGAGCGTATTGGAATACTTTATTTCTACACACGGTGCGCGTAAAGGTCTTGCCGATACAGCGTTGAAAACTGCGGATGCTGGTTACTTGACAAGACGTCTAGTTGACGTTGCGCAAGACGTAATTATTGCTGAAGAAGATTGTGGTACATTGAGAGGTATTGCAACCAGTGCGTTAAAAGACAATGAGGATATAGTTGAGCCATTATATGATAGAATTTTAGGAAGAACTTCATTACATGATGTATACGATCCACAGACCGACGCATTGTTAGTTGGTGCAGGTGATCACATCGATGAGGATACTGCAAAGAAAATTGAAGATTCAGGAATCGAAACCATCGAAATCAGATCTGTCCTTACTTGCGAAAGCAAACGTGGTTGCTGCGTGAAGTGTTATGGTTTGAACCTGGCAACAGGTAACATTGCACAGCGTGGTGATGCTGTTGGTATCATTGCTGCACAATCAATTGGTGAGCCAGGTACACAGCTTACCCTCCGTACCTTCCACGTGGGTGGTGTTGCGGGTTCTGCATCTGTAGAATCTCATTTGATTGCTAAGTTTGACGGTGTAGTTCAGTTCGATGGTTTGAGAACGGTAAAGGCTAAGAACAACGAAGGCAAAGATGTACAAGTCGTTATCGGGCGTACTGCTGAGATGAGGATCATGGATCTTAAGAATGACCGTGTATTGATTACCAATAACGTTCCATATGGTTCTACTTTGTCAGTAGCTGAAGGCGCAAAAGTAGCTAAGGGCGATATCATATGCACATGGGATCCATTCAACAACGTTATTGTTGCTGAGATTGCAGGTGAAATTGGTTTCGAGAATGTTATTGATGGAGTTACCTATCGTGAAGAAGCTGATGAGCAGACTGGTCACAGAGAGAAAGTGGTTATTGAATCCAAAGATAAGACCAGAATTCCTTCATTGAAAATCAAAGGAAAAGACGAAAAGACATATAACCTCCCAGTGGGATCACATATCGTAATTGAAGAAGGTGATCAAGTAACTGCTGGACAGGTATTGGTTAAGATTCCAAGAATCTTAGGTAAGTTGAGAGATATTACAGGTGGTCTTCCACGTGTAACTGAATTGTTCGAGGCAAGAAATCCTGGAAATCCAGCTGTTGTTTCTGAGATTGACGGTGTAGTTAGTTTTGGTGCCATCAAGCGTGGTAACAGAGAAATTACAGTTGAAGCCAAGGATGGAGTAGTGAAGAAGTATTTGGTAACGCTAACGCGTCAGATTCTAGTACAAGATGGCGACTTCGTTAAAGCTGGTACTCCACTTTCTGATGGTCAGATTGCTCCTGGAGATATTCTTTCCATCAAAGGTCCATTTGCAGTTCAGGAGTATGTTGTAAATGAAATCCAAGAGGTTTATCGTCTACAGGGTGTAAAAATCAACGACAAGCATATCGAAGTGATTGTACGCCAGATGATGAGAAAGGTTGAAATCGTGGATCCAGGAGATACAAGGTTCCTTGAGGGAGATTTGGAAGATCGTTACGACTTTAACGTTGAGAATGATTGGATTTATGACAAGAAAGTTGTTGTTGATGCAGGAGATTCAGAAGTATTGAAAGCTGGTCAAATAGCAAGTTTGCGTGAAATCAGAGAAGAAAACTCTATCCTTCGCAGAAATGACAGGAAAATAGTTGAATTCAGAGACGCACATGCAGCAACTTCCTCACCAGTGCTTTTGGGTATCACTAAAGCATCCTTGGGTACTCAGAGCTGGATTTCAGCTGCTTCGTTCCAAGAAACAACCAAAGTGCTTTCTTCTGCAGCAATTCAAGGTAAATCAGATGACATGCTTGGTTTGAAAGAGAATGTTATTACTGGTCATCATATCCCTGCTGGTACAGGCTTAAGGGATTACGAAAAGCTAATTGTAGGAAGCAAAGAGGAATACGAATTATTACAAACCACGCGCGAAGTGATGAGCTTCGACGAAGAAGAATAATCCTAAGGGAGCAGCAATGCTCCCTTTTTTTCTTTACCCCCAACCCTTAAACAATGAATCAAAAAGTTATCAATATTGTCCTTGCTCTTGGTATTGCCATTGCACTTTTTTTGCAGTTCAAAGGAACATCTAAGCAGGCTGCTCCTGTTACACCTCAAGGTGTAACTACATCAGTTAAGTTAGGTTATGTTGACTTAGATAGTGTACAAGAAAAATATCTCTTGTATAAAGAGCAAATGGATCTTTTCGAAAAGAAAAAAGAAGCTGCTGATCGTGACTTGAACAATGCGTTTCAGAAAATCGACAACGAAAGAATTGCTTTTGCAAAAAGAGGTGAATCAATTACACAACTAGAGTATGAAAACTTTCAGCGCTCATACCAAGCTAAGATGCAAAACCTTGAAGAACAGAAAAGAGTACTGGAAAATAATATTGCCAGTGAAGGCATGAAAACCATGGAAAACTTGAAAAAGACGATAGATGATTATCTCGTAAAATACAATAAGGAAAAGAAGTACAGTTATATTTTTTCTTATTCTTCTGGTTTGAATGTTTTATTCTATAAAGACAGCGCTACCAATATCACTGATGAGATTGTGGCTGGCTTGAATGATGAATACAGTAAAACAAAAAAGAGCAAATAACGCACGAATTTCATATCTTAATCCCGGTATTTTATACCGGGATTTTTTTTAACCAAAATTCAACTTATGTC
>CAZDTN010000174.1:0-3222 GCA_964508355.1 uncultured Sphingobacterium sp.
TGGGTATTCTACAAGCGTTGTTGGGATGGATCATGGTTGCCAGTGGATTGAATCCTGATGATTTGTATGTCGATCATATTCGTTTGGCCATTCACTTTATTGCTGCATTAGGTTTGTTGTGCTATACACTATGGTTTGCATTGTTGTTGCTCGTACCAGAAGATCAGCGTGTAATTGCAGCACCTTTGAAGAAACAAACGAATCTGCTGTTTGTATTATTGGTTGTGCAATTGATTTTTGGGGCATTCATGGCTGGTTTGAAGGCAGCAAATTTCGCCACTACCTGGCCATTGATCAACGGAGAGTTTGTTCCGTCATCTTTGTCAAATGATACATGGTCGACATTCACCCATGATCCTCTGGCTGTTCATTTTATTCATCGTAACCTGGCGTACTTGTTGGCTATACTAATTTTTATTTGGTACAGAAGAGCCAAATCAATACAAGGCAGCCCATATTTTAATGTTTGGAGAAACCTTCCTCTTTATTTAGTAATGGTACAGGTCGTTTTGGGTATTCTTACTGTGCTATATGCAAACAACAGCACCGCGCTGCTTTGGTTGGGGGTTGCCCATCAATTTACAGGCATGATGCTGTTGTTGTCATTTGGAATGGTTACTTATCTACTAAAAAAGAAATAAGCTTATTTTTTTAAACGCTTGAAAACATAACGGGTAATAAAAATACCTACTCCATCATCTTTTCCTGCATCACTTTCTACAGCACTGTTTACAAAGGCCAGATCCCATCCTTCATCTGACATTGCATTTAATTTTGATGTTACTACTGCATCGTTGGCAACAATGTTCTGAAAACGGATACCACCAATATTGTAGAAGTTGAGCAATTTTGTTTCATCAAATCCTTTTACACGAATATCTGCCCTATCAGAAGCGTTTCTTGAATTTTCTTCTTCACTTCTGGTGGTAGTGAATTCTTTGTAGTCTCTAGTTTCGTTAGATGAAGTCATTCTAGATCTTCCTAATCCACTTGGTACAATAGACTCAACAGTGGTGATGATTCTGAATTCATATTTTTGGGCAAAGCTGCTTGAAGCTGCCATCATGCAGAGCATCAAGAAAATAAAGTTCTTTTTCATAAAAATAGTTTTAGTATCACTAAGGTAGTGAGGAAAGATAATGACTGCAATAAAAATTCTGACTAAAGTAAATAGTAATTGATCTCCGCTTATAGCGCATTAAAATTGATCTCGTATCCAAGTAGTTGTTTCAACTGAGAAGTTGTAATACGTTGTACAGCTTCTGTCTCATCATTTTTGAATAGTAACGCATGCGTAATAAGTTTGGTCCGGGTGTTATACACAATCTTCCAAACATAGCTCGGGACCGCTACGCCTTTACCAATTGTTTGTTTCCCGTATATCGCACCGGCATAAATTTTTAAAATGTCTTTTTGGCTTTCTTTTCTGATAGTAGTTTCCCAAGACTTCCACGAACCTCTGTTTAGTTTTGGATGTTGTGGAATGCAATTGTAAAAAGAGAAAGTGCATTTCTCTTTTTCGCAATCAAATGCAAAATCTTCTGCATTCACAAGATGGCCTTTGTCGTAGCCACTTTTAGCATAATCACTTGCTGATGCAGTTCTGAATTCTTTCTTGAAATTCATATTTCCCCGTGAACAATCACCGCCTCCTTGGTAGAGATAGTATACTACATAAAGTGGTGCTTTCAATTGATAAGAAAAATACGAGGTATAAACATCCTTCTTTACAACGGTATCAACCCGTTGAGCATGAGCTGATGTAATAATACAACTAACGGCAAATAAGAAAAGCAGTCTGTTCTTTATTATGTCCATTACCATTTGATTAAGGCGCTTCCCCAAGTGAAACCAGATCCAAATGCAGCAAGACAAACCAAATCCCCTTCTTTGATCATTCCTTTTTCCCAGGCTTCGCAAAGTGCAATAGGAATAGATGCTGCTGTGGTATTTCCATAATGCTGAATATTATTGTACACTTGCTCATCTTTTAATTTGAGTGTTTGTTGTACAAACTGTGCAATGCGTAAGTTGGCTTGGTGTGGAATCAACAAGTTGATATCAGCTGGCGTAAGGTTGTTTTTGGTCAGGGCTTCCATGATGACTTCAGGGAACTTAACGACTGCCTTTTTGAATACAGCTGGTCCGTCCATGTAAGGAAAGATCTGTCCTTCATCAATCATAGCGTGACTGAAAAACATTTGACCAATTTCAGCATCATCAAAACTGGCATATTTTTCTTCTTTCCAGTGATTGGCATGTGTACCAGGATTGCACATCGCTAAAATTTCAGCACTTTCACCATCACTATGCAGATGTGTACTCAAAACTCCTTGGTCTTCTTTTTCAGTCGGCTGCAAAACCACTGCACCTGCACCATCCCCAAAAATCACACTTACATTTCTACCTCTTGTGGTGAAGTCCAGTCCAAATGAATGTTTCTCGCTTCCGATCACCAAAATATTTTTATACATACCTGAGCGGATGAATTGGTCACCTACGCTAAGAGCATATACAAATCCACTGCATTGGTTTCTAATATCGAGTGCACCTATTTCCTTCATTTTCATGGCTCTTTGCACTAAAACACCGCATCCTGGGAAATAATAATCCGGACTCAACGTGGCGAAGATGATGAAATCGATGTCCTGAGGGGTAATTCCCGCTCGCTCAATTGCAATTTTTGCCGCTTCAACCCCCATGGTGGTGGTGGTTTCCTCGGTTCTGTGCGCATATCTTCTCTCCTTGATACCAGTCCTCTCTTGAATCCACTCATCACTGGTCTCCATGTATTTCAGCAAATCATTATTCGTTACAATATTACTCGGGAGGTATTTGCCAATTCCGGCAATTTTAGTTTGGGGCATTACATCGTTTTTTGGTGAGAAATGGTCTGTTTTTGGCTAAAATCAGGGCAAAAACTACGCAAACATAAAAAAACTTGGTCTTCTACTCACATTTGTAGTGGTAATAGAAATGGTTTTGCCGAATCCTTAACAGAAAAGGGGCATACAACCTTAATTTAACTTGCCTACCCGCCGAAAAAGCGGTAGCTTTGCGGCCTCTAAACAAGATTATGAATATTAGGAACATAGCCATCATTGCACACGTTGACCATGGAAAAACAACCTTGGTAGATAGAATTTTACATACCGCGAAGGTTTTCCGTGACAACCAGGAGACTGGCGATTTGATCATGGATAGCAACGACCTCGAGAGAGA
>CAZDTN010000175.1:0-3214 GCA_964508355.1 uncultured Sphingobacterium sp.
TAACTTCATCAACCAATCCATTTGCTCTTCATCTCCCATTTTAAAAATATGGGTATCAAATTTGATGAACCCATTCTTTGAATAGAACCGTATTGCACGATGGTTTTCCTCCCAAACTCCCAGCCAAACATAATTGCAAGTTGTTTTTCTGGCTTCTTCAAGTGCTTTTTCAATTAATAGCTGTCCAACTTTCTTTCCATGATAAGCCTGCAAAACATAGATGCGCTGAATTTCAAAAGCATTCAAATCCATCAGCTCTGTTTGAGCTTCCCCCATATTGGTTTTTAAATAACCCACTACCTCATCTCCAATCTGAGCAAAATAAAATGTAGAATGCGGATGATTAAGCTCTTCGCTCAGTTTTGTAATAGTGAATTTTTCATCTAAGTATTTTTTTAAGTTTTCTGCTGAATTATAATCTGCGAACATTTCAGAAAATGTTTCTCGCGCTATCTTTTGTAATGCGACAACATCATCAATACCTATCGTTCTAATGCTCATCTGTTCCATATCTATTTAAACTCGTTCATCTCAAATTACAACAATCAATTTTGAACAATGAGTTTAACTGTTTGATAGGTCGTTAAAGAAGCTACCTTATTGTCACTAACTTCCAACACTATAAAATATCTTTGTCCAGTTTGAACAGATCCTGGAACTCTAACAGTAGTAATCAAACTAGTGTTTTCGCTTATATCAAGCTTGGGCGTATTTTTATACGTACTAAACTGCCACCATTTAATTGTATAGCCATCTCCATCGGGTTCTTTAACTGAAGCATTCAACTTGATTTCCTGACCAGGCTTCACATATAAAACACGATTGAAATTTAATGAAATAATCGGTGCATGGTTGGCTAATTTGTATTCACTTTTTACTGTCCAGTCCATTCGCGCTGCAAAATCTTTTTGGGCAGCTGCAAAAAAGTCTGGAAATCCCGCCAATTCAGTATCTGCCTGATCAAATCTTTTTAAAGTAGATTCAGAGATCACGAGGTCTTTCACTTTTGAAGTGTCATTGCTGAAAGGATCAATATAAGTTTGGAGATTGGGGTAAAAAGGTCTGCCTCCCCATCCACCTGGATTATCCTTTTCCCAAGCATATAAACCATTGCCCAACATATTCATAAACGTAGGGTTATCGCCCTCGCCCAACCAAGACCCTTTTGGTTGGACTGGCATCCAAACTATATATCCCTTTGCTTTTAATTCAGCATCGGTATAACCGTCCATTCCAAAATAATCAAAAATATCTCCCTCCACCATATGCTTACCATCACCCCATACACGATATAGTTCTCCTAACGGTCCTTTTGAACGAATATTTTTCGTCATCCATTCAGGAGTGAGGTAATTTTTGTTTTCAGCACTGGCAACCAATTGAGCACCATAGCCATAATTAGGACCATTTCTGAATTGTCTATAATCAATATCCGGCCAATTCGGTTTGATGTAAGAAGCATAAGTCCCGTCTTGATCGCCCGATGGTAATAAGACAACTTTACTCGACACTTTTTGCTTAATAACATCCCAATCTTTTGTACCTCTATATTTTTCTTCAATGGATTTCAATGCACGCGCAATTGTACTTTGTCCGCCCCACGCTGTAATAAACAATGGACCAGGAACATTATCCATGATTACATTCATGATAAAATTAGAACCCTCTGTTTCTTTGGTTATATCTCCCTCAAATTCAATGTTACCATATTTGATTTTTGATTTTAAATAAGCTGGCTTGGGATAGTTTGCATCATGCTTAACCAGATTGGGATAGACTTTTTCATACGCATCTACTGCATCGTGAATAAAGCGCTCATCCTGTTTCCATCTATATGACGCACAAGGACATAAGTTTAAACCATATCGTGTATACTCCCTCCCTGGCACCATGAATTTTGTTCCTTTACCATCCCCTTTCCAATGAAACTGACTACTTGCATAAACCAATCCTTCTATATTTACATCACTACTATACAACAAGAACCGAATCAATGAATTGTTATCATCCAATTCAGGATCAGCAGTGATAATGATTCTTGGCTTTGCATGTTGTTGAGCAGCCAATTTGTTGCTACTTGTTGATACGCCAAATAAGGCCAACAGAAGTAATAGATAGAGGGATGATTGTTTCAAAGTGGGTTTGTTTTATTTATCAATTTAGACGGTTTTTTAGAAATAACTTTGCATCATGCCACAACATATTGCACAGATTGCACTAGTTGTAAGGGATTATGACGAAGCCCTACAATATTATACATCAGTACTCAATTTTGAATTGATTGAAGACAATACACTAAGTGACACAAAGCGCTGGGTCGTTGTTCAACCAAAAGGCAGTAACAATGGATGTAAACTGCTGCTTGCCAAAGCTGCATCTCCAATCCAGGAACAGGCAATAGGAAATCAAACAGGAGGAAGGGTTTTTCTTTTTCTGCATACAGATGATTTTGATAGAGATTACCAGGATTATACAAATAAAGGAGTGGACTTTGTCAGACCTCCAGTCGTTGAACCCTACGGGAAAGTCGCGGTTTTTAAAGACCTCTATGGCAACCTCTGGGACCTTATTCAGCCAAATAAGCCCTAACCCCTCTTTTTTTTGAAATTTCTTTTGTAATTCAATCTAATTTACTTTTACTTTGTATTTCAAAGTACTTTTAAATTTATGAATACTCCAAAAGAACAACTGGACGCCATCAAAGACATGCGCAACCTGATGGAGAGATCTTCGAGGTTTCTTTCTTTAAGTGGACTATCAGGTGTCGCAATTGGTATAATAGCCCTGATGGGAGCTACAGCACTGTATTTGCAGTTTGATCTTTCACCATTGAACAGTGGTTTTGAAAATAAGCTGGCATCGATTCAAGCTACATTAGACGACAAAAACTTTCTGTTTTTAATTGCAGATGCACTGATTATTCTGCTTGTTGCAGTCATTGCGGGGATATTGATGTCTATCAATCAATCAAAAAAACTGCAATTGCCCTCATGGGACCTCACTGCAAAGCGCCTACTGATCAACTTGTTTATTCCACTTGCAGCAGGGGGCGTACTATGCCTAATCATGATGACAAAAGGTGAATTGGGTTATCTGATTCCTGTTACATTAATTTTCTACGGACTATCATTGGTCAATGCCAGTAAATATAGTTTTGATGAAATTAGAACACTTGGTGTTTTACAAACTGTACTTGGCTTAGTTGCTGCATGGC
>CAZDTN010000176.1:0-3208 GCA_964508355.1 uncultured Sphingobacterium sp.
TGAACATCAAGCAAACACTTACAGTAGTATTGATTAGCGCAGTTACCAGTACAGCGGCTATGTTCGGTTATGATACTTTCATCCGTAAACCCAACGCCATTCAAGAGTACAATGGTAAATTACCTGCCAGTTATGCTGGTTTTTATGACAGCAAAAACAATGTACCTGGCCAACCTGTAGATTTTCAACCAGCTTCACAGGCAGGTATTCCAGCTGTTGTGCACATCACAACGACTATTGGATCCAGTCAGGCAAATAACAACTTACCTAAAACAAGAAGAAGTCCCTTTAGTGATTTCTTCGGTGATGATTTTTTTGAAGACTTTTTTGGAGGTCCTCAAATGAGAAGTATGCCACAGCGCGCAAGTGGCTCAGGAGTAATTATCAGTGAGGATGGCTACATTGTTACTAATAACCATGTTATTGAAGAGGCAGATGAAATAAAAGTAACACTCAATAATAAAAAACAATACAAAGCAAAATTGATTGGAACTGATCCAAGTAGCGATTTGGCATTAATAAAAATAGAGGAAAAGGGACTCAATTTTTTATTGTATGGCAATTCAGATAATATAAAAGTTGGTCAGTGGGTTTTGGCTGTCGGCTACCCCCTTAACTTAGAAACTACAGTCACTGCAGGTATCGTGAGTGCTAAAGCTAGAACACTTGGACTCAACCAAAGAAAAAGCAACAGCCCAATTGAATCATTTATTCAAACAGATGCAGCAGTTAATCAAGGAAATTCTGGTGGTGCTTTAATCAATACAAACGGTGAACTAGTAGGAATAGTTTCTGCCATAGCATCTCCAACTGGTGCTTACGCTGGATATTCTTATGCAATACCAGTCAATATTGTCAAAAAAATCATCAATGATTTATTACAATATGGAACAGTACAAAGAGCTTATCTAGGTATTAGTTATTTACCAGAAAATGCACCTGAGGCTGAAAAAACAAAACTCAATTATAAAGAGGGTCAAGGTGTTCTTGTTATGGACGTTGCAAAAGATGGCGCTATGTCATCATCAGGCATTCAGACAGGTGATTATATCACAAAAATTAATGGTGTAAAAGTAGCCAATGGAAGTGAAATGGTTGAACAAATTGCGGGCTACAAACCAGGTGATAAAATAACCGTTCACTATACAAGAGCAGGTAAAGAGTCTTCTACCAGCATTACATTAAAAAACAGATCAGGCAGCTATGAGATAGTAAAAAATTCAGTTTCAGATAAACTAGGTGCAACCTTACAATCACTTGACGCCAAAAAAGCCAAAGAGTACAGTGTTAAAGGTGGTGTAGTTGTTACAAAAATCAATAGTGGATTAATTGATGAACAAACCAGAATGCGTGATGGGTTTGTCATATTAAAAGCTAACGGCACAGAAGTTAAATCAATTGAAGAATTTAATTCAGCCATTGCAAAAGCATCAAAAAGAATCTTATTGGAAGGGTTCTACCCAGGATATGAGGGCGTCTATCAATATACAATTGAAACAACAGAATAATCAATGTATTCTGGTTAAAATAAAGGCAGAAATCTCTTCTGCCTTTATTTTTTTATCCATACCTGATATGACCAGGCAGGCATTTGAAGTTGTAAATATGCAGAAGGAATTTCCCTTTTAATGCCACTGAAATACTCTATGTATTCCCCAATGTTAGCTTGTAAGTCTACCCCTACTTCAGGCAGATGCCAGGATGAAAAATTTATAATGATAACGGCAACTGCATCATTTGACTTTCTCATGAAACTTAATACATGATGGTCAACATTATTACTTAGAAAAAAACAATTTTCTGCATCAGAAGTTGTCCTAAATGCTTGAGAACTTTTTCTAAGATTAAACAAAGACTTGTAAAAATCATGTAGCTCAGGTTGCGATACCCATTCAATTACATCTTTATCAAAAAACAGCAACCTCTTTAAATTTGGCAGCTCTTGTCCAGAATACAATAAAGGAACACCTTTCCAAGTTGCAGCAAAAAGTGCCAAAGGCATGGCCATTTCACCGTATTTTTCATATTCAGTTCCATTCCAGCTATTTTCATCATGGTTGCTGGTAAACCAAGCGGGGCAAGCTGTTTGAGGAAGCTTTTCCTGGTACTCCCATAATACATGCTTTAAATGATGTATTTGAAGCGCCCCTTCTTCTTTCATTTTCTTTGCAGCATTCATCCACCTCCAGGTGTAGGCTGCATCAAAAACCTGCATATAATCGGGGTTATCCAATGGATCTAACTCTGCTAACCAAAACAATGTTTTGGTCAGGTTCAAAGAAGTTCTGGCCTGCATCCAAAAATCGACTGGTGTAAGCATCGCCATATCACACCTGAATCCATCAATATCGAAATTCTCTATCCATGTGCGCATCGATTCAATCATGGCAAGTCTCATCTGTGGATTACCATAATCAAGGTCAATTACATCATCCCAACCATGTTGATCATAAAAAGCACCAAACTCATTTCTTTTATAATACTCAGGATGAATAGTTGTCCATTCGTGATCGCACCCTGTATGATTTGCGACCCAATCTAGAATAACTTTAAACCCGAGGGTGTGAGCTTCTTTGACCAATACCTGAAAGTCTTCTTTTGTTCCGTATTCAGGATTAATCGACGTATAACTTGAACATGCGTAATAACTTCCTAAGCTCCCTTTTCTGTTCAATTTACTTATTGGCGTAAGAGGCATAAACCAGAGCACTTCAACACCCATATCTTTTAGCCTTGGAAGGTGCTTTTGAAATGCTGCAAATGTTCCTTCTTGAGTATACTGCCTTAGGTTAACTTCATAAATATTGGTATCCAATACCCAATCAAGGGGCATAAATTCAGTTTTCATGGTGGAAAGTTAAGAAATAGAAGCCACCCATTCGAACGAAACAGCATAAGTATTGTTTAATCTTTGTGTAACTTTGAACCTATAAGATGAAGCAATTTACTATACCCGTCAGATACAGAAGTCCATTAATTTCCGCTATCAAACAAAAGAGAAAAGCTGCGGATAAATTAAAAAAAGATTTTACCCCCACTCACCTGAGCTTGGGATCACTTGATGTTTTTCTGGCCCGTCACTTTGGGTTTTGCTATGGCGTTGAAAATGCCATAGGAATTGCATTTTAAACTGTTGAGAACAATCCCAATAAAAGAATTTTTTTATTGAGCGAAATGATCCACCATCCTTTTGTCAATGAAGATCTTT
>CAZDTN010000177.1:0-3196 GCA_964508355.1 uncultured Sphingobacterium sp.
TCAGCAAAACCTATAACCCGTTAGGCATTCCAGTAAAAGCAATCAACAATGTTCATCTGCATTTGTCAAAAGGTGAATTTGTAGCATTAGTTGGTCCTTCAGGATCCGGGAAAACAACGTTGCTGAATCTGATAGGAGGTTTAGACCATCCGGATAATGGAAATATCATTATCAACGGGACTGACATCACCAAGTTAAAACAAGCAGCCCTGGTAAAGTTCAGATTGTACAACATCGGATTTGTTTTTCAGTCGTTTAACCTCATTCCAGTTCTCACCGCAAAGGAAAATGCAGAATTCATCATGCTGCTGCAAAACACAAATAAAACAGAACGAGAAAAAAGGATAAATAAACTCTTTCACGAAGTTGGCTTGCTGGAAAAAATGAATGTGCGTCCTGCTCAATTATCAGGCGGACAACAACAAAGGGTGGCCGTTGTAAGAGCACTTGCGTCAAAACCTCAGTTTGTGCTTGCAGATGAACCCACTGCTAATCTTGATTCTGTATCTGCTTTCAATCTGCTAGACATCATGGCAAAACTCAACCAGGAAGAAGGAATGACCTTCATCTTTTCAACACATGATCAACGTGTAATTGAAAGAGCAAAAAGAGTTATTCAACTAGAAGATGGAAAAATTGTGGCTGATAGCAACCTATCTAAAAAATGAAAAACATAAATATCATTTTTTGCTGCATACTGACCTTGGCATTGTGCGAGGTCATGGGACAAAACATTGATACGAGTATACAGTCAACCAATAAAATTACATTTTCATTCAACGGCTATATCAAAAGTATGAGTAGCCTTGTACTACCAGTTATGAAAAGACCAATTTATTATGGACACCTATTACATAACCGATTAAATTTTAAAACAACCTCTTCACGCTTTAATACTGCGCTAGAAATCAGAAACAGATTACTCTGGAATTATACACCTACCCCAATTGTATACGCTACCATAGAGAGAGCATGGCTGGAATACAAATCTGACAAATGGAGTATTAAAGGAGGGCGACAAAGAATCAATTGGGGAATGAACAACACCTGGAACCCCAATGATATTTTCAATACGTACAACTTGTTTGATTTTGACTATGAAGAGCGAGCAGGAACAGATGGAATTCGCATACATCATCAACTGACAGGAATGAGTGCACTAGAATTGGCTGTTGCAAAAAATAGTCAAGAGAAAAAATTAAAGTCGGCGCTGAAATATAATTTCAACCTGGTAAAATACGACTTGCAACTGATTGCTGGTTACTACCATAACAGGTGGACAGCTGGATGGGGCTGGCAAGGTAGTTTGGATGAAATCGGCTTTAAAGGTGAGCTGCAATATTTTGCAAAAAACAAACAAGCAAATAGCGACTTAAACCTAAGCATCGAATTTGATTACATCACAAAAAACGGATGGTATTTGCTTTTGGGTGGATTATTTAATGGAAACGGGATGTTGAAATTCCCCAATGAAATGACTATCATCAAATTTGATAACTCACCTGAAAACCTGATGCCTAGCAGATGGAATCTACTAGCCGGTTGTAGCAAAGAAATCAATCCGATTATCAATTTCAGGTTCAACTATCTTTATTTGCCTATAAGTAAACTGATGATTCTTTTCCCATCCATTACTTTTAATATCAAGACCAACTTTGATGTAGATGTGTTTTGGCAAAGTTATTGGGGGACTTACACAGGTATTGTAAGACCCCTCAATCACATGGCATACTTCAGAGCTAAACTATTTTTTTAAATACAGTTGTTAAAACTCCACAATAAATCCTATTGTTGGAAGTAATGTCCCATCTAAGTTTTGTAGTAAGACTGGTGTTGCATTGCTTCCATCCATTTTAACAGGCTGCCCGGCAGTCGGCTCAAACGTAGCATTATCGGCTGTTCTTTGAAAGGTATAGTTTGGAATGCCTGCACTTCTTATCTATACGAAGATCACCAGAATGGAAAGCAGGTAAGCGCAAAGTATTCACCTGATCAAAATCAAACACACCAGTACCCAAGGTCAAATAATTCAAACGGCTCTGTTCCAAATTATATGGCGTATAAGGTGCATCACCCTGGTACCTGAACTTAAGACCCAACTCCCAGTTACGCTTGAACTTATAACCCAAGGTTGCACTGATCAAATGTCTGTTGTCCCAATTGGCCGGTACAAATATGCCATTCGCTCCGCTGAACTCACTCCGGTAAAACGTATAACTAAACACGCCAAAAAAGCGTTGGGTCAACTTTTGTTGTGCAAAGATTTCCAATCCCCATACCCTGCCTTTACCGTTCTGAATTACAGGTTCATTACCAATGGCACCAAATTCTGTTCCTTTGTTCCCCAAGCTGATGCCATCAATTACACTAACTGGATAATTATTGTAACGTTTGTAAAATCCTTCAATAGTAAATCGGGTAGTTGATGATGGTAAATATTCAAAGCCAGCAACCCAATGTGTACTCTTGATGTAATCATCCGGATTGATGTATACCATATTTTGTAATCTTCCGCTAAATGCCATTTGTGTATACGATGGTAAACGGAAATATTGTCCGTAACTCGCACTCATGTTTAATTTATCACTTATTGCATAACTTAAACTAACACGTGGACTCATCTGCTTAAGTAAGTTCCCGTTTTCTTTTTCCCTATTGTTAGCATCCGTTCGCAAACCCACACTCAAGCCCAACCTGTTATTCAACAACCTTCTCCCTGCTTGCACAAATGCACCATAACGCAGAAAATTAAAATTGGTATTATTATTTAATGATAATGGAGGTTGTAATACATTCCCCTGTGCATCTTTTACAGCAGCGGAGAGAACTTGAAAAAAATCATTATCAAATTCTACCAACTGCGCCGTTGCTCCATAACTCAATTTCCACTCACCATAGGTGTTGTTTACATCAAAACGAAACTTGTTTTCTGCTTCGGTACTGTTGATGCGGAAAGTGCGATCAGCTTCGACAGGATTCTTGTTATCAAGATATTTATCTGCTCTATTGTTGAGCAAGTTTCTACTCAACGATACATTGATGAAACCTTTGTTGGTTAAGTGTTTCAAACTAGCACCAAATGTATAGCTGTTTTGGTTAATTGCTGGACTACTATTGATGACATATAATTTTTCTGGTGTTGCATCTTTGGGTGCTGCGAAACTGAATTCATCAATTGCACCTATCCCCAGAAAAC
>CAZDTN010000178.1:0-3190 GCA_964508355.1 uncultured Sphingobacterium sp.
GGAAACAAGAATATGGTTCAAAATGCAGGTTATTAAAATATAGGAACATGAAAAGAATAACAACATTTATACTAGCGATTGCAACTGTTTCACTTTTGGACAGTTGTGTTAAGAATGAGCTACCCGTTTTCACAGCGCCGGTTGCTGAATTCGATGCTGCAACCTGGAACGCAAACGCAGCAGGTTTAAGTTTCCCTATCTTAACCAGGGTTCCTGGTTATGGCAGAGCAGTAATTTCAACTGGGGCAACACCTGATCCTCTTTTAACTAGAACTAGTCCTGGTATCAAAAAGTTCAGGGTTAACTTAGTCGGACAACAATTGCCAACTGAAACTGACGTTTATGTGATCAGGAACAATGAAACTTCTACTGCAGTTGCAGGTACACACTACAGGAGCTTTACCACAGTAGTTAAAATCCCTGCTAATTCTAGCTATGGCGAAGTAGAAGTAGATATCTTAAACCCAGGTGTTGCAGGTGCTGCAAGAACACTTGAACTAATTCTTAGTTCAGGAACAAATGGAGTAACCTCAAATCCAAACTACAACAAAATCAGGTTGAGTATTGCTCAGTAATACACAACTGACTACCAATAAAAAAGCGGATCATTTGATCCGCTTTTTTATTGACTATATTTTTGGTTATTTTAACACCTCGTCAAGTTTCTTGTGCAGATCCTCACCTCTCAAGTCTTTTGCAATTACTATTCCATTTGGATCTACTAATACATTAAATGGTATCCCCTCAATACCATACATCGGTACCACAGCACTATTCCAGAATTTTAAATCGCTGGCATGATTCCAGAACAATTGATCATCACTAATTGCTTTTATCCATGGCTCTTTTTCCTTGTCGAGAGAAACACCTAGTATAGTAAAGTTTTTGTCCTTAAACTTATTGTAAGCAGCTACAACATTCGGGTTCTCCATACGGCATGGCTTACACCAGCTTGCCCAGAAATCTACCAACACATACTTACCTCTGAAAGAATTGAGTGACACATTTTGTCCATCAGGACCAGGTAATTCAAATTGAGGTGCCTCTTTACCTATCAAACCATTTGTTTGCGTAGGGGGCAAATTAGATTTAAATTTGTTGGTAATACGGATAACAGAAGACATATCACTGAATCGCTTAGAAATCCTTTCCATAGCAACACCCAATCTATCCGGAGATACAATACTTTGGGTCATGCCAACTGCATACAATGCAACCGCAGGTGTTTGGGTGGTATCTGCATAGGCTAACAAATAATTACCTGCTAATTCAATATTTGCCCTAAATTGATTTTCAAGAACCACACGACTGCTATCCATAGCATCACCTTTAGCATCAATTTTCATTTTTATTGAGTCGAGTCCTGCGACCATGTTGTTAAAATTAGAAACAACATTTTTGAATGAATTGCTACCTGCTGAATTAGTTGTATATGACTCTAATTGATTAAAATCAAGGTCAATATTAATTTCCGATTGGTCAGGGACTAGCAAAATGAAAGCAGGACTTTGTTCAAACCTAACTCTACAGATGATTGCTGAATTAACTGTACCAGCTTTCATACTGATTGCAGATGCCCCAACCGCTAGAGATGCAGTATCCAAGGCAACAGGTTCTCCATCTAATTCAAGCAAATCAACATAAACAGCCTGCTTGGTACTATTGTTTTTTACGTTTATCGTGAGGTTTGCATTTTTATCACCCTCATTACAGGCCAACAAGACCAAAAGAAGTGATACTGACACAACATGTTTTAATTTGTATTTCATATTTACTTGTTTAAGTACTCATTTAATAGCGCTGTTGTTTTTTGTGGATCAGCTTTACCCTTTGAAATTTTTTTCACCTCCCCTACAAATAAGCCAATCAATCCCCTTTTCCCTTTTTTATATTCATCTACCTTATCTGGCATTTTATCTATTACGAATTTAATCCAATTGGCAATGTCATCTAGGTTAGCATCTTGGATTAAATCTAATTGATTTGCCAACACTATTGGATCACAATTACTATCTTCTAACATAACCGGCAAAATCTTTTGAGCTGCTAATGAAAACCCTATTTTTCCTGTAGCAACCAGATTTAATAATTTCTGCCAATTCTCATTAGTAATTTGGATAGCCGACCAATCTGCATTATTTTCTGACAAGAAAGAACGAACTGGGCCAATTAAAAAATTAGCCAAGGTTTTTTTATGGTCAGTTTGATTAGCCACTTTTTCAAAAACATCACTTAGGATTTTATCTTCCGTTAATTGAATTGAATCATACTTAGTCAATCCAAATTCAACCTGGTATTTTTCAATTTTCTTGAAGGGCAGTTCCGGAATTAATTGTTTGATATCTGCAATAAGTTGGTCGTCAAATTGAAATGGCGCCAGATCTGGCTCAGGAAAATAACGGTAATCTTCTGCATCTTCTTTAGTTCTAATTGAAAAAGTGATTTCCCTATCTGCATCATAACTGCGAGTCTCTTGTATAATGGTACCCCCAGCTTCAAGAATATCAATCAATCTATCAATTTCAATTTCAATGGCATGCTTCAAGTGCTTAATTGAATTTAGATTTTTAACTTCAACTCTGGTGCCTAACTTTTTTTCACCTATTAATCTGACAGAAATATTGGCATCGCATCGTAAGCTACCTTCTTCCATATTACCATCGCAAACATCAATCCACCTCACAATTTTTCTTACTTCAGTTAAATAGGCAGCCGCCTCGGCTGAAGTATGCATATCTGGTTCAGATACAATTTCAATAAGCGGAACACCTGCTCGATTATAATCTAATAAAGTAAACCTATCATCTTGATCATGTATACTTTTACCAGCATCTTCTTCAAGATGTATTCTGGTTAATTGAATATTCCGATCACCTTCTGGAGTTGAAATATGAATCTCTCCTCCTATACAGATGGGAGTAGTATGTTGAGAAATCTGATACCCCTTGGGTAAATCAGGATAGAAATAATTTTTTCTAGCAAAATAGTTTGACTTGTTGATTTCCGATCCACAAACCAATCCCATTTTAATAGCTTGCTCAATAGCAACCTTATTCATTTTGGGTAAAGTACCAGGATGTCCCAGAGTAATGGGACTTACATGGGTATTTTGACGTGAACCGAATGCATTAGGATCGCCTGAGAACAACTTACTCTTGGTCTTTAATTGGGCATGGACTTCTAATCCAAT
>CAZDTN010000179.1:0-3157 GCA_964508355.1 uncultured Sphingobacterium sp.
CAGGTGTTATCACCGCAGAAGAATCTAAAGTGGGCATCATGCCAGGTTTTATCTTTAAGAAAGGTAATATAGGTATCGTTTCAAAATCAGGTACCCTGACTTATGAAGCAGCAGACCAGATTGCCAAAGCTGGTTTAGGTGTTACAACAGCCATTGGTATTGGCGGTGATCCCATCATTGGTACAACCACCAAAGAAGCTGTTGAATTGTTGATGAAGGACCCTGAAACCAAAGGTATTGTGATGATTGGTGAAATTGGCGGTGGCATGGAAGCAGAGGCCGCTAATTGGATCAAAGCCAATGGCACCAAACCAGTAGTTGGATTCATTGCAGGTCAGACCGCTCCTCCCGGTAGAAGAATGGGACATGCTGGTGCCATTATTGGTGGCTCAGACGATACAGCTGCAGCAAAAATGAAGATCATGCGTGAATGCGGAATCCATGTAGTGGATAGTCCAGCTGACATTGGAAAAACAATGGCCGAAGCCATGAAAGGATAAACCTTTCTCAATAATAGCGCTCTGATGAAAAAATCCACAGTTTACTACATCCCCTACAAATTCAGGAGGGTAGAAAACCTGCACATATTGCTTTGGTTAATCAAGGATGGGTGCTGGGCGCTTAATTTTAAACTACCAGCACTGATCATGATTGTCCCTACTCTGCTGGTTGCCATTTTGATTACCTATCAAACAAGAAAGATTACCAGTGAGTTCTTGCATAATCTTGCCATCGATTTCTGGATTACTGCTAACTGTACCTGGATGGTGGGAGAATTCTACGGCTGGGATGAAAATTTAATCGGCGCCTGGGGCCTCAGGCAGTTTTCCATTTTCCCTTTCAGTATAGGATTACTTATCCTTGGGTATTATTACCTCGTTTACATGCACAAAGAGGATTTTCAAGAAAAGGTGAATCAACAAACTGAACGCGTGATAGAAGAAGAGGAAGCCAAAGCCTCGAACTAACCATTCCATTTATCCCCCGCTTGAAGTATCTTTGCAGTCGCAAATAAGGGCTATATGGCCTGGTCAAAATCAATACTATGTTCAGATCACATACTTGTGGAGCGCTCAGAGTAGCCGATATAAAAAAAGAAGTAACACTGGCAGGCTGGGTACAGACTGTTAGGAAATTCGGTGCCATTACATTTGTGGATTTGAGAGATCGATATGGAATTACTCAACTCGTCTTCAATGAATCCCTCAATACACAATTGGATGAAAATCCTCTTGGAAGAGAGTTCGTTTTACAAGCAAAGGGAATTGTGATTGAGAGAAGTAATAAAAATACAGCAATCCCCACAGGTGAAATAGAAATAGATGTTCAATCCTTTCAGATATTAAATAAATCAGCTGTTCCTCCTTTCACCATCCAAGATGATACAGATGGCGGAGATGACTTAAGGATGAAATACAGATACCTTGATTTGAGAAGAAATGCTGTAAAAAAGAATTTAGAATTAAGGTATTCTGTTAACCGTGCAGCAAGAAACTACTTGCACGAACAAGGTTTCATGGATATTGAAACTCCTTTCTTAATTAAATCAACACCAGAAGGGGCGCGTGATTTTGTTGTTCCCTCAAGAATGAATGCAGGACAGTTCTATGCACTGCCTCAGTCGCCACAAACCTTCAAGCAGTTATTGATGGTTAGTGGATATGATAGATACTACCAAATTGTAAAATGTTTTAGAGACGAAGATTTACGCGCCGACAGACAACCAGAATTTACACAGATCGATTGTGAGATGGCTTTTGTGGAACAAGAGGATATTCTCAACATGTTTGAAAATCTAATCAAACGTATTTTCAAAGACGTAAAAAACATCGATTATACTGATGCTGTAGAACGCACGACTTGGGAAGATGCCATGTGGACATACGGTAATGATAAACCAGATATCCGCTTTGGCATGAAGATTTGCACCTTAAAAAAGCCAGCTTCAGTTTATTTAAACAAACAAGATCATGCTGGTTTAATTAGTGATGCAGGTTTCCCAGTATTTGATGGAGCAGAAACAGTCCTTGCTATTGCTGTTCCAGGTGGTGCTACCTTTACCAGAAAACAATTGGATGAACTGACAGAATGGGTCAAGCGTCCTCAGATAGGCATGAAGGGATTGGCTTACATCAGGCATAATGAAGATGGCAGCTTAAAAAGCAGTATCGACAAGTTTTACAGTGAAGACAGGTTAAAATCAATTGCTTCAGCAATAGCAGCTCAACCAGGTGATATTATTTTAATCCTTGCCGGAGCTGAGGAAAGAACCCGCAAAGCCATGAGTGAGCTTCGTCTTGAAATGGGTGAGCAATTAGGCTTAAGAAAGAAAGATGAATTTAAATTGTTATGGGTATTGGACTTCCCATTGTTCGAATATGCAGAAGAAGAAAACAGATGGGTAGCAAGACATCATCCGTTTACATCACCCAAGCCCTCACAAATCCAAACGATGATTGAAAACGATCCTAAGATCAGTGATGCGGCTAATTACCTGTCTCACCCTTACGCGCAGATTAAAGCCAATGCATACGATATGGTATTGAATGGCAATGAAATTGGTGGTGGTTCCATAAGAATTTACCAAAGAGAATTACAAGAGAAGATGTTTGAAGCGTTGGGAATGACACAAGAAGAAGCGCTGCATAAATTTGGTTTCTTACTAGGTGCATTTGAATATGGCGCTCCCCCACATGGTGGCATAGCTTTTGGATTCGACAGACTTTGCTCAATCTTAGGTGGTAGCGAAAGTATCAGAGATTTTATTGCTTTCCCGAAAAACAATTCTGGAAGAGATGTCATGCTAGATGCGCCATCGACAATAGATGAAAGTCAGCTCAAAGAATTATCCATTCAATTACAGAAAGGAAATTAGTTTTTTAGCAATCTATTTTTTGTGGTACCTTCTCCATACCTCATGGATGGGATCCCCTTTGGAGCTTTTTCCCTTATGGTGCCAATCACCATCTTTAATTTCTGCATCAAAGGAAAGACTTGCACCTACACGTGAAGCATCTCTTGAGAAAAACTCTATTTGCTCTGTATATTGTCCATTTTTAAAGGTATAAGTCCCTCCACCTGTGCCAAAGAATTCTCCTGTCTCTGAATTGATAGCAGCCCATTGAAAGCGACTACCAGACATGATTTTGATTGTTTT
>CAZDTN010000180.1:0-3156 GCA_964508355.1 uncultured Sphingobacterium sp.
AGTCCTAATTTTTTATTTTCCCTTAAAGCTGCATCCATGATGGCTGGTGCTGCACCAAAAAACTTAATGCCATCAGCTCCTTTGCTGGCATTTTCTCTAACCCAATCAATTGCTTGTTGAGGTGTATTCACACCCCCCTTTGCTCCTTGTCCAAATGCTGTATATGCATAGATTCGAGGCGCAGTTATTTTATTGGCAAGGCTTTTTTGTTTTTGATCCAAGACCCAATCTAAACCATTACCGCAAGATGGATCCCTTATTGAGGTAATACCATGTGCCATCCAAAGTTTAAAAACATATTCAGCAGGTGTTCCTTGGGAAGCACCTCCAATATGTCCATGCATATCGATAAAACCAGGCAAAACATACATACCGTCACAATCAATTTCCTTCCCGCCCTCCTTTAATTTCGGACGCGACGCTTCCTTTATTGCGAGACCAGGATAACCAACATTTCGAATAGCTACAATGCGGTTTTGTTCAATCACAATATCAACCGGACCAACCGGCGGTGCACCAGTTCCATTGACCAGTGTTGCACCACGGAGTATCAATTGAGTCCATGGACCAGCACCATCCAATTTTTCTGGTGCTTTCTTAATTTGAGCAGTGATTGAAATTGATGAAATAAATACAAAAAGAAATAAAATGATCTTTTTCATCATTAGTTGTTTATTTAGACAAATTACAAAAATTGTTTGTTTTCTTTGTATTCTACATGAAGATAGAATTCTGGAGCATAGGAAAGCCGCATGATAAGTCAATTAAAGATGCTATTGAAGATTATACTTCAAGATTAAATAAATATTGCAATGTAACCTGGACAATCCTACCAGTCCCCAAAAATGCTGCGATGATGAGTGAGCTCGACTTAAAGCGGATGGAAGGTAAAATGATATTGGATTGGCTAGAAAAAGATACGGTCTTGATAGCCCTTGATGAACATGGAAAAGAGATGGATTCCATCCAATTGTCTGATTTCCTAATCAAAAAAGGAAATATGGGTTCTAAAAAATTGGTATTCCTCATTGGAGGAGCTTTTGGTATTGATGAAACAGTGTTAAAAAGAGCCGACCATATATGGTCTCTTTCTAAGCTGACCTTTCCACACCATTTGGTACGACTGATTTTAGCTGAACAGGTCTACAGAGCATTTACTATTATCAAAAACGAAAAATACCATCACCGGTAAACCATAGAACATGACAATTACAGGGTTAATCATTCTACTGACAGTTTTAATATCATGGATTGCTTTTGTAAGACCCCAAGTCAAGGAAGATTTATTATTCTGGCCCTATCAGATCAAAAAAAACGGACAGTGGTATAGATTTATCACCCACGGTGCTTTACATGCAGATACATTACACTTGATTTTCAATATGGTCTCCTTTTACTCATTTGGTGCTGCACTCGAAGACTATTTATTTGCCTTTATATTCGGTGAAGCTTCAAGAGCTATGTTAGCGGTACTTTATATTACAGGTATTGTATTTGCCGTTATACCAGACTATCTGAAACACCAAAATAATTTTTCACATCGATCATTAGGTGCCTCTGGCGCAGTCTCTTCAGTTGTGTTTGCAGCTATCACTATTCAACCTACGATGCCCATCATGTTCTTTTTTATTCCATTTAAAATTCCTGGATGGGTATTCGGTATCGCCTTTTTAATGCTGTCTGCTTCGCTTGCCAAAAAAGGGGGTGGCAATATTGGACATAACGCACATTTCTGGGGAAGTATTTATGGTGTTTTATTCACCTATTTAGCAGCAAAACTCTACGCCAACATAGATTTGTTTGACAACTTTATTCAGACTGTGGTAAAATAGAGATCAACAACCTAGATTTTGTAGGTGAATCAATTTTAAATCTTTCATCTATTCTTTGGCCCACTACCCAAACAATTTTTTTATCCGACTCAACTACCCATTGATTTTCTTTTTCAGTCAATGACAATTTTAAATCGGTCATGAACCGCGAAAGTTTTTTCTTTTTGTTCATCCCCAAAGGATAAAAATAATCACCCTGCTTCCATTTTCTGATGAGCAAAGGGAACTTCAATTTTTCTAAATTCAACAAGGCATCCGTTTGGTTGGTAGGAATTGGCCTATCAATAGGCACTTCTTGAAACAAGATCTGCTTATCACCAATCGCCAATCGAGCATTCGGTTGTTCAACCAGTTTGATGTCTTGTTCATGTTCAACACTTGGCTCTATCAGCAGCCAGTCACGGTTCCTCAACACACGATAAGTTGAAGAAAGAATATACTTACCACTAGAAGCATCAAATAGTTTTTTTAATTCTGGAATTTGCTGTGCCCCAAATCCAAATGCAGAAAAAATTTCAAACATTACAGTATTCAAAGGCTGGATATGTTTGAGTTTATTTACCGGTATGGCAAATCCCTTTTCCCTTTTTTCTAGTAATCTGTTTTTAATCTCATTTACTTTTTGCTGATACAAAAAATCAACTTCTTCGAAACGCTTACCATTACCTATAATTCTACATTTAACAGATGGATACACTTCTTCTAATCGTGGTATAATGGTATGTCTTATGAAATTTCTAGTATAATCAGTGGTTGCATTTGAACTATCCTCTACCCAATTCAATCCGTTGTCTGTCGCATATTTTTCAAGTGCTACTCTTTCTGCAAACAACAATGGTCTAATGATGAAGTCAGTTTTCATTTTCATTCCCTGTAACCCCGCTAAGCCTGTACCTCTGAAATAATGCATGAGTATCGTTTCCACCTGATCATCTGCATGATGTGCAGTCAACAACCAATTCTGTCTGTTTGATTGGTCTTTTTCGAGCACTTGTTTAAACCAATTATACCGCAAATTTCTGGCTGTCTCTTGTACACCTTTTCCAGTAACTTCGATTTCTCTATTGGTGTCAAACTTCTTGACAACTACGGGTACACTTAAAGTATTTGCTAACGCACGGACAAACTGCTCATCTCTTTCGCTTTCCTCACCCCGCAACTGAAAATTACAATGCAGAATGATAAAGGAATATCCTAATTTAAATAACATGTGCGCTAGAACAACAGAATCTAATCCCCCACTACAGGCGAGGTATAAACCATCTTCTTTATTCCATAAAACATTCGCTACAATATGAAGCCTCAATTGTTCCTGGAGATTATT
>CAZDTN010000181.1:0-3154 GCA_964508355.1 uncultured Sphingobacterium sp.
AGTTTCTAAAAGCATCCCATCAGCAGGATATGGATGGATGGCCAGATTACTGGCCGGGCTTACCTCCTATGCATTATGCAACGCATTGTGTAGGGCCTGTCGCAGGTTTACTAAAACTTGAAGCTGAATATGTTTCTTGTTTTGGTTCAGGAACTATACGAGAGGAATTGGCAAAAATTCATAATTCACCATTTGCTGTGGAATCAGCACACATCAAGTTTAAAGATTCAGATTTGAGTGCTTATGTGTATAGGTCGCTTTTTGATGTAGCGAGACAGTACCGTGAAAGCTTTGAAGTGTATGGCTCAAAAAAATCATTTGAGTGGAGTTTAATTGAGGACGAAGAACATGTGTTGCACACAGCGAAATTGCCCGAACATGAAATTCCGAAGAAAGTCAGGGTGCCGGATTATGCGCACTTATTGCCAGAAGGCATAAGAGATTTTACCACCAAAGGCGTGTATGATATTGCTGAGAATACACACTTGAGTTTTACCCAAGGTGCAGGACATGGTGGTTCGCATCCTCATCTTGCACATGAATTTTTGATGGCATTGGTGGAGGACAGAGATCCATTCCCTAATGCGGCTCAGTCAGCAAACTGGACTTCCGTCGGAATTCTTTCGCATGAATCGGCGCTTCAAGGTGGCGCAATTATTAAACTCCCTGATTTTAACGCATAACTCATAACCGTAAACCGTTAACTATCAACTGCCAACCCATAACCCACAACTCAAAACAATGAAACTTTTCAAATTAATAACGCTCTTACTTCTTTCAACCTCTGTTTTTGCTCAACAAGGCAAACGTATTGAAGTATTGTTTCTTGGCGATCAAGGGCACCATAAGCCAATGGAGCGTATACCTTCATTAATGGCTGCACTTGGTCCAAAGGGGATCAACTTTACATATACGGATGATTTGGCTGATCTGAATCCACAGACATTGTCTAAGTATGATGCGTTGATGATTTTTGCGAACTGGAACGAGATCAGTCCAGCTGCCGAAAAAGCCTTGTTAGATTTTGTAGCATCTGGAAAAGGGTTTCTTCCGCTTCATTGCGCTTCTTATTGTTTCAGAAACTCTGAGGCATATGTAAAATTGGTGGGTGGTCAGTTTTGGAGGCATACCATGGATTCTATAACAACGGAGACAGTTCAAGCAGAACATCCCATTATGCAAGGGTTAAAACCATTTACTGCTTATGATGAAACCTATTTGCATAGTCAGTTGCAGCCTGACAATAATGTGTTGGCTGTTAGAGAAATCAAGGCTGATCAGGAGAAAGACAAGCCAGGGCAAAAAACGGAGCCATATACTTGGACAAGAACACATGGTAAAGGAAAGATATTCTACACCGCTTATGGCCATGATGAAAGAACCTGGAACCAGCCGGGTTTTCAAGCGTTGATCTACAATGCCATTTTATGGAGTGTTAATGATGAAGCACTTGCAGCATATCATGCACGAAACGCAAAACCATTTCAGTATACTCCTGCGGATCTTCCTAATTACGAAAGAAGGCCGGGTACCCAATATCAGCAGTTGCCTTTGTCACCTGAGGAGTCGATGAAACACATACAAGTACCAGTCGATTTTAAACTAGAGTTATTTGCAGCTGAACCTAATGTGATGCATCCCATAGCCATCAGTTGGGATGAGAAAGGAAGAATGTATGTATTGATCACGCAAGATTATCCCAATGAGAGAAAGGAAACCGGAGGAAGAGATTATATCCTCATATGCGAGGACACTGATAAAGATGGTAAGGCGGATAAGTTTACAAAATTTGCAGATAATTTGAGTATTCCCACGGGCATGGTCTTTGCAAATGGTGGATTGATTGTTTCACAAGCGCCACACATGTTGTTTTTGAAAGATACCAATGGAGATGATGTTGCCGATGAAAAGAAAATATTGTTTACTGGATTTGGGACATTTGATACACATGCAGGTCCTTCTAATTTGCATTATGGATTTGACAACTGGATTTGGGGAGCAGTGGGCTATTCAGGTTTCAAAGGTGTTGTAGGTAAATCAAAAGATACAATTCAATTTGGTCAGGCATTCTTTCGATTCAAACCTGATGGAAGTGAATTAGAATGGATGACTTCAACCAATAACAATACCTGGGGTTTTGGTTTCAATGAAACCAATGATGTATTTGGATCAACTGCCAACAATTCACATGGTTGGTACATGGCCATTCCCAATCGTTATTTTAGTTCTGCCAACAATATTGAAAATGGAAGCAGAAGTACAGATACACACCGTGATATAAAACCAATAACGGAGAAAGTGAGGCAGGTAGATGCGTTTGGCGGTTTTACTGCAGCTGCGGGGCATAATTTTTATACGGCACGTGCATTTCCAAAAAAGTATTGGAACAATATAGCATTCGTGTCTGAGCCAACAGGGCATGTGCTCCACCAAAATAATATGGTGAGAAAAGGAACTGATTTTTCTGACAAAGAAAGTTTCAATTTAATGGCTGGAGCAGATGAATGGTTTTCGCCTGTATTTGCTGAGGTTGGTCCTGATGGTGCTGTATGGGTAGCCGATTGGTACAGCTATATTATTCAACACAATCCTACACCACCAGGTGGTTCAAACGGAGAAGGCAATGCTTATGAAACTCCATTGCGTGATTTCACTCATGGTCGTATTTATAGGGTTTCATACAATGGCGCACCACCTTATCAACCCATGCAACTAAAATCAACTGATGTTAATGGATTATTGGCTGCATTGAAAAGCGACAATCTATTTTGGCGCATGCATGCTCAAAGAATGTTGGTGGAAAAAGGGAATAAAGATGTGGTGCCACAATTGAAAGAAATGGTTACTAGTACACAGGTAGATGAAATTGGTATCAATGCTACTGCTATTCATGCATTGTGGACATTAAAAGGTTTAGGTGCAGTAGATAACTCAACAATGGAAATTGCACTTGCTCATCCAGTTGCATCTGTGCGGAAGAATGCCATTCAAGTAATGGAGCACAATGAAAATGGGGTTGAACAAATTTTAAAATTTGATTTACTGAATGATAAAGATTTGTTGGTGGTGATGAATGCGTTGTTGTATTTCTCGAAATCACCTATGAATGCTGCTGCTGAACAAGCCTTTTTTGAACGCATGGGTAAATCGACAG
>CAZDTN010000182.1:0-3133 GCA_964508355.1 uncultured Sphingobacterium sp.
GTAAACTCAATCATCAGACAATCTTCAACCGGACATGCTACCAACGTAATTGGTGGATTAGCAGTCGGTATGGAGTCTACCCTACTTCCAATCCTTGTCTTGGCAGGTGGTATCTGGGGTTCATTTGCTTGTGCTGGTCTATATGGTGTAGCAATTGCTGCAGCTGGTATGATGGCAACAACTGCCATGCAATTGGCTATCGACGCTTTCGGTCCAATTGCTGATAACGCAGGTGGAATTGCTGAGATGAGTGAACTTCCAAAAGAGGTAAGAGAAAAAACTGACGTATTGGATGCGGTAGGTAACACAACAGCAGCAACCGGTAAAGGATTTGCCATAGCCTCTGCTGCTTTGACTGCCTTAGCCTTATTTGCTGCCTACGTAGGTGTAATTAATCATAATGATCATGCAATGATCGGTATCGATATCTATAAAGCAAAAGTGCTTGCATCTTTGTTTGTGGGTGCGATGATTCCTTTCATTTTCTCTTCTCTAGCAATTAGAGCAGTTGGACAGGCTGCAATGGCTATGGTGGAAGAAGTTAGACGTCAGTTCCGTACTATCCCTGGAATCATGGAGGGCACTGGTAAACCTGAGTATGATAAGTGTGTTGCCATCTCTACAGAAGCTTCTATTAAGAAAATGATGCTTCCTGGTGCTATTGCAATTATATCTCCATTAATCATCGGTTTTATTCTTGGTCCAGAAGCTTTAGGTGGTTTCCTAGCTGGTGCTACAGTTAGTGGTGTATTGATGGGTATGTTCCAAAATAATGCAGGTGGTGCATGGGATAACGCTAAGAAAAGTTTTGAAAAAGGTGTTGATATCAATGGACAGATTTACTACAAGAAATCAGAGCCACATAAGGCTTCTGTAACTGGTGATACAGTTGGTGATCCTTTCAAAGATACTTCTGGTCCATCTATGAATATCTTGATTAAATTGATGTCGATTGTATCATTGGTAGTAGCTCCTACCCTTGCACAATTGCATGAATCAGATGTTGCTCCTGTACAACACAAAACAGAAAATGTAGAAGTTTCAATAATGAGTACAGACACAACTAAAGCTGAAATTTCAATCACTGAAGGTCCGGATCAAGGACTACTTGGTGCTTTGAAGGCGGATGGTTTAGTAACAGAAGGTGAGTTTGTCATCAAATATGAAAACGGTATTCTTACTGTTAATGGAACACAAGTAGATGCTGAAAAATATAAGCAACACATTAAAGGTGATAAGATGGAAATCAAACTCACCAATGAGAAAAAATAAGAATAACATCATCTAAATAATAAACCCCTTCAATTGAAGGGGTTTATTATTTAAGAAAAGTTCTATTTTATTTTCTTGCTACCCGAAATGTCTTACTTAATGAATTGGTAGAAGTTTTTTGACTTGTTACTTTAACGGTCACTTTATACAACTTACCAGATTCCAAAGTAGATGTGGTTAAACTATAAGAAGTGGCAGTCGCATTACTCTCTCTAGTGAAAGTAGGATTTGAGTTGTCTGTATCCAATTGGGTAGCATAATCAACATGTATTCCTGTGGCAGGA
Organism: uncultured Sphingobacterium sp.; assembly: GCA_964508355.1. GTDB lineage: Bacteria > Bacteroidota > Bacteroidia > Chitinophagales > Chitinophagaceae > Pollutibacter. The sequence goes on from CAZDTN010000182.1 coordinate 1,557, forward strand.
ATTTTTGAAGTCAGCTTTACAGTAAATGGATAGGTAGCTGTTTGAGAAGTAACCGTTGTAGAACCTGGATCTGGTTCTATGTTGAAGGCAATATTCTCTTCAGCAGGTGGAGGAGGTTCGGGCGTGGGAGTCGACTTTTTAGTACATGCATTTAAAACCAAAGTAGATACAAGAAATAAACTTGCGAATTTTTTAATCATCATAGGTTTATATTTAAACAAATAAATATGCTAAAACTCATTATAATGGTAACAATATTAAGACTTTTTCGAAATTAATAAGATTTATAAGCATTTCCAATTAAAAAGCCAATTACTAATTCATGAGTTCCCCTGTTCATAAATGTCATGGATGTTGAATTCCCCTGTTTAAGATCAAAAGCGTAGCTAAAATGGAATTTTCTAGCCAGGTTTATACCAATCATGCTGGCTAGTCCTGACTTATACCTATAGCTAGCCCCTAGCCAGAAAACATCTAGAAACTGGGCCTTTACATTAAAATCATAGGCAATTGGCAATGATGGTACATACCTAATCATGACCGATGGCAAAAAATGCATATCAAAGCTTATTGGTATTTTATACCCGGTAGTAAAAAACAAATGTGGAACCAATGCACTTGAATTGATAGCAGCTGAATCCACCTTTAAATTAAAGGGAATAATTTGTTGTGCAGATGCACCCAAAAATAGGTTTTCAGAATATAACCAGAGCCCTGCATTTAGCTCTGGTTTCACTTTATTGAATGTTGAATATTCACCCAAGAAGTCGAGGTTTGGTGATTCATCTATCGTCTGACCAGGCAAAATTATTTTTGATTCATCAATATTAAAATGACTAAACCCAGCGCCAAATCCTGCGGATAAATTATATGTTGGACTTAAGCCTATGTGAAAGGCATAAGTGCCGTATGCTGTTGTTCTATTTATATATCCGGTTGAAAACTGTAAAGCTGTTAACCCCAATCCATGATGGGGAGAAGATGATATATAGTTGGGCACAAAACCATTACCACGCATATTTCTTCCTATCATATCAAAGGAAGTTGGCTGTTGACGATCATCAGACTTACCTATTGGTGTATGAATAGTAGCATAAATTGTTTTAGGAGCTCCTGATATACCAACCCACTGATTTCGAGCACTTAATTTAATATCCGTATAGTTTTCAATACCAGTAAGTGCAGGATTAATCAAATAGTTATTAAGAATATACTGGTTAAAATGAGATTGTTGCTGAGCACTTAAATTATGGCTCAGTAAAAATAAACTGATGAGATAAAAATTAATAATTCTATTCATCGAAGGATGGTTACATAACCAGTTTGAATTTTTCTACCATTTTTTGGATCGAGAATATAATAATAAGTACCCGCAGGAAGATACTCCCCTGTTTTATCCCTGGTCCCATTCCAGGGTTGGTTATTGTCATATCCGTTTTCATAAGACTTGATTAGTCTTCCATTTATATCAAAAATCTTCAGATTACATCCAATATATTTTTGAATATTATCAATTACCCATTTATCATAAGGAGGTCTGCCAGGTAATAGCGTATTTGGAGGGTTTAGAATATTTA
>CAZDTN010000183.1:0-3122 GCA_964508355.1 uncultured Sphingobacterium sp.
GAATATCAGCATAAATAGATGGAGTCAATTCCGCATTATTGGCACTTAAATCTAGCCCCACACTATTAACAGCATTTAATGGTTCAGAAAACAAGCGATTAATCATCATGGCATATATTTCTAGTTTATTAAAATTAGTGTAGATTCAGTTAAAATCATAAATGCAATGTTATTAGACGTCATCCCAAAACTACCCATGCGTGATCAATTTCAAACTAAGGAATATTATATTACAAGATTGGGATTTGAACTCATAGGAGACTACGGTAATTATTTATTGCTGAAAAAAGAGGGAATTGAAATTCATTTTTTTGAATTTAAAGACCTCATTCCAAATGAGAATTACGGACAAGTGTATATCAGGCTAAATGATATAGATGAGTTTTACATAGAGCTATTAGAAAAAAATATACCCATTCATCCTAATAGTCCACTGGAACTAAAACCATGGGGACAAAAAGAGTTTGCGTTGCTTGATCCAGATAAGAACCTACTCACATTTGGGGAAACAATTTGAACTTCAAACAAATGAATATGATACTTGTTAGAAGCTAATGGAAAGGACTTTTTTAAAGGCAAGTTGGGAGAATTTGATAATGGCTAATTATGAAATAGCGCCATCAGTTTTAGAACCGTATTTACCTAAAGGAGTTGAGTTAGATTTCTTCAACAACAAAACCTACGTTAGTCTAGTTGGATTTATGTTCAAGAACACTAAGTTATTTGGCGTTCCAATTCCGTTTTTTGGTTCTTTCGAAGAAGTCAATCTAAGGTTTTACGTTAGAAAAGTAGAGAATAGAAAAATTAAAAAAGGAGTTGTCTTTATTAATGAAACAGTCCCTTTCAAAATAGTAGCACTTCTAGCAAACAAGTTATACAAGGAACATTATATATCTATCCCAACTAAAAACTCAATTGATATAACAGAACACAAGCAGATCAAATATGAATGGAAAATAAATGACAAATGGAATTCTATCGCAGTACAATCAGATACAGATAAATATAAGATAGAGCAAGCTACGATAGAGGAGTTCATCTTTGAGCGTTACTTTGGTTTTACTAAATTATCAAATACCAGTACCCAAGAATACCAAATACACCACCCAAAGTGGATGACAAATAAAATTCTCAATACCCATATAGATTGTGATTTTAGATCGATGTATGGTGATGCTTTTTCAGAACTAGACAATCAAAAACCAGATTCTGTCATCTTAGCAGAGGGATCTCAGGTGAGTGTGGACTGGAAACGAGAGCGATTCTAATTAGGTACTTCAATTGACGAAATAATTAAAGGAAGAAAAGCGCATACAACAAATAAGCGCAAAGCATAGTAATTCCATTACTCAAAAAATTAACCCAATGGTTATCTAGCCAAGCAAATCCCTTTACCAATTGGGCATCTTGGTTAAATCCAGAATCTTCACTCCATTTATCATCTTGCTTCCATAAAGCTTGCCACTTGCTACCCATTAGACTATCGACCAACATGCCGATCATTCCTGTTGTAATAACCCACAATAATTGAATATTCGTGACGGGTAAAATAAAATACAAACATGTGGCCAAGATCAACAAAGCTGTAAAACCAGCAGCTGTTCCTGCAATAGAAATACCGCCCGACAAACCCGGTTGCATTGGGCGAAAATTTAAAATATTATAAGTTTTCCCTCGGACGGCTGTTCCTACTTCACTACTGATCGTATCACAAATGCTGATGGCAAATGAACACCAGGCTAAGACTTGCCAATGAAACTGATCAGTCAACCCATAAAGCATGTACAACACCACACCAATCCATCCATTTGAAAATACCTGTTGTGCTGTTCTTTTTTCAGAAGAATGTTTTGCATGAAATAACCTTCCTGCAACAGATCCTACCACCAAAAGAAAAACAGGCGCAAACAATGCTTCCCATCCTCCACTGATCCACAATACGACAGCAACCCACAAAGCCGCCCACCAACCCGTTTGGTCTAACCATTTTTTTTGCATAACGAACCACGCAAGAAAAATTAAAAAAACTACTACAACACCTATCCAAATCCAGGATCCTAAATGAGGAGTTCTCATCAACAATTGAATCCATGCGACAGTAAAAATGGGAAGAAAGAAATTATCACTGCCCCTCCAAGAAAACAATTCAGTGATTGTAGGCAAGAAGGCAAATAAAATCCACCAGCCCATGTGCAAATCAGGAAAACGAACAACCATACAAATTAATGCAGTCACAAAAAATGCAAAAGCCCCTTGGTATGATTTTGTTTCTGATAAAAATATGTATTTGGGAGTTCCCCATTTTCTACCCACCCATCCAGCACTCGCATCACTCACAGCCAAAACCCATGCTGCAGTTGCAACCATGTGAGCTGATGCTCCAAGAAGCAATAATCCCCCAAGTGAAATAGGAAATAAAGCAATTCCATAAGAGGATTCCTGCTGTAACCACCATTTAAATTTGAATAGCACAACCATCAGTAATACTCCTATTGTAACCAAGGTCATTCCAAGCATATAGGAATCCACATCTCTATCGATCATCCACGCAGTTGTTCCAATCGCAAATACATGCAACAATTTTCTTCCTAAAAAATATTCTAGCCAATTTTTACGAATGGATAATTCAATAACTATTGTAACAAGTAAAATAGCTAAAGCAGCAAAAGAAAAAAGAACAATTGACGACATGCAAATAGATAATGCGTAATTTAACCAAATGTTTTTGAAAGAACTGGAAGATTATCCTTGGTTCCCCTCCTATTTGCGAAAATTGCAATTGGAATATGTGGGGTGGATCAGTGTTCAGTTGAGATTGTATCGTCCTATCTTGAAACTGCTACAACAGTTTCCTTCTCATCAATGGATAGACTTAGCAAGTGGAAGTGGCTGGCCTGCATTTTATCTCCAACAAAATGCTTCATCTCAAATTCATTATACATTAACCGATTTATATCCAGAATCAATTTCAAATGAAGTGATCAAATATGTAGATGTTGAAGTTGAACCAGTCAACCTGCTCAACTTCCAAGCTCAAGTCGGCAAGCAATATAGCATGTTCAATGCTTTTCACCATTTCACTACAGCACAACAAAAAGAAATCATTAAAAAATTAAAAGAAG
>CAZDTN010000184.1:0-3111 GCA_964508355.1 uncultured Sphingobacterium sp.
ATAGGATATAAAGCCTCATTTTCGATAATTGGAATGAGGTCTTCAGTAGGGAATTGAATTTCCGGCTTTCTTAGGGTTGGAAGATTCCGCAAGGCATTGATTACAAGCGGAGTGTAAAGATTACGTTAAAACTTGAAAAATGCAAGTAAAAAGCGGAATTTTGCATGAAGTCAATAGTATTTAAACGGAGCTGGCTTAATACTATTTACTGAAAATCAATTATTTATGATAAAACATTTTTTCAATAGCTCAATAAAGCATTTGTATTTTTTAACTGCTATTGCTCTTTTCACGGCATCCTGTGGAAATAAAAATAACTCTGCCGATACAGCAGTAGAAAGTGAACCAGGTATTCCATCTCCAGCATCTATCGGATTTACGCTCATAAGCGCCATTAAACATGATACTTCAGCCTTTACACAAGGATTGGAATATTACAATGGAGGTTTATTGGAGAGTACTGGCTTAAAGGGCAAGTCGACATTAAGAAGATTGAATAGCCAAACGGGGCAAACAGAAAAACTACTCAACATGCCTGCAGATATATTTGCAGAGGGACTTACTGTCCTTAATGATACAATATATCAATTGAGTTGGCAAGACCATCTAGTTTTCTTGTATGATGCAAAAAGTTTAAAGCAGTTAGGAACTTTGCCCTGGAGTGGTGATGGATGGGGAATTACAAACAATGGTAAAGAGCTTATCATTAGTGAAGGATCAGACAAACTTTACTTTGTCCAACCAGGAACCCTGAAATTAAATAAGGTAGTCAGTGTGCGTGACAACTATGGTGCAGTTAACAACCTCAACGAACTAGAAATGGTTGATGGCTTTATATATGCCAACAGATGGCAATATGATTATATATTAAAAATTGATCCTGTTTCAGGTTTAGTGGTAGGCATTATCAATATGCAGGACCTCCTTGTAAAAAATACAAAATCAGATATAAGTTACCTGACCAAAAATGGATCTTTGGCCGACGCAGGCGCTGTTTTAAACGGCATTGCCTATAATAAAACCACAAAAACCTTATATATCACAGGGAAATTATGGCCTGAGGTATTCGAAATCAGGTTAAATTAAGCTATTCAATATTTATCCTTTGTTTTTCAGGGAAGAGTTAATAAAATTTTTTAATTTTATAAGACAGTTTATTGCTTGACCCTAACCCCATACACATGATTGACGCTTTTGAAAAAGTCCCATTAGTCATCCATCAAAACAACAAAACAGCTTCAAAGGCTATTGCAAGGGAAATTGCTGATTTAATTCGCCAAAGAGCTAATGAAGGCAAAAATTGTGTACTGGGAATGGCGACAGGTTCAACTCCTAAAACCCTTTATGCTGAACTGGTCAGGTTACATCGAGAAGAGGGCTTAAGTTTTAAGAACGTAATCAGTTTCAACCTCGATGAGTACTATCCCATGAAACCCGATGCTCCACAAAGCTACCACAGGTTCATGCACAGTTGTCTTTTTTCACATGTCGATATTGATCCACAAAATATCCATATCCCAGACGGTACTATAGCAAAAAACGACATCAATGCATATACCAGTGCTTATGAAAAAGCAATTGCAGATGCTGGAGGAATTGATATCCAAATTCTCGGTATCGGCTTAAATGGCCATATTGGTTTTAATGAGCCTGGTGCCAGTAGAAATTCAAGCACGAGGATAGCCGCGTTGGAAAATAGCACACGTTTGGCCAATGCTTATGAGTTTGACAACATATCTCAGGTACCTCGATTATCACTTACGATGGGGATATCTAGCATATTGAAAGCCAATAAGATAGTATTACTTGCATTTGGTGCAAACAAAGCTGAAATTGTAGCAAAGTCTATCGAAGGCCAAATCTCTGATGAGATACCGGCTACCTATTTACAAGAGCATCATAATACTGTTTTCCATCTTGATGAAGCTTCAGCACAGGGACTAACCAGGTTCAAGTCGCCTTGGTTGACAGGTGAAATTGACTGGTCGGAGAAGTTGATAAGAAAGGCGGTTACCAGTATGGCAATGGAATTGAAAAAGCCTTTGCTGATGTTAACACGTGACGACTATTTCTCACATGGCTTGGCCGATCTTCTTGAAAAACATGGTCCGGTTTCAGAAGTGAATTTAAGGGTGTTTAACGGCCTTCGCGATACCATAACAGGATGGCCAGGGGGAAAACCTAACGAAGATGTTCCCCGTCACCCAGAAAGAAGATACCCTGAAAAAAAGAGAGTTATCATCTTCTCTCCCCACCCAGATGACGATATTATTTCAATGGGTGGAACATTCATGCGATTGGTCCAACAGGGACACGAAGTACATGTAGCCTACCAAACATCTGGAAATATTGCCGTAAGTGACGAGTTCGTTATGCGTCAGATTGATTTTGCTGTCGAGTTTGATGGTTATTTTGAAATCGACAAGAGTCGTGCTGGTGGTATTTGGCAACACGCTGCCGAATTCATCAAAACGAAAACGCCACATCAAAAAGATACGGCTGAAATAAGGAGCATCAAAGGAATGATCAGGAGGACAGAGGCAAGAGCTACCTGCAGATATGCAGGAGTTAAGGATGAACATATCCATTTCATGAATTTACCTTTTTATGAAACGGGATTGATTCAAAAAAACCCACCAACGGACGCAGATATGCAGTTGCATATTGATTTGATAAAAAAAGTGAAGCCCCATCAAATTTTTGCAGCTGGCGACTTTGCCGATCCTCATGGTACACATAAAGTTTGCTTTGATGTGATGATGGCTGCTTTAAAAAAACTAAGATTCGATCAGGATGAATCAATTGCAGACTGCCTCCTTTGGTTATATAGAGGTGCTTGGGCTGAGTGGGATATCTGGGATATCGATATGTCGATTCCAATGAGTCCGGATCAGGTCTTGCAAAAACGCAATGGCATCTTTATTCATCAGTCACAAAAAGATGGAGTAGTATTTCAAGGAAGCGACAGCAGAGAATTTTGGCAAAGAGCTGAGGACAGAAACGCAGATACTGCCAAACTTTTTGATTGCCTTGGACTCCCCCAATATGCAGCTTTAGAAGCATTCATGAAGTACGATTTTTAGTTTTTTCAAAATCGTTGTCTTATATTTG
>CAZDTN010000185.1:0-3100 GCA_964508355.1 uncultured Sphingobacterium sp.
TTTTCATCATGTGTTGATTTAGGATTTATCGATACACAAATATAAAAAACAGCAGCTATTTGCTCAGATTATTTGTCAACATTCACCACCTTAACTATTAGTCTTCGAAGTTGTGCATATTTATTTGGGTCTATTTGAATTTTTTATTATAATATTGGGGCAGTTTTTGTCGGCTTCAGCTTGCCGAAGAATATGTTTGTTTTCTCATGCTACCCTGCTATTTGTCTAAATAGCAGGGTTTTTTGTGAAAAACACTAAAAATATTAGTGATAAAAATGCTAAATTTATTAGTTTTATAATAATTATTCCCTTACCTTTAGCCTCTTAAAAATCAAATTGTATGTCAAATAATGAAAAACTGAAAGCGCTCAAACTCACACTGGACAAGATCGAGAAGGATTATGGAAAGGGAAGTGTTATGATGATGAATGAGAAGGGTGAAGCGCAGATTGAAGCAATTTCAACTGGTTCAATTGGACTGGATGCCGCTCTTGGTATAGGTGGACTACCTAAAGGAAGAGTAATTGAAATATACGGGCCAGAAAGCTCTGGTAAAACCACAATTGCCACCCATGTAATAGCTGAAGCACAGAAAAAAGGCGGGATGTGTGCTTTTATCGATGCTGAACATGCATTTGATAGTGTTTACGCAAAAAAGTTAGGTGTGGATGTTGATAACCTGCTGATTTCTCAACCGGATTATGGCGAGCAGGCTTTGGAAATAGCAGATCGTTTGATTCTTTCTGGCGCACTTGATGTAGTGGTAATCGATTCAGTCGCTGCCCTTGTACCGAAAGGTGAACTTGAAGGTGAAATGGGTGACAGCAAAATGGGATTACATGCAAGATTGATGAGTCAGGCTTTGAGAAAACTAACTGCGACCATCAGCAAAACCAATACCATCTGTATTTTCATTAACCAATTGCGTGAAAAAATTGGTGTGATGTTTGGTAACCCAGAAACAACCACTGGCGGTAATGCACTTAAGTTTTACGCATCTGTCAGATTGGATATTCGCAGAGCAGCACAAATAAAAGATGGTGATGAAGCAATCGGTAACCACGTTAAAGTAAAAGTGGTAAAGAATAAGGTAGCACCTCCATTCCGTTCGGCTGAGTTCGATATCATCTTCGGTGAAGGTATTTCTAAGACAGGTGAGATTATCGATATGGGTGTTGAACTGGGTATTGTCAATAAAAGCGGAAGCTGGTACAGCTACAACGGTGATAAATTGGGACAAGGGCGTGATGCTGTTAGACAACTTATGATTGACAATCCTGAGATGGCAAATGAAATAGAAACGAAAATCAGAGAAAAACTAAAAGAAATGCAGGCATCTTAATTGCAGTTGGTTGCTTGTTTAGAAGCCGCATTCCTGTTGAACAGGGATGCGGTTTTTTATTTACTTTCATAGTAATATTTACAACATGATCAAAGAAAGAAAACTTGAAGCAAGGAAAAGAATTGCATTGGTTGCTCATGATAACAAAAAGAAAGAGTTAATCGATTGGGCCGTATACAATAAAACGGCTTTGTCAAGACATGAATTGTTGGCGACAGGCACTACGGGAAGATTATTAGAAGATGCACTCGACAGATCAATCAAAAAATTATTAAGCGGCCCTCTTGGTGGCGACCAACAAATTGGTGCAATGATTGCAGAAGGAAGTGTTGACACTTTGATTTTTTTCTGGGATCCAATGGAGGCACAACCACATGATCCAGATATTAAAGCATTATTGCGCCTGGCTGTAACCTGGAATATTCCTTTTGCTTGTGATAGGGCGACTGCTGATTTTTTGCTTACTTCCCCACTTATGCATGATGAGTATACGTGCACTATACCAGACTACAACACGTATATCAAAAGAGATCTTTCAAAATAAATGAATATGAAAATTACACTGCTGAAAATTGCTTTTATCTGCTTTATCGCTTTCACAACATCAACAGTAAATGCACAAGACTCACTATCAAAAGCTGATGTAAAAAGTAGTGGCAAACTCATTGATGTCCAATTCTCTGATCAAGAGATTGAGATGATGCTCGCAGATCTCAAAGATAACATCAGCGATTTTAAAAAAATGCATACACTCTTACTCAATAATAATGTAGGAATGAGTATTGCACAACGATTGAATCCTCCAACAGAGCAACAAGAAAAAATCAAATGGACCTACAATAAAAAAATATTAATGCCTGTCAATAAAAATGAACTGGCATTTTTTTCTATCCAACAACTGGGATCATTACTGAGGAATAAAACAATCACATCAGTAGAATTAACCAAATTTTTTATCGACCGCATAAAAAAATTTGGTGATACACTACAATGTGTTGTTAGTCTCACTGAAACTATCGCACTAGAACAAGCAAAACAAGCAGATGCAGATTTTAAAAATGGAATTGATAAGGGGCCACTACAAGGAATCCCCTATGGCTTAAAAGATCTTTTTGCTGTCAAAAACACGAAAACAACCTGGGGCGCTCAACCCTATAAAGATCAAATCATTGAAGAAGATGCTTATGTATATACTCGTCTTAGAGAAGCAGGAGCAGTTCTGGTTGCCAAGTTTACTTTAGGCGCCTTGGCAATGGGCGATTACTGGTTTGGAGGAAGAACCAAAAACCCCTGGAACCTTAACTATGGGTCCAGCGGATCTTCTGCTGGTTCAGCCTCCGCAACAGTAGCTGGACTCATCCCATTTGCTATCGGAACCGAAACCCATGGGTCAATTATCTCCCCAAGTTCTACCTGCGGAGCGACCGGATTGAGACCAACCTTTGGAAGTGTGAGCAGATCAGGTGCCATGACCCTCAGCTGGAGCTTAGATAAAATCGGACCGATCTGTAAATCTGCAGATGACGCTGCAGTCGTATTTAGTTTTATACACGGGACTGATGGAAATGACTTAAGTGCGGTGAATAGAGCATTTAATTTCAGCAATAAACGCGGAGTAAAAGATTTAAAAATTGGCTTTGCAAAGAACCATTTTGATCGTCTTGACTCCACTTCCTCACAAGAATGGGGTGTGCTTAAGGCATTAAGGGAACAGGGAATAGAGGTTAGCCCAATGATCCTTCCTGATACAGACATCTA
>CAZDTN010000186.1:0-3096 GCA_964508355.1 uncultured Sphingobacterium sp.
ACAATATTTTTTTTCCATTACTCAGTGTCAACAAATGTTTTGAACCTGTTACACACCTAGCCGCACCATGAAAACTTATTTTCATCTTATCCTTTTTTTTGTTTTTGTTTGAACGTCCAGGTAATCCTAAACTCAGCAACACAATTTCCTTCCTCATCAAAACCTTGAGAAAGCGCCTCACAGGTTACCCCTTCTCCTGTTGCAATTGCTTTCTCAACTGCATTGCTGATTTTATCTCCATCCGCACATTTGAAAATGATTTTACCGACAGCTTTCTTGTGAAATGATGCTTGCACATTAAAGACCAACATAGATACTATGGGCTGCTTATCTGTAGTATGCACCAAAGCCAGTACACCTGAAGCCAACTCAGCCGCCATGGCCAAGCAAGCAAAATAGATAGACTTAAATGGATTTTTTGAAAACCAACTGTACCTGATACCAATACTAGATGCGTGTTCGTCGACTTCCAATACACGAACTCCCGAAAACAATGCTGCAGGCAGGGAGGTTAACATAAACAGCCTAAACCAAATGGGACTCTTCAATTTATTAAGCAATTGTTGGCGTTGCATAGAATAAAATTGTCTTTATTCAAGCTACGAAAGTTCAGGCGTAAATGAGCGTGACTACTAAAAAAAAGTGGAGCCTATATGAATTAATACAAAATTATTGCACAAGCAATTTAAACATGGAAGCATCACCCAAAAAACCTTCCAGCTCATCCCCTACAACACATTCACCAACGCCCTTGGGCGTTCCTGTGAAAATTACATCGCCAATATTCAAGGAAAAATAATTAGAAACATGTGATATGATTTTATCGAAATCATGAATCATATCTTTTGTATTACCTACTTGAACAACTTCACCATTCTTTTTCATGGAGAACACAATATTCTTCTTGTCGGAAACACTTCCAATTGGTTGCCAGGCACCTATTATTGCTGAATTATCCCAAGCCTTGGCCTTCTCCCAAGGTAATCCCTTTTTCTTCAACTCACTTTGGATGTCACGTGCAGTAAAATCTATGCCCACAGAAATGGCGTCGTAATAATTTTTAGCTGATTTTTCCTGTATGTATTTTCCATTTTTACTGATACGAAGTACAACCTCACATTCATAATGTAATTCATTGGTGAACTCAGGATAATAAAAAGGACTATTCGCTTGTAATAAAGCACTTTTAGGCTTCATGAAAATTACTGGCTCTTCGGGTACTTCATTACCCAACTCTTTGGCGTGTTCTACATAGTTTCTACCTATACAAAGAAATTTCATTGATCAGATTTAGATTGATGCAAAATAACAAAGAATGTATGACACCTAAAACTCTAAATTGTTGACAGCCCCCATGGTCTTTTCTATACCCATCAACACAAACTCCTCAATGGCCTGTACGGAACGTTCAATTTTAATTTTCACTACTGGCAATTGTTCCTTATACCATTGTCCAAGAACATAATCTACTTGTCGGCCTTTCGGAAAATCATTTCCTATTCCAAACCTCAAGCGGGGGTATTGGGTGGTGCCCAATAACTCCTGAATACTCTTTAATCCATTATGCCCACCATCACTTCCTGCAGATTTGATTTTTATTTTATTGATGGGCACTGCCAATTCATCTACCAACACAAAGATGTGTTGTGTATCGATTTTCTCTTTATCCATCCAATACTTGACAGCCCTTCCACTGAGGTTCATGTAAGTAGTAGGCTTTATACAAATAAGTTTTCGCCCTTTGATACTGATATCAGTTTTATCAGCTAATCTGTCAGAAGTAAAAAATGTATTGTGCTTCGCCGCAAAAGCATCCAGGATATCAAAACCAATATTGTGTCTGGTATGTGCATACTCAGACCCAATATTCCCCAACCCTACTATTAAAAATTTATCCATAAAAAAAGCCCCATGGTGATCATGGGGCTATAAAGATAAAACTTTGGTCTTATTTCTTGGCAGGAGCTGCTGCAGCTTCTTCCTGCTTCAACTGACGTGTCATGGTTACAGAAGCGATAGGAATACGAGGAGAGTTCATGATTTCAAAGTTATCTGCTTTGATATCCTGAACACGGATATTCGCATTCAATTCCAAGTTAGTAAGGTCAACTTCAATATTCTCTTTCAAGAATTTTGGTAGACATTTTACTTTAACTGCTTTCAACCTGAGCTCAAGCTTACCACCGGCTTTAACACCAGCAGCTGCTCCGGTAAACTTCAATGGAATAGTAGCAGTAACTTTTTTGTCTTCAACCAATTCTAAAAGGTCAATGTGCGTTAACGCATCAGTTACTTTGTCAAATTGCAGGTCCTTCAAAATGCAAGTGTAAGATTTACCATCAATCTTCATCTCCACCAACTGGAAGTCGGGTGTGTAGACAAACGGCTTCAGGGCAAGTGATTTAGCTGCAAAGTTAACCTCTTGTGCACCCCCGTAAATTACACCAGGTACCATGTCTTGAGAGCGAAGCTGGCGGGCGGCTGATTTGCCAGTTGCGGTCCTCAATTGTCCTTCGATTGTAATCGTTTTCATTATATAGTGTTTAAAAATGACGTTGTTGAACCGGCTTATTTATTCCTCATTTGAGAGTGAATGAACAAGCTGGTGATGCTTTGGTTTTCATAAGCATTTTTAATGGCTGCTGCAAAGAGATTCGCTACGCTCAACACCTTCAGTTTAGACGATTGCCCTCTTAAAGGAATTGTATCACAAACCACCAACTCTTCCATCACACTGTTCTCTATATTCACATAAGCGTTTCCACTCAGAACTGGATGGGTACAAAGCGCTCTTACACTGCGTGCCCCCTTGTCTTTCAACAGTTTAGCTGCTTTTGACAAGGTTCCTGCGGTATCACAGATGTCATCAATCAAGACAATATCTCTGTCTACCACATCCCCGATGACCACCATACTGGCGATCTCATTAGCTCTCTTTCTGTGCTTATCGCAAATGACCATTTCTACATTGAAATAGCTGGCCACTTCACGGATTCTATTCGCACTTCCCACGTCGGGGGCCGCAAAGGTAAGGTTTTCCAGCTGAAGATCGCGTATGTAAGGGATAAAAATTGCCGAGCTGTCGAGGTGATCCAC
>CAZDTN010000187.1:0-3081 GCA_964508355.1 uncultured Sphingobacterium sp.
TTCAACCAATTGATAAGCGGCAGGAGGCAAGAAAGGGTCTCTTTCTTTGTTGACAGCACAATGGTATTGAATGGAGTCAATCAATGCCTGAGGATGTTCAATTCGAACACCCATGGCAAACGGTTTTGGTTCAATCAAGATTTTTTTGGCATCGAGCAGGTAGAAAATATCTTTGGCTGAATGACCCGTAGCCAGAATTACCTGATCAGCATCTATTTTTTCACTTGAAGCACAAACAACCGATTTGATTTTATTTTCAGATAAGATTAAATCAGTCACTTTGGTATCAAAATGCACTTCTCCTCCAGCATCAATAATTTGCTGTCGCATATTTTGGATAATGCCAGGTAGTTTATTGGTACCTATATGAGGGTGGGAGGTGTATAAAATAGCAGGGTCTGCGCCAAAGTAGACCAACATTTGTAATACTTTGTCTACATTTCCGCGTTTAGTACTTCGCGTATATAACTTACCATCACTATAGGTGCCTGCACCTCCTTCCCCAAAACAATAGTTGCTGTCTTCGTTGATGATTCCTTCCTTGTTAAGTAGAGCAAGATCCCTTCTTCGTTCTCTTACGTTTTTCCCTCTTTCCAATACAATGGGCTTGATACCGAGTTGAATCAATTCAAGTGCTGCAAAGAGTCCAGCTGGTCCAGCGCCTATGACCACAACACGTTTTGTTGATTTGCTTACTTCCGGGAAGTGGAAGTCGACTTTTTCCCATTCCTGAAAGGGTTCATCTACAAAAGCGTTGAGTTTAAGGTTGATGAGAATATCCTTTCTTCTGGCGTCAATAGATTTTTTGAGCAGATGATAGCCACTTACTTTTTCCTTTTTGATGCCCAGCGATGCTGCAATCTGAGAAACGACTGCATCATGGTCGGCTGCATCTTTTGGAGAAAGCTGCAAAAGGATTTCGCGTTGCATGTGCCTTGATGTTAGAACGGCAGATCGTCGGCTATGCTATGCTGACTATCCGGGTCTGGTGAAAAGGCTGGGGGAGTATCAACATAGCCCGCACCGCCTGACATGCTCATTTGTTCAATTCTCCAAGCATCCAGGTTGGTGATGTAATTAATTTGACCGTTTTTCTCCCATTTAGATCCTTTAATGTTGAAGTGAACTTTTACTGTATCACCAACATTGAATCGGTCTAAGATGCTGGTTCTGTCTTGTACGGTTTGGAACTTCACATAATTGGTGATAATTCTGCCGTTGATATCTTCGCTAGTTTCTACTACAAATTCTCTTGTTTTGAAAGTGGCACTTCTTTGGATGGTGTCAAATTTTGCTACAATTTTTCCTGTTAAATCAAATCCCATATAAATTAGTCTTTGCGCGAAGTTAACCATAAAATTCACTGAGAGGAAAAAGAAAAGGGAGCTAAAAAAGTGTAACTTCCGTTCTTCTGGAAATTTATGATACGTTATTATTTATCAGCAGTTTTGGTCCTAGGGTTGGCCGCCTGTCAAACTGCTCAACAGTTAACTGGAGTAGGGTTTAAAGATTACGCGGTTTCAAAGGAGCTGAAACGAGATAGTGTGGTGCTGTCTATGCTCAAAAACTATAGGGACAGTGTAGATAAGAATATGGACGAGGTAATGGCCATGTCATCAGCTGAATTACTGAAGGAACTCCCCAATAGCACATTGGGTAATTTTTTGGCAGATGCATATTTATGGGGTGCGTCAAAGTATAGTAATAAACAGGTTGATGTTGCCTTTATGAACCATGGGGGTATCCGTGTGAACAGAATGCCTGCTGGTAAGATCACTCGTAGGCATATTTTTGAAGTGATGCCTTTTGATAATGCGTTGGTATTGATCGAGGTAAAAGGAAATGTTTTAAATAATTATTTGAATTTCTTGGCTGCTGATGGTGGTGGAGGAGGTGTTGCTGGCTTGACGTATCGCATTCAGGATAAACAGGCTGTAGACATTTTAATTAATGGTAAACCACTTGATCTTGATAGAACGTATTTGATGGCAAATTCTGATTATGCTGTAGATGGGGGTGGTGGATTCACTGCATTTAAACAGATGAGTCAAAACCGCACCAATTATTTGCAGCGTGATGTCATACTGGATTATTGCAAAATGCATTTAAGTCAGGGTAAACCAGTGGTTGTTGCAGATCCGAAAAGAATTTTAAAATGAACAGGAGAAAATTCATAATAGATACCAGTCTTACTGCAAGTGCCTTCTTAATAGGGGCTCAAAAAACCCATGCATTTGCTAAAGGTTCCCGTCTGACCATATTGCACACCAATGATGTGCATAGTAGGCTGGATCCATTCCCAATGGATGGTTCAAGAAATGCAGGTCAGGGTGGTGTGGCAGCAAGGTCAGCCTTAATTCAACAAATAAGAGCACAGGAAGAGCATGTTTTGTTGCTTGATGCTGGAGATATTTTTCAGGGTACACCTTATTTTAATGTATTTAAGGGTGAGCCCGAATTGAAGGCTATGCAAATGATGGGATACGATGCCATTATTATGGGTAACCATGATTTCGATGCTGGGTTAGACAATTTTGCTGATAAGTTGATGACTTTTGGAAGAATGCCTGTAGTGATGAGTAACTATGGATTTGATGGTACCACCATGGAGACAATTAATCAGCCGTATAAAATCTTCAGAAAAGGCGACTTGAAAATAGGATTGATTGGTGTTGGTATTGAGTTGCAGGGGCTTGTACCTGAACAGCTGTACGGAAAAACTGTATACCTAGATCCTATTCGTCATGCAAATGAAAATGCCAGCTACCTAAAGCAAAAGCAGCATTGTCATTTTGTGATTTGCCTCTCTCATTTAGGAGATAAGTATGCAGACAATAAAGTAAGCGATGAGATACTTGCTAAAGAGTCAGAAAATATTGATTTGATCCTTGGTGGGCATACACACCGGTTCTTTGAGAAACCCAGAGAATATACTAATAAAAAAGGACAAAAAGTGATTGTGAATCAAGTTGGTTGGGGGGGATTGCAACTTGGGAGGTTGGATTTTGAATTTTCAAAAGGAAAGGCCCAAAAATTAGACAAAACACCCTCAAATTTGGTAGTGAAAAATATTGTAGAATA
>CAZDTN010000188.1:0-3076 GCA_964508355.1 uncultured Sphingobacterium sp.
CAGATAACTATTTCACAGCATTAAATTCTGCTGTATTCAGTGATGGTTCATTTTGTTATATTCCAAAAGGTGTAAGATGCCCAATGGAATTGTCGACCTACTTCCGCATCAACGCTGCCAATACTGGTCAGTTTGAAAGAACCCTAATTGTAGCAGAAGAAGGAAGTTATGTAAGCTACCTGGAAGGATGTACTGCACCTATGCGTGATGAAAATCAATTGCATGCTGCAGTAGTAGAATTAGTGGCCATGGAAAAAGCTGAAATTAAATACTCCACTGTACAGAACTGGTATCCTGGTGATAAAGAAGGTAAAGGTGGTATTTACAATTTTGTAACGAAAAGAGGAATCTGCGCGGGTGACCATGCAAAAATTTCATGGACACAGGTTGAAACCGGATCTAGTGTTACCTGGAAATATCCAAGTGTCATTTTGAAAGGTGATTACAGTATTGGAGAATTTTACTCTGTTGCTGTTACCAACAATTTCCAGCAAGCAGATACCGGAACCAAAATGGTGCACCTAGGCAAGAACACAAGAAGTCGTATCGTCTCAAAAGGTATCTCAGCAGGAAGAAGTCAAAATTCATACAGAGGTTTGGTAAGTGTTGCCAAGAATGCAAGCAACGCAAGAAATTTCTCGCAATGTGATTCGATGTTGCTGGGTGATAAGTGTGGCGCACATACTTTCCCTTACATCGAAGTAAAAAACAATACTGCCATTGTTGAGCACGAGGCAACCACATCAAAGATTGGTGAAGATCAGATCTTTTATTGCAACCAGAGAGGTATTGATACTGAAACAGCAGTCGCCCTCATCATCAATGGATTTGCAAAAGAGGTGATGAACCAATTACCAATGGAATTCGCAGTGGAAGCACAAAAACTACTCGCCATCAGTTTAGAAGGAAGCGTAGGATAATAATACTAACAAAGACAAACCTTATATATGTTAAAGATTGAAAATCTACAGGCAAGAATTGAAGAAAAAGAAATTTTAAAAGGAATCAATCTCGATATCAAACCAGGAGAGATACATGCTATCATGGGACCAAACGGTTCTGGTAAAAGCACTTTGGCTTCTGTGTTGGCTGGTCGCGAAGATTATGAAGTAACAGGTGGTTCTGTTGATTTCATGGGAAAAGATTTGCTAGATATGGCTCCTGAAGACCGTGCTAAAGAAGGTTTGTTTTTAGCTTTTCAATACCCTGTTGAAATTCCAGGTGTGAGTACCACTAATTTCATCAAGACAGCGGTTAATGAGAAAAGAAAATACCAGGGATTGGAGCCGCTTGACGCAGCACAGTTTTTGAAGACCATGAAAGAGAAAATGAAATTGGTAGAGATCAATCAATCTTTATTATCACGTTCTTTGAACGAAGGTTTTTCTGGTGGTGAAAAAAAGAGAAACGAAATTTTCCAAATGGCGATGCTAGAGCCAAAATTGGCCATCTTGGATGAAACAGATTCTGGTTTGGATATTGATGCATTGAGAATTGTAGCCAATGGTGTAAACCAATTGCGCTCAAAAGACAATGCCTTCCTTGTAGTAACACACTATCAGCGTTTATTAGATTATATCATTCCAGATTTTGTACACGTATTGTACAATGGAAGAATTGTTCGTTCTGGTACCAAAGAATTGGCATTGGAACTGGAAGAAAAAGGATATGATTTCATCAAGGCGGAAGTAGAAGCCGCTAACGCGTAAACGAAAAGTGAAACTGAAAAGCATGGACGCAACAACTATTTTACAGAATGCATTTGATCAGCAGCAAAACGGTGCTACAGCACTAAGTGGATTTCATGCTGAAAACTGGAAGAATTTTTCAGCATGGGGACTACCTGCCATCAAGCATGAAGAGTGGAAGTATACAAGAATCAGAAATGTATTCAATGACAAAATGATGGTGAGCAATGCTGGTGCATTAACCAGTGTGCAACAATATTTTTTACCAGGTCAACTTGCAAAAAATGCCATTGTTTTTGTGAATGGCCTGTACAATGCTGCGTTGAGCAGTATTGCAGAAGCAGAAGAAACACTTGTTGTTAAATCTTTATCAACGGCAGCGGCTGATCAAGATGCTGATTTTGTAAAAACCAATCTCGGACACAGTCAGCGTTACCACCAGGATGGCATCAATGCATTAAATGCAGCATTTGCAGCAGGTGGTGTATACATCAAAGTAAAAAAAGGAAAACAAGTAACTCATCCAATTGCTATCTATCACATTACAGATGCATCTTCGGGTTTTATGTTTAGTCAGCCACGCATCTTAGTTAATGTTGAACAAGCTGCTGAGGTGACCATTTTAGAGACCTATACCAAGATAGGTAATGACGACAGTTTGACTAATGAAGTGATTGAGATTTGTGCAGCACAAGATGCTATCGTTAATTACATAAAGATTCAAGACGAAGGAAAAGGTACACACCATGCTGGTACAACACATATCAGACAAATGGCGAAATGTGTTACGCATGCAGTCACCCTTACACTAAGTGGCAATATTGTCCGCAATAACCTGAATATGGTCATGGAAGCCGCTAATAGCGAGAGCCATATGTATGGTTTGTATTTATTGAATGGTGAAACTTTGGCAGATAACCATACCATCGTAGATAACCAGCAGCCAAATTGCCTAAGTAATGAATTGTATAAGGGCATCATGGATGAAAAGTCGACTGGCGTTTTCAATGGAAAGATTTTTGTAAGACAAGACGCACAAAAGACAAATGCTTATCAATCCAATAAAAATATCTTGATTGGGGATTCAGCATCAGCCAATACCAAACCACAGTTGGAGATTTTTGCAGATGATGTAAAATGTTCTCATGGTTGTACTGTTGGCAAACTCGACCAAGATGCCATGTTCTATTTGAAAGCAAGAGGAATATCAGAACAGAATGCAAGAGCCTTGCTGCTCCATGCGTTTGCTGTCGATATCCTAGATCAAATCAAAGACGAGGAAATCAGGGCCTACGCAGACCAACTGATTTCTGCACGTTTATCCTATCATTTTTAATTATGTCATCACCCACTTCATATGATGTAGCAGCAATCAGGAACCTCTTCCC
>CAZDTN010000189.1:0-3072 GCA_964508355.1 uncultured Sphingobacterium sp.
AAGCCACAGAGATAGATTTTCTCCACAAGGAAAGCATCGCAGGTGCGGAAAACACTACCCACATTGTGCATACTTCTGACATTGTCTAGTACCACAACCAAAGGAGACTTTTCAGCTGTCTGATAGGCGTCCTTTGATAACCTCTCAAGTTCATCCATCTGTTTTTTCAACATGCTGCAAAGATAGGGTGTCTCTTTTTTTCCTTTCAGAATAAAAGATAACTTTGCCCTTTATGCAACAAGGTTTTGAACATATTTTGACATCATTGCAAAGCTGGCAGCCTAATGTTCCAATGAGCTTGGAAACATTGCGTCAGGCAGGAAGTAACCGACAGTATTTTAGGCTCTTGTTAAAAGACCAAACCTATATACTTACCAATAATCCTGGAAATATCCCCGAAAACAATGCATTCATCGCATTTACGAAGCATTTTCATGCAAAGGGTATACATGTGCCATCCATTGAATATGTAGAACCAGACCAAAGCTTTTATGTACAATCTGATTTGGGTGATATCTCTTTGTTTGATATCATGCAAAAAGAAGGTTTTTCAGAAAGGGTTAAAATGCTCTTTAAAAAAACAAGTGATGCATTGGCCAGGTTGCAGGTTAACGGTGGTGAAGGATTGGATTATGCAAATTGTATAGCAACAAGATCATTTGATAAACAAGCTATTTATTCTGATTTGCTCTATTTCCTCTATTATTTTGTGAGGGCTTTGGATTTGCCCTATGATAAAAATTTATTACTCAATGATTTCGAGTTATTGAGTAGTTATCTCACGCAAGAGGAGCATCATTATTTTATGCACCGCGATTGTCAGAGCCGCAATGTGATGATCAACAATGAGGACGCTTATTTTATCGACTACCAAGGCGGTATGCAAGGGGCATTGCAATACGACATAGCATCTTTGCTTTGGCAAGCAAGAGCTCAAATGCCATACGAATGGAGAGAGGAGTTGGTTAGTTATTATTTTGATCAAGTAAATAGTTTGATGCATGGTAAAATGAATAAGTCGGAATTTTTGAATAATTACGACGGGTTTGTTTTAATCAGGATGTTGCAAACACTTGGTGCTTATGGCTTCAGGGGCTTGTTTGAGAGAAAGCAACATTTCATTGCCAGCATTCCTTTTGCATTAAAAAATTTAAAATGGTTTCTGGAAAATAAAGGATTGCCCTTGAGACTTCCAGCGCTTAAAAAAGTGTTGGATGCAATTGTAGCTGATGATGTGTTGTTGAAATTCGAAACAATAACTGCCTCTGCAGAAAGCAAGTTGAAGATCAAAGTAAATAGTTTCTCTTATCGTAAAGGTATCCCTGCAGATGAATTTGGTAATGGAGGTGGTTTTGTGTTTGATTGCAGGGGTATACTTAACCCGGGAAGAATTGAAGAATACAAAACCCTGACAGGCAGAGATAAACCTGTTCAAGAGTTCTTGATTCACAAAACTGATATGCCAAATTTTCTTCAGCATGTATACGGGTTGATTGGAATTTCAGTTGAAGATTATTTGAAAAGAGGATTTGAAGGATTGACAATCAGCTTTGGCTGTACAGGCGGACAACACCGAAGTGTTTTTGCTGCCGATAGTTTAACTGCTTTTCTTAAAGAAAAGTATAAGGTAAATGTGGAAGTTTGTCACGTTGAACAAGAAGCAAAAAACTGGATCAATGAGCGGTATTGAACAAGCAAAGGCTATGATTTTTGCTGCTGGATTTGGTACAAGACTAAAGCCACATACCGATCATCATCCTAAAGCACTCTTTAAAGTCAACGGTAAATCATTATTGGAAAGAAATATTGATTACTTAAGGTCTTTTGGTATTAAAGAGTTTGTTATCAATACACATCATTTCTCCGGACAAATTCATCTTTTTTTATCGAGGTATAAAAATAGTGACATTAAGGTGGATGTTTCATTTGAGGAAAGTGGTCCATTTGAAACAGGCGGTGGACTTGCCTATGCATCAAAATTTTTGAAATCATCCGAGTACCCATTTATAGTAATGAATGCTGATATACTGACTAATCTTGATCTTGGTCAATTGTATAGTGATCATTTATTGCATAAGCCTTTGGCAACGCTTGCTGTTACAAACAGAGAGAGTTCCAGACAGTTCTTGTTTGATAATCGAATGCAGTTAAGTGGTTGGAAAAACAACAAGACAGGGGAAATAAAATTCGTTCAGGCCTCGGCTTCAATTGAGCATTTGACGCCTTTTGCCTTCTCTGGAATCCATGTCATCGATCCTCGTATTTTCAACCTTATGCCAGCAAGTGGAACATTTTCTATAACCAATACTTATTTGTCATTGGCCTCATCCAATATAATTAGGGGTTATGATCATAGCAATGATATTGTTCTTGATGTAGGCAAACCAGAAGCATTACCAGTTGCAGAACAGTATTTCCAATAATTGCTTAAATTCAATATCAAATTCTCTGAAATGAAAAAAGTCCTCATTATTCTCGCGGTTATATTACTGGTCATTCAATTTTTTCGACCTGAGAAAAATAGTTCAAATGAGGTTAGTGAAAATCATATTTCAAAAAAATATGAGACAACTGATGAGGTGAAATTAATTCTTGACAAAGCGTGTAATGACTGTCACAGCAATAATACCCGTTATCCATGGTATGCAAATCTCCAACCTATTGGCTGGTGGCTTGATCATCATGTAGACGAGGGGAAGGGGGAAATAAATTTTGACGAATTCTTGACCTATCCTCCCAAAAAAGCGCGACACAAAATGGAAGAGGTAAATGAAATGGTTAAAGAAGGGGAGATGCCTTTGGATAGTTATACATGGATACACAAGGATGCAGTTCTATCTAAAGATGAGAAACTAACAATTGCCAATTGGGCGGTATCTACCATGAAAACTATTGAGGCTGAAAACAATCTGAAGCCTGAATGAGTCGTTGATCAATATCTCATATGCAATGCTATCCAATTCAATTTCATGGCCAGCGCTTAGTCTTAAGCCCTGAGCGTTGTCTTTACTGGGAAGATCAAAAAACTTTGATCTTATCAGATATGCATATTGGTAAAGCTGCACATTTTCG
>CAZDTN010000190.1:0-3068 GCA_964508355.1 uncultured Sphingobacterium sp.
ACTGGAGAAAGCAACATGAGAAACTCTGTTTCGATTGGTGATGGTTTTTACAAATCAACTGATGCAGGTAGCAACTGGTCGAAAGTTGGTGGATTAGACTCTACGGAACACATTGCCAAAATAGCCATCGACCCAAGCAATTCCAACACCATCTATGTTGCTGCCCCTGGTGCACTTTGGAGCGATAGTAAGCACAGAGGATTGTACAAGTCAACAGACGGCGGAAAAACTTTTGAAAAAATTTTATACATATCAGATAAAGTAGGATGTGCAGATGTGTCCTTGGATCCATCCAATCCAAATGTGGTTTATGCTACAACCTGGGAGTTCAGAAGAACACCTTATTCTTTTTCTTCAGGTGGACCAGGAAGTGGAATTTGGAAGAGCTTAGATGGTGGTAAAACCTGGAAAGAACTTACCAACGGCTTACCAGCTAAACCTATTGGAAGAACTGCCTTAGCCATTGCTCCTTCCGCACCAAACAATTTAATTGCAATTGTAGAAGCAAAAGAAACTGGATTGTATATTTCAGCTGATGGTGGTGAAACTTGGAAACCACAAAGCGCATCGCTTAATGTTGTTTCAAGACCATTTTACTTCAGCACTTTGGTGATTGACCCTAAAGATCCAAAGCGCGTATATCGTCCTGCTTATTCTTTTGCATACTCAAGTGATGGTGGTTATTCATTTGCAGAAGCTAGCGGTGAAGGCGGTTGGGTACACAGTGATCATCATGCACTTTGGATCAACCCATCAAATACCAATCATCTTTATTTAGGTACTGATGGAGGTGTGTATACCAGTTTGGACAGAGGTGCTACATGGACATTCATTCAAGGTTTACCAGTGGGTCAATTCTATCATGTAGATCATGATATGGGAACTCCTTATCGCTTATTTGGTGGTTTACAAGACAATGGAAGTTGGGTTGCACCCTCTTCTGGTCCGGGTGGTGTTGGCAATGGCGATTGGAAACCGATCTATGGCGGTGATGGCTTCTGGGTGGTACCAGATCCAACTGACCCAAATATCGCTTATGCAGAATCACAGGGTGGAGATGTTAACCGCATTGATTTAAAAACTGTAAAATCAGTCGGGGTTCGTCCTCTCCAAACCGACAAAGAAGAAAAACTCAGATGGAATTGGAATACAGCTATCGTTACCGGTAAAGCCAATCCAAAGAACCTATACACAGGTGCTCAATATTTATACCGTTCACAGGATCAAGGAAGAAACTGGACAAGAATTTCTCCAGACTTGACTACCAACGACAAAAAGAAACAAGAACAGGAGAACAGTGGTGGATTGAGTGCTGATAATACTTCTGCAGAAAACCACACAACCATTTTCACAATAGCTGAATCACCTTTAGATGCAGATAGAATTTGGGTGGGTACTGATGATGGAAATCTTCAGGTTACCACAGACGGTGGTAAAACATGGAGCAATACTTCATTGAATGTTACGACAACTGGTATTCCAAGCCAAACATGGGTTAGCAGTATTGAACCATCCCATTTCAATAAAGACGTGGTATATGCAACATTTGACAACCATATGTATGGTGATCATAAAACCTATGCTGCGAAATCAGAAGATGGTGGAAAGACTTGGAAAGCATTCACAAGTAAAGAGTTCAGTGGCTTTGCACATAAAATCATAGAAGATCCAGTCAATAAAAACTTGTTATTTATCGGAACCGAAATGGGGCTCTTTGCTTCAGTGAATGGCGGTCAAGACTGGTTCAGAATGAAAAACAACATTCCGTGGTATGCATTGGTGAGAGATTTGAAAATTCACCCAAAAACAAATGACTTAATTATTGCTACCCACGGAAGAGGAATTCTTATAGTAGATGATATTTCAGCTATGCGAGAACTCAGTAAAGCTGTAACAGAAAAGAATGTTCATCTTTTTGAAACTGGTGATATCACTCTTTCAACAGGTGACTTCGGAAACGGTGGCTTCCCGAGTACAGGTGGATGGGTATCTGGTAATGCTCCATCATTAAAGCCATTCCAATATTACTTAAAAGAGAAAATCAATACCGGTACTGTAAAGATTGAGGTGTACGATAAAACCGGCAAACTGGTACAATCTGTTCCTGCAAGCAATAGGAAAGGAATCAACCGCGTTACATGGTCTCAGCGCATGATGCCTCCTAAAACAGCATCAGGCGGAACAAAACCCGATAATGGTGGTGCAGTTGCTCCACAGGTTTTACCAGGTGACTATACACTCAAGTTAATTGCAGGAAAAGATACACTTACTCAGCCTTTCAGAATGGTTCATGATGCAAAATCATCGTTCACCCTTGCAGAACGCAACGCACAATTTGCTGCTGCAATGGAATTGTATAACCTCCACTTGAAACTTGCTAGTGTAGTTGCTGGCATTAGCGAAAAGCAAAAAACCTATAAAGACAAAGTATCAAAATTGAAAAATAAGAAGTCGCTAAAATTGGGCAACGACTACATGTCTGCTTTGGAAACACTCCGTGCAGAATTGTTACCCACTAAGCAAACTTCAATCTTCGCAGATGAATCTCGTTTGAGAGAAGATATTACTCAGGTATATCTTGCGATATGTTTCAATGAGGCAGGACCTAGCAACTTGCAATTGGAAAGTATCAAAACACTGACAAAAAGAGTAAATGATGCTGAGAAAAAAGCAGCAGAAATCAATACTCTATTTGAAGGAAAAGTAACAGCTGCATTAACAAAAGAAAAGCTCTGAACCAGCAGTTCATAAATAAAAAAGGCCGCATATCGCGGCCTTTTTTATTACTCTTCTTCTCGTAATATTCGTTTGAGTTTTAAGCTCTTGATGGGAGCAACCACAAGGGGAAATTTCTCCACAGTTACGTTACTGGCGTCCAAACCAAATCCCTTTTCTTCTGACAATGAAATTTCCTTGAGCCAGAAATAAATCTTCATGACAAGACGCTCAAAGAAAGGCAACTCATTATCCTGACTCAGGAATTTCTCCATGACGATGAATTCAAAATCACCTGCGATATTATTTCGTGCTAAGCTCTCATAACGTGAAGTAATATTCACTTCTTTGTT
>CAZDTN010000191.1:0-3051 GCA_964508355.1 uncultured Sphingobacterium sp.
CTTCCATCTATTACCTTTGCAAACGCATGGGACAAAAAAAACTCAAACGTTTCGCAGAAATAGCAACTTTCAATAATGTATTGGAATACCCGACTGACTGCGCAGGAAAATGGTCAACTCATTTTAATAACAACCATCCAATTGTCCTTGAATTAGCCTGCGGCAAAGGAGAATACAGTGTTGGGTTAGCATCGATGTATCCCAAACAAAATTTCATTGGTGTTGATATAAAAGGAAACCGCATTTGGGTAGGCGCAAAAAAATCCATAGAACAACAACTCAATAACGTTGCATTCATTAGATCACAGATTGGTTTAATTGAGAATTATTTTACACAAGAAGAAGTAAGTGAAATCTGGTTGCCTTTTCCAGATCCTCAATTGCGTGCTGCAAAATGTAAGAGAAGATTAACTCATCCAGCATTTCTTAGAAAATATAAACAAATACTCAAGCCCGGTGGTTATATCCATTTAAAGACAGATTCACCACTGCTTTATCAATTCACAAAACGAGTAATTGATTTATACGGACTAGAATTGTTTCATGATAGTGCAGATATAAGAGAAGATGTTAAACAGATCCCTGAATTGTTGATAAAAACTCATTACGAAAGTCTAGACATTGCCAAGAGTAACCGAATACATTATCTTAAATTCGCAATAACATCAACACTTGATACAGACAAGGATGAACTGCTGCTGGAAATAACAAAAGAACTTGAAAAAGACCACAACGAAGGAGTGATTAATAATGAAAAAGAAATTGATTGAAGGTGAACATTTCTATTACAATGAACAAGGCTATATGGTATTGACAGCCAAGTATCATCTCGAAAATGGAAATTGTTGTGGTAATGGTTGTATGAATTGTCCCTATGACTTTATGAATGTTTCCGAACCAAGAAAGTCTGAATTGAAATTAAGAAGAGAGGCTTTGACAACAGCTAAACAAAAAAACTAAAACTCCAGCTCTTTCGCAGGATCCCAAAAAAGTTTTTCAAAATCCACAATCTTATCTTTCACTACACGCACGCCTTCGGCAGCTAACAACTCTTCCATTAAAGTTGGCGTAGCAAAATGATGCTTTCCTGTAAGCATTCCATTTCTATTGACGACCCGTTGAGCTGGTACTGGGGGATCAGCTACATGAGATGCATTCATCGCCCAGCCAACCATCCGTGATGATAAACCCGAGCCTAAATATTTTGCAATACTTCCATAGTTGGTAACACGGCCAGGTGGAATCAAACGAACAACTTCAAAAACATCTTCAAAAAAGTTCCTGTTTCCTGTTCCCTTTTCCCTATTCCCTATTCCCTTAGACATAATACGGACTAATCATCAAATAAACAATCACACCTGTTACTGAAACATAAAACCAAATCGGCCAAGTAATTTTTGCCAGCTTTCTGTGCGCAGGCCATTCAGCAACTAGTGCACGGTAAGAAGTATACAAGATGAAAGGTAAAATAACTGCAGCAAGTATGATGTGTGAAATCAAGATAACATAGTAAACAATTTTGATTACCCCTACACCACCAAAGGAAGTTGATTCAGAAAGTAAATGGTGACAAATATAGGAAACCAAAAAAAGCAGTGACAAAACCATTGCAGACATCATCACTTTTTTGTGCAATGCATATCTCCCTCTTTTTACTGCAAGAAGACCAACAAGCAAGAGAAAAGATACTGCCGAATTGATGATTGCATTGATTTTAGCAAATACGTGAACATCAAAAGGAAGTTCAACTTCTAATTTTATACGGGATAAAAAAACAACCGCGACAAAAACGATAATTGAGAAAACAATAATGAGTATGCTCGCTAGCTTGTCGTTTTTCTGAATGCTTGCTGGTAACATTGTTTTGGTTTTTATTTTCTAAACAGATTTCTTTTTTTCTTTTTATCACGTTCCATATTCAGTAACACCACATCTTTAATCAATCGATCGAGATTGACACTATCCAACCCATTGTACCATCCACGCACTACTTTGTCTCTGTCTAATAGAAAGAATTTTTCTGTATGAATAAAGCCCGTATCAATATTTCCTTCAGCAGCGATGGAAGCCTTAAACTCATTCAACGCAATATCATAAATTTCTTTTCTATCACCAGTGAGCATCCACCAAGTGTCGTGGTCTATACTAAATCGATCACCATAAGCTTTTATCTTTTGGACTGAATCTCGCTCTGGGTCAATGGTGAAAGAAACAAAGCGTACAATGGTATCGGTTTTTTTGAAAGCATCCTGAAGACGCTTCATGTTGCGCGTTAATTTAGGACAAATAGAAGGACATGAAGTAAAGAAGAAATCTGCTACTATAATCTTTCCATTCAAATCATCTAACCCCACTTCCTTACCAAATTGGTTGGTAAGCTTAAATGGGCGCACCTTGTGCCATATTGTATCGTTTACATCACGACCCTTCTCCTTTTTCACCACTACAGTATCATAAAAATACCTTCTTGGCATTTGCACAGCCCCTTTACTAAGGTCTTCTACAAGCAAGTAACTGATTACTGGTAGCACTGCCACAACTAAAAGCGCGATGATGGTCGTTTTTTTCATCTTATTCAATTAACAAAAAAAAGCACCGTAGGTTTTATCCAACGATGCTTTCTCCACTATTTTCATTTTAATTAATGTTGACCTTCAGCATGAGGGGCTGCAGGAGTACTAACTTCTTGAGCGCCACCACCATATGTATTTCTAAGTTGCTTCCAAGAGTCTCCATCCCACAAAAAGGCGGCAATGAACCAAATGAAAAGTAACAAAGGTACAATGATCGTCATGATGAGGTTCTTCAATTCATCACCAAGGTGCATAAATACTCCAACAATATAGAATGCTTTTGCCAACGACAAGATTACAATTACCCCTTTTAGGAAAAGAGTAAAAGTTCCAGACATTGGGACGGCATACATCAAAAGACCTAGTCCAAGTTCAATAACTGTAATTACAGACAAAAGGACGGTAGTCTTGATGATCTTCTTAACTACTTCGTCTCCTCCTGGTTCGTGGTGAAACGTAATTTCTTGTACACTATGTT
>CAZDTN010000192.1:0-3050 GCA_964508355.1 uncultured Sphingobacterium sp.
TGTCAACAAAGAAAGAGACCCTTTCTTGCCTCCTGCCGCTTATCAATTGGTTGAACAGGTCAACCAAAGAGGTGTGTTTTCATTTTGCATGTGCCCGGGTGGCATCATCGCGACGGCCTCAACAGCAAAAGAGGAATTAGTCGTAAACGGCTGGAGCCCTTCCAAAAGAAATAATCCATTTGCCAACTCAGGTATGGTGGCACAAGTGATGATGGAAGATGTTTTTAAAAAGAAACAATCAGGAATTAGTCAACATTTATTGCTTCATCATTTTCAAGAAGAAGTTGAAAGAAAAGCGTACGCAGCTGGTGGTGGTTTATTTGTGGCACCTGCGCAAAGAATGACAGATTTCGTTTATAATAAAACATCAACAAGTTTGCCAGATAATTCCTACATAAGGGGTGTACATTCTGTCAACCTCAAGGAGGTTTTACCAGATTTTATAGCCATTACCTTGCAACGGGCTTTCATCGCTTTCGGGAAAAAAATGAAGGGCTATTTCACAGAAGAAGCTATTCTGATTGCTCCTGAAAGCAGAACATCTTCTCCTGTGCGCATACCGAGAAATGAAAATACACTGCAACATCCGCAAATCACAAACCTCTATCCTTGCGGAGAAGGTGCTGGCTATGCTGGTGGAATCATTAGTGCAGCAATGGACGGACAAAAAGTGGCTAACCATTTATCACAATTCGCTTAGGCTGACAACTTTTCATCGTAATTTTCCATCCTAACTACTGTTATGGAAACAATCTTAGAAATAAAGGGACTGAAAAAATATTTTTCAGGACAAAAAGCAGTCGACGATATCAGTTTTTCAATAGAAAAAGGCTCAGTCTTCGGACTCCTCGGCCCAAACGGAGCTGGTAAGACCACCCTCCTTCGCATGATTACCGGAATTTTCTATCCCGATGAAGGAAATATCACCCTCCAAGGTAAAACCTTTGAACCGCTTCGAGATAACGGTCTTATTGGTTATATGCCTGAAGAAAGAGGCCTATACAAAAAAATGAAAATTGGTGAGCAGGTCCTCTACCTCGCTCAACTTAAAGGTCTTTCGAAAAAAGAAGCTTTGGAAAGAATCAAATTCTGGTTCGTGAAGTTTCAAATGGAATCTTGGTGGAACAAAAAAGTGGAAGACCTGAGTAAAGGTATGAGCCAGAAGTTACAGTTTGTAACAACCGTTGTTCACAACCCTAGTCTGATTATACTTGATGAACCATTCAGTGGTTTAGACCCAGTAAATGCCAACCTGATTAAAGATGAAATCTTCCGACTGGCTAAAGAAGGAGCAACCATTATATTTAGTACCCATAGAATGGAACAGGTAGAAGAAATATGTGACCACATAATTCTAGTCAATAAGGGTCATAAAATTTTAGATGGAACTGTCCAGAATATCAAACAAGACTTCAAAGAAAATTTATTTGAAATCGGATTCGACCAACAAATTCTTCCTGAACACACTGCTATTCATTTATTTGATGTAATTGAAAAACAAGAGAAATCACTCAGCATCAAACTAAATGAAGGATTTAGTAACAATGATGTCATTCAGTTCTTTATCAACAAAGGATTGAATATTAGATCCTTCAACGAAGTACTTCCTTCCCTGAATGATATTTTCATCAGATTGGTTCAAGGAACTCCAGAAGCAAGACAATTCCAAAACGATTTATAAACCACCAACATGAACAAGGTTTTACTCATTATAAAAAGAGAATACATCACCAGGGTAAGCAACAAAAGATTTTTGTTGATGACATTTCTTATGCCGCTGATTTTTGTTGCCTTTATTGCGGGGTCTGCTTATTTTGCTGCTACTTCAAGAGAAGAACTCAGTATTGCAGTAATAGATGAACCTGCCTTTCTTACACAAAACTTGAAAAGCGATTCTGGTAGTGTGGTTTTTGCTTATCCAGAAGGTGTTGACTCTGTCAACTACAAGGATAAAAAATTTGATGCCGTACTCTATCCCAGTTATCAGGATGGGAAAATTATAGCAGAATTACATTCAGCTGGTCAAATTGGCTTTGAGCCATCACGCTATATCCAAAGGCAATTGAATAAGGCGCTAGAAAATAATTTATTACTCGAAAAAGGAATTAATAAATCAACATTGGATTCTATTTCCGATGCTTCAGAAGAAAACGTAATCATGAAAACGATGATTGCTGACGAAGAAGGGGAAGCCAAAGAATCCAACTCAGGTCTTGCCTATGGAATTGGTTTTGGCAGTGGGTTACTTATCTATATCACCATGTTCATTTTTGGTGCCATGGTAATGCGCGGTGTTGCAGAAGAAAAAACCAACAGAATAGCAGAAGTGATTGTTTCTTCCTGCAAACCTTTTGAGTTAATGCTTGGAAAAATTATTGGTATTGCAGGTGTTGGTTTAACACAACTATTACTCTGGATTGGTTTGATGATCGCTATATCAAGTTCCCTATCAGTCTTCATTCCTACTGAAGCCTACCAAGAATTTCAACAAGCACAACAAGCGGGCACCTCGGTTAGTGCTGTTGCTAGTTCGAATCCCGGAGCGCTACAAATATTGGAAGCACAAAATACCATTACTGAAGGAGTTAACTGGATGTTGATTCTGAGTTGCTTTTTATTCTATTTCCTTGGAGGATATTTATTTTATGCCTCACTATTTGCAGCAGTAGGTAGCGTCATTAATGAAGATCCTCAAGAAGCACAACAATTGATGATGCCTATTTCCATGCCGATAATTTTTTCATTTATCATCTTGCAGTCAGTTTTGGCTAACCCCAATAGTTCTCTGGCTGTATGGACAAGCATTATACCATTTACATCACCCATCATCATGATGGGTAGAATCCCATTTGGCATGCCGAGTACAGTCCCTTATTGGCAACTGGCAGTTTCCATGCTATCCCTTATCGGCGGATTTATTTTCTCAACTTGGTTTGCTGGTAAAATTTACCGTACAGGAATATTGATGTATGGTAAAAAAGTAACTTGGAAAGAGATGCTAAAATGGACTTTTAGAAAGAATTGATAAATTCTTTATCAACGTTTAAACA
>CAZDTN010000193.1:0-3045 GCA_964508355.1 uncultured Sphingobacterium sp.
AGCTAATCATTTCCGCATATCCTTCTGCTTGAACTGGAGATGAAGATCTTGCACGCTTGATCAAGGTTACATGAAAGAATGAATCGGTACTCTTTTCAATCGCTAAACGAATATTTGAAACTAATAGTGAGTCTTCATTACGTGATAAAAATATTCCATCATGATCGCGTCTGATATCAAAATCATTATCAAAATCAAAATCGAGTGGATAATACGTGCCTTCAGCTTCTTTAAATTCAATTTTTAGTTTACCTGTACTTGGCTGAACGATAGCTACTTCTTCTTTGACAGAACCCGGGCGCTTCAATTGCTTGGAAACAGTTGCTATCAACATTACCAATGCTACCCAACCCAAGGTCCATAAAGAGCCAAAAGTAATAGCAATAGCATTCGACTTCGACTTATGACCAATGATTGCTCGAACCAACCATTGAATCAAAGCAATAACTGGAACCAAAATAAACAATAACAATGTTCCCCATGCATACCACTGAATTGCATTTCCATCAGCGATGAAATTTTTTAAAGGCATCAATGCATTGGCTGTGGCACCAATTCCAAATATTGCTACAACTAAACCAATAGCAACGATACTGAAAACAAATAGGAAGAAAATTTTAAATAAGGTGACGATAAAACGTAAGAATCTGTTTCCTGTTTTTCTAACTGGACCAGTTTCTCCAGCAAAGCTTTTTGCAGATTCATTTACTTCCTTTCCCCATTCATTGACCTTTGTTTCAATATTTTTTGACCATGCAGTTGCATTTTCCGTTACATTTTTTTTCACCCCCTGTAATTCATCCTGCACTTTATGTTTGATGGATTCCAGGTCTACACGTTGTCCCTTCATTTCTAATTTCTCAGAAGCTGTTACTGCTTTTGGCACCACAACCCAAAGTATGATGTAGATCAAAAACATGGTTCCTGAAAAAGAAGCAGCTACAGGGAAGAATAAAAGTGAAAATGGAATTTCAAAAAGTCCAACAATTAATGGTAATGCGAAAATCAACCTTGGAATCCAAACTGCGATATTAAAATATTGTGCGATACCACTGCATACACCACCAATTACTTTTTGATCAGCATCACGGTAAAGTTTTCTGGTAACAGCAACTGGACTCAAATACCTGGATGGTAGAATAGCCCACAAGATGATATATAATACCAAGCCAGTACCAAATGCACCAAAGGCAAGCATTGCAAATAATACCCTAACTAATGTAGTATCAATTTTTAAATATGCACCAATACCACTACACACACCACCCAAAAATTTATCATTTTCATTTCTAAATAATGAACCCCTTGGAGAAGGATCATATTTGAACTGTTGCGATTGCTCTTTTTCTGTTGAAGAAGTTGAATCATTGGATTGTGCATCAAATGCCAGTTCATCAAATTGTTCTGGACGACCCATACTTGCAATGATGGCATCTACATGTGCTCCACTAATAAATGATTGTTCGGCTTTAAGTTTTTCACTAAACAGCTCTGCAATTCTGTTTTCAATGTCATTAATGATTTCTTCTTTGCCTTCTTCGTTAGCAAAATAAGTACGGAGACTTTCGATGTATTTTTTTAACTCTTCATAAGCTGGCTCCTCAATCGGAATCACCCTACCTTGAAAGTTGATGTTAATTACCTTGTTCATAGCGATGTTTTGAAATTGATTAGTTGTCAGTTGATGGTTGTGGGTTGTCAGTTATGAGTTATGGGTTATGGGTTGTGTATTATCAGTTATCTGTTCACCATCAACCTGTCCCTCGTCCACAGTCCCCAGTCCCTGGCTGTTAATTACCCTCTCCACACCATTTGCCATCTCCCTCCAGGTATTTTCTAAGTCTTTATAAAAAGACGCACCTTTATCTGTCAGGGAAAAATATTTTCGGGGCGGTCCACCTGAACTTTCTACCCAACGGTAGTGTAACAGGTCGGCATTCTTCAATCTTGTAAGTAATGGATAAAGCGTGCCCTCTAAAATATTGAGGTTGGCCTTTTTCATCTCCTCAATGATATCACTGGGGTAGGCCTCGCCACGCTGAATGATAGATAGGATGCAGAATTCAAGCACCCCTTTCCTCATCTGACTCTGTGTATTTTCAATGTTCATTGTACTGTTTTTGAACGTGAATGATCAATAACAGTACAAATGTATGTACTTTTTACAATACTATGCAATACATAGTAGTATTTTTTTTACAGTACTTTAGAAATACTTGACTAAATGTATTTTTTCCTGACGTCCACCTATATAATAAAAGGTATTTCCATCATAAAATCCATCTTCTTCCAGCATAATTCGGATGTCTTTGCCCCATTCTGGGATAAAAGTGCTGGCATTTAACTCGATAGAATAGGCTGTTTTGGGGAACAATTTATAATCTCCGCTTCCAGGAACCCCCTGCTGCATGTCCCACATACCGATAGTCGGACCCGCTGCATGTCCGTGTAAACCAAGTGGATGGGTATAGATACTTGGAACGATTCCCTCTGATTTGGCTTGGGCAATTGCAGTCAACAACATTTCATTTCCAGTTCTTCCTGTCTTAAACTGAGAAGTTAGAATATCTTGAAGACGGTTACCATTGGCAAAAGCTTTTTTAATGGACGCTGGTACATCGGTTTCACCAGGTTTTAGTACATAGGCATGTTGCTGAACATCTGTGTTCAATCTTAAATAAGTGATTCCAAAATCGACATGCAACAAATCGCCGGGTCTTACCACATCATCTTTTGGTCGGTTGGAAAAACTGCGCAGATGCTCGAAGTTCGCAGTATCATTTCTTTGGATGGCGACAGAAGGATGGAACCAGGTTGATAAACCAAGGTCGTTTACTTTTTGTCTGAACCACCAAACCAAATCATCAGTGGTTGTTACACCAGGAGTAATGACTTTAGCAGAAAATCCTTCAGCGATGATGTCATGTGAAATTTTTACCAGCTGTGGGTAGAACTGCATCTCGCGATCAGTGCGTGTTTCCAGCCAGGCAACAGCCAAAGGTTCTGCACTAACAACTTTTTTCTTGAGCCCATCAGGAAGGATGT
>CAZDTN010000194.1:0-3028 GCA_964508355.1 uncultured Sphingobacterium sp.
CAAACATAGCACACTCCTCACCAATATTAGAAGAGCCTGCAAGTCCCACTGAACCTGTAATCTGTGCAGCAATATCACTTACCACATCACCATAAAGATTAGGCATTACTATAACATCAAACACCTCTGGTGTATCAGCAATTTTTGCTGCACCAATATCGATGATCCAGTGTTCATTTTCAATTTCAGGATACTCTGCAGCAATCTCATTAAAGACCTGATGAAATAACCCATCAGTCTGCTTCATGATATTGTCTTTCGTAAAACAGGTTACTTTTTTACGCTTTTGTTGCTTGGCAAATTCAAAAGCATAGCGAATGATTTTTTCAGAACCAGGTCTGCTGATGAGTTTAAGACACTGAACAACTTCATCTGTTTGCTGATGTTCAATGCCCGCATATAGATCTTCTTCATTCTCTCTGATGATCACAATATCCATTACCGGATGCTTTGTGCTGATATAGGGATGAAAACTTCTACATGGTCTTACATTAGAATACAAGCCCAAAAACTTACGCGTGGAAACATTAAGGCTTTTATACCCTCCACCCTGTGGAGTGGTGATGGGAGATTTTAAAAACACTTTGTTTTTTCTGATTTTATCCCAGGATTCGGGAGCAATACCAGAAGTATTTCCTGATAAATAAACCTTTTCACCAACTTCAATCTCATCAATTTCAATTTCAGCTCCTGCTGCCTTAAGAATTTCCAAGGTAGCATCCATAATTTCTGGTCCAATTCCATCTCCTTTAGCTACTGTAATCTTTGTCATCATTTCTATTTTTTCGTGGTGCAAAATTGAAATTATTTATCCATAAAACGATATTTATATTGTTTATCTTTTAAATAAGTCTATTTTATTACCCAATTAGATAAGTTCAAAAATATCAATAACGGTTAAATAGGGCCTTTCTCAGTTGGTTTCGTAGATTTGCGACTTCATGAACACAAATACTACCCAAAATAGGGGGCTCCTCATTCTAATTTTAGGCCTTCTTACCGCAATTGGTCCACTTTCCATTGATATGTATCTACCTGGATTTAGCAATATCGCGGATGACCTCAATACTTCTATTGAGAAAGTAGGTTACTCACTTTCAAGCTTTTTTATTGGAATTTGTGTAGGACAATTATTAACGGGACCACTACTTGATCGTTTTGGCAGAAAAAGACCACTATATATTGGACTGATCATTTACATATTTGCTTCCATCGGATGTGGAATTTCTGATTCCGTCGAAATGCTCATCCTCTTTAGATTCATACAAGCCGTCGGAGGATGCGTGGGCATGGTTGCACCTAGTGCTGTAGTTAGAGATCTCTTTCCAGTCGACCAAAGCGCGCGTGTTTTCTCTATGCTTATCCTCATTCTAGGTGTTTCTCCTATCCTCGCACCAACTTTCGGAGGTTATATCGTAGCTGCAACAGGATGGAAACCGATCTTCTTTGTCCTGGCAATTATCACAGCCATCATCCTTGCCATCGTTTTTTTCTTCTTACCAGAATCGCGTAAACCCGACCCAACTTATTCTTTGAAACCTGCAGCCATCCTGGGAAATTTTAGAGAGGTACTGAAAGAAAAACAATTTACCACCTATGCAGTTTCTGGCAATTTTGTTTCAGCAGCTTTGTTTGCTTACTTAGCTGGTTCGCCATTTGTGTTCATGGAATTACATGGAGTTCACCAACAAATGTATGGATGGATATTTGCTTTGATCGCTGCTGGATTAATAACAGCTTCTCAAATCAATAATGTTCTATTGAAAAAATACAAAAGTGATCGCATCTTGAGGACAGTCATCACCATTCAAGCATCACTTGGTATCATTATGTGGATTGGATCAGCAACACATTTATTCAATCTATATGGATTGATAGCAGTGATGATGTTATTCCTAAGTTGTCAGGGCTTTATTTTTCCCAATGCTGCCGCAATGGCGATGGCACCATTCTCGAAACATGCAGGAAGTGCCGCTGCATTGATGGGCGCTTTTCAAATGGCGATGGGAGCATTAGCTTCAGCATTGGTTGGCATCTTTTTCAATGAGACCATTATGCCCATGGTGACAGTCATGCTGATTTTTTGCTTGACTGGTTTCACGCTCTTAATGATTGGACAAAAAAGATTGAAGAAACTAAACCCTGCTATGGGCTAATAGGGTTGAATTAAAATATCAATAGGAATAAAAAAAGCCCTCCGAAGTTTCGGGGGGCTTTACTATTTTAAACGTTGTGTTTTATGCTAAATCGAAACGATCGAGGTTCATCACTTTGTTCCATGCTGCTACAAAATCATGTACAAATTTATCACTTGCATCTTCGCATGCATAAACTTCAGCAATGGCCCTTAATTCTGAATTAGAACCAAAGATCAAATCAACACGTGTACCAGTCCACTTCAATTCGCCAGTTGCGCGATCTCTTCCTTCAAACAAGTTCTTTGAACTTTCACTTGCTTTCCAGGTAGTTGAGAAATCAATCAAATTACTGAAGAAGTCATTGGTCAATGCACCAGGTGTTTTAGTAAACACACCGTGTTGTGAATGATCAAAGTTTGCACCCATCACCCTCATACCACCAACCAACACCGTCAATTCAGGAGCAGTAAGTGTAAGCAACTGCGCTTTATCAATCAATACTTCTTCTGTGATAGAAGCGAATTGGGCTTTTGTATAGTTGCGGAAACCATCAGCATGTGGTTCTAATACTTTGAAAGATTCAACATCAGTTTCTTCTTGAGAAGCATCTGATCTTCCAGGAGTGAATGGAACCTTAACCGACTTCCCTGCATTTTTAGCTGCTTGCTCAACGCCAGCACATCCTGCCAATACAATTAAATCAGCAAGTGAGATTTGCTTACCACTGTTTTGCGCAGCATTGAATTCTTTTTGAATGCTTTCCAATACATCCAATACTTTACTCAATTGTGAAGGATTGTTAACCTCCCAATATTTTTGAGGAGCCAAACGAATTCTTGCACCGTTTGCACCACCGCGCTTGTCTGAACCGCGGTAAGTAGATGCAGAAG
>CAZDTN010000195.1:0-3018 GCA_964508355.1 uncultured Sphingobacterium sp.
TCGGGAGAAAAGCCGGAGATGTAAAAACTGTTCAGGCAGCTATTCATTTCTGTTCACATCCGAAGGTTCATAGTAAAAACAAAATACTATGACCAGAATTTTCATGACCTGCATGCTGATAGCAATCAGCATCACTGCATTTGCACAATTTGATTCAAGTTACTCACTCGATGAAGTGGTAGTAACTGCCAACCGTTTTACCCAAAAACAAATCAACACGGGTAAAGTAATTACAGTAATCAAAAGAAAAGAAATTGAAAACTCTTCGTTTGTTACCCTTGGTGAATTATTAGGCCGACAGGCAGGAATCACCATTATAGGCAGCAACAATGCCCCAGGCGCAAATAATGATGTTTATATGCGTGGTGCAGGGACAGGTAATTTGTTGATCCTGATTGATGGATTACCAGCATACGACGTTTCAACTATTAGAGAAACATTCGATATCAATTTTATTCCATTAGGTGAAATCGAAAGGATTGAAATCCTAAAAGGTGGACAATCTACATTATATGGCTCTGATGCAGTTGCAGGTGTAGTAAACATCATCACCAAAACCAACGAGACTAAAAAACCCAATATTCAATTACACTTACAGCAAGGCTCATACAATACACGAACAATCGATCTGTCCTCCTCTGGAAAAGTTGGTAAACTAAAATATAAAATGCAATATCTGCGCTCTACTGCAGATGGATTTTCATCAGCCATAGACTCCACCAAACAAGCAGGCTTTGATAAAGATGGATTCAAACAGAATTTTTTGTTGGCTCAGTTGGGTTCTGCCAGTGATGAAAAATGGGGCTGGAGAACAAGTGTACAATGGAACCGATACATCAATGATCTTGATCAAACTGGATTCGAAGATGCAAAAGACTTCACAGCAGCCAATGAAAATTTTATGGCCAGTGGCGGATTGACGCGCAGATTCAAAAAAGCGACTATCCACGCAAATATTAGTTTAAACAACAGCATCAGAAACTACCTTGATGACTCATTATCATTAAACGGATTCAGCAAGTTTATTCGTAACGATTACACTGGACGTTCTATGATTGCCGAAGTTTATGGTAACTATCAGATAACAGAAAAGCTAAGGCTATTTGCTGGTTTCGATCAGCGTTGGTTAAATACAGATCAGTATTTCCTTTCAGTAAGTGATTTTGGCAACTATGAAAGCAAATTAAACGCAGATACAGCAAGAATTAGACTAAGCAGCTTTACATCATCTCTGGTTTACAACAGCAAGAAAGGATTCAATGTAGAAGTGGGAGGAAGACTAAATTTTCATAGTCGCTATGGAGAGAATGCTACATTCACTTTCAATCCTTCTTATGTGATTAAAGAAAAATGGAAGTTAGCCTACAATTTGTCATCTGCATTCAAAGCCCCAACGCTTTATCAATTGTATGATGGTATAGCTGGCGTTCCCACACTTAAACCCGAAACTTCTATTACCACAGAATTATCAGTAGAATATATTGGATCAAAACATCTCACTGCACAGGCAACTCTTTTTAGAAGGAAGATTGTGAATGGTATTGACTATGACTATTCCACCTATAAGTATTTCAATTACGGAGAGCAAAATGCAATGGGTTTTGAAGTTGAAGCGGGCTACAGAAGTGACAATTGGCATTTTAATGTGAATTACACTTGGATGAAATCAGAAGTAACTACTACGAAATTTGCCTATGATGCTGGATTCTTCAGCTATTTTGCTATTGGAGATACAACATATGGACAACTATTTAGGGTCCCTGCCAGTAGTTTAAATGCAAGTGCCAGCTGGCAGGTAAACAAAAAAATACACTTGTCAGTATTTCAACGCTTTGCCGGGCAACGTTTTGAACCAATTTTTGAAAGAGATCCAGTAAGGTTGGATCCATATGCCACAACTGATTTGTTTGGCGAGTACCAATTTGGCAAAAGAGTGAGGATTTATGGAGCAATTAAAAACATGTGGAATGAACAATACCAGGAAGTGCTTGGGTTTGCTACCAGAGGCCGTAATTATCTGCTGGGGATTCGTTTAAAACTGAATTAATACCTTTGCTGAACAACACAGCACATGACATTAGATGAAATTCTGACAGTATCATTTACTTTATTCGCAGTAATTGATATCATTGGCTCTATCCCATTGTTACTTTCCCTGAAAGAAAAGATGGGTGGGATTCATGAAATGAAAGCCTCTTTGATTTCAGGCGGATTGATGATTTTCTTTCTTTTTGTCGGCGAAAAATTCTTAGGAATATTAGGTGTTGATGTAAAATCATTTGCTGTTGGTGGTTCTATAGTCATTTTCATTTTAGGATTGGAAATGGTTTTAGGGATTGAATTTTTTAAAGGGGACTCAGATCCAAAATCAGGAACTGTAGTACCCATTGCTTTCCCATTGATTGCAGGGTCGGGTACACTAACGACTATTATCTCATTAAGAGCCAACTATAGCGAATGGCCTGTATTGGTAGGCATTCTCATTAATGTGATTTTTGTCTACTTGGTATTGCATTCATTAGACTTCATTCAGCGTATTCTTGGGAAAGCTGGCATGCTGGCCATCAGGAAATTTTTTGGCGTGGTACTATTGGCTATCGCTGTAAAAATATTTGCTTCAAACGTCGGGGGACTGATTAAATAGGGTTAGTCCCCTTTTTCTTCCATCATATCCGGTAGTATTTTATTGTCGTTATCTGCTGCAGGTAAAGTATCAACACCTCTCAGCTGACGTTGTATGGCTCTGGTTCGTGTACCAACCACTTCATCCAATTGTGACATACCTGTTTGAATATTTTTTTGTGCTTTCTCAAGCAATCCACCAAAATTTTCAAATTCCTTCTTCACCAACCCAAGTACTTTCCATACTTCACTGCTACGTTTTTGC
The DNA here is from genome assembly GCA_964508355.1 of uncultured Sphingobacterium sp. Taxonomy (GTDB): domain Bacteria; phylum Bacteroidota; class Bacteroidia; order Chitinophagales; family Chitinophagaceae; genus Pollutibacter. Next base: position 2,888 of record CAZDTN010000195.1, read on the forward strand.
AGCGCAAGAGTTCTGAAGCCCATTTGTAAACTGTTGAGTATGGCAACCAAAGTAGTTGGTCCAGCTACTGTAATCTTAAATTCATCACGCAATTGATCAACCAGTCCACTTCTTCTGATCACCTCAGCATA
>CAZDTN010000196.1:0-3018 GCA_964508355.1 uncultured Sphingobacterium sp.
GTAAACGAAGAAAGAAAAACCAGATAAGTATTAAGTGGAAACGAAGAAGGACATACTGTGGCGTAGTTATCTCATTTATATGGGGATGTTAATCTTTGGCGTATTTGTATTTGCTAAAGCATTTTATATCCAACGTGTTGAGGGATCTTATTGGAAATCACTCAGTGATAGTCTGCATCTCGAGTATAGGGAGATGGATGCAGAAAGGGGAACTATTTATAGTGAGGATGGGAGAATGTTAAGCAGCTCAATTCCTTTTTTTGATATCTACTTGGATTTCGGTGCAGAAGGAATACAAGAGAAAAATGGTAAACGACTTAAGGAGAATATTGATAGTGTGGCTATCTATCTTTCTGCCATTTTAGGGGAAGGGACTCCTGAAGCTTACAAAAAAGAATTATTGGATGTGTTTGAGCGTCAGAACAGGTATTATCTGCTGCATAAAAATATTGGCTTTAAACAATACCAGGAATTAAGAAACATCAGCTTCATTAAAAAGAACAAGAATAAGAATGGCTTCATTTTTGTTGAAAAGGAAAAACGTTTAACACCATTTGGATTGTTGGCCAATAGAACCATTGGTTTATCGCGGGAATATGTTGATGGAAGTGGTAATCTGGTTACTAAAAATGTGGGACTGGAAAAGACTTACGACAGTCTGTTGAAAGGGGTTACCGGTAAACGTTTGGTAAGACGAGTGGCTGGTGGTGCTTTTGTGCCTGTGGAAGGTTCAGAAATTGAGCCTCAGAATGGATCGGATATAATTACAACAATCGATATCAATATTCAAGACGTTGCAGAGCAAGCATTGCTAAAGGTGTTGCAAGAAAACGAATGCACCAATGGCACTTGTATTGTGATGGAAGTAAAGACGGGTAAAATCAAAGCTATAGCAAATTTAGGGCGCCAGCCTGACGGAACTTATTCCGAAGATTTCAATTATGCCATAACAAGGTCTGAGCCAGGTTCGACATTTAAGTTGATTACAATGTTGGCCGGTCTGGAAGATCAGTATATCAATCTTAATTCTACAGTGAATCTTGAGGGTGGAAAATGGGGATTCAGCAACAGGACAGTTTGGGATAGTGAGCGCCATCACCGAACTGATGTTACTTATCAGCAAGCATTTGAATTAAGCTCTAATGTTGGGATGGCAAAATTGGTTGTCAATCATTATTATAAACAACCAGAAAAGTTTATTGCGCATCTTAAACGCTTACGTTTAGATCAACCAACTGGTATTGATCTAATTGGAGAATCAAGACCTGCCATTCCTACTCCTGCAAGTAAAACATGGAGTAATGTTGCTTTGCCTTGGATGGGTTTCGGTTATAATGTAGCAATTAGCCCCTTACAAACACTTACTATTTATAATGCTGTTGCTAATGGTGGTAAAATGATGAAGCCATATTTGGTGAATGCTGTTATGCAGGATGGTAAACTAATCAAGGAATTTAAGCCAACCGTAGTATTAGATTCAATTTGTAGTAAAACGACTCTAGACCAATTAAAAACTTGTTTAGAAGGAGTGGTTACATCAGGCACAGCGAAAAGCTTGCAAAGTCCATACTTCAGTTTGGCAGGTAAAACTGGTACTGCCCAAGTTGCTAACGGAAACAAAGGTTATACAGAACATATTTACCAAGCTTCTTTCGCTGGGTACTTTCCAGCGGATAATCCCAAATATTCTTGCATAGTGGTGATAAAAAATAAACCATTTGCAGTGAAGTATTATGGAGGTGCTGTTGCTGGTCCCGTTTTCAAAGAAATAGCCAACAAACTTTTTACTGTTGATGCAGAACTCTATGCCAACTACAAGCATCATGTTTTTACTGATAGCTCAAGTGCAATATGGAAGGGTTCTGCTACTGATTTCAAGACAATCGCAAAGCAAGTCAAAACAAGTATAGTTGATTCAGGAAAAAAAGGAGAGTGGAGTACAGTACAAGCCAATAGAAAATTAGTTCAAGCTGAGACGTGGAAAGTAGAAAACGGAACAATGCCAGATCTGAAAGGATTTGGTTTAAAAGACGCGCTTGAACTGCTTGAAAAACAACAATTGCAGGTAATCGCAACTGGTAAAGGGAAGGTGGTGAGTCAGTCGATTTTGCCTGGAACTCCAGTTCAGCGCCGACAAACAGTTTATTTAAACCTTGCTAATCCGATCGAATAAGATGCCATTGTTACAAAACATATTATATAAAGTCAAAATCCAATCTCTTGTTGGAAGAACCAATATTGAGGTGCATGGTATTGCGATTGATTCCCGTAAGGTGGTTGCGGGTGGATGTTTTGTTGCAATTCGTGGGGTAGCACAAGATGGGCATCAATACATAGATGTTGCCATTGAGAAAGGAGCTACAGTAATTATTTGTGAGGTTTTACCCACGCATACCAGTGAAGGAGTAACCTATGTGCAAACCGATAATGCAGCCATTGCAGCTGGTATAATGACGCATACTTTTTATGGTGAGCCCAGCAAACAACTCAAGTTGGTAGGAGTTACAGGAACAAATGGTAAAACGACTGTAGCGACACTCCTTTACAAATTGTTTATGTCAATGGATGTTCAAGCTGGACTCATATCGACAGTGAATAATATGATTATTGATGAGTGTGTTCCTGCTACACATACAACCCCTGATGTAGTAACACTTAATCAATTACTGCGAAGCATGGTCGATAAGGGTTGCACGCATGCTTTCATGGAAGTAAGCAGTCATGCTGTTCACCAGCATCGTATCGCTGGCTTGGAATTTGCTGGAGGTATTTTCACAAATATCACTCATGATCACCTTGATTATCACAAGACATTTGATGAATATATCAAAGTTAAAAAGCAATTCTTTGATGGGCTAGCTGCTTCATCATTTTCTATTTCGAATATGGATGACAAGCACGGAGCTGTGATGTTGCAAAATACCCAAGCAGATAAGTTTTACTACAGCCTAAAATCAATCGCTGATTTCAAAGGTAAAATCATCGACAACGCAATAACAGGACTTCAAATGCTCATCA
>CAZDTN010000197.1:0-3005 GCA_964508355.1 uncultured Sphingobacterium sp.
TGTGTAACAGGTTCAAAACATTTGTTGACACTGAGTAATGGAAAAAAAATATTGTTGGATTGTGGTATGTTTCAGGGTATGGGGAAAGAAACCGATTCCTTAAACAGGCATTGGGGATTTGAACCGAGAGATGTGGATGTGTTGGTGCTATCTCATGCGCATATTGATCACAGTGGACTGATACCAAAGCTGGTCAAAGATGGATTCAAGGGAAAAATTTATGCTACACCTGCAACACGTGAACTGACTGCTGTGCTGCTTGAAGATTCCGCAGGCATTCAAGAAGATGAAATCAAATACATCAACAAACGCAGAAGATTAGAAGGACAGTCTTTGTTGAAGCCTTTGTATACTACCGAAGATGCTGAAACTGCTATGCAACTTTTTTCTGTCGTTGAATATGGTAGTTGGCATGCTATTGAAGATGAGGTAGAGTTATTGTATACTGATGCTGGACACATTATTGGCAGTGCATCAGTACACCTGCGTATCAAAGAAAACAATACAACTAGACAACTCACATTCAGTGGTGATGTTGGAAGATACAGAGATGCTATTTTAAGATCGCCAGCAACCTTTGATCAATCGGATATCATTATTCTTGAATCGACCTATGGAAATTCATTACATGATTTACATCAGGCTACACCCGATAATTTACTAGAATGGATTGAAAAAATATGTGTTAAGAGAAGAGGAAAATTAATTATACCTGCATTTAGTGTTGGTCGTACGCAAGAGTTATTGTATGCATTGAACCAGTTGGATTTGGAAAGAAGGTTGCCTCAAGTCGATTATTTTGTAGATAGTCCGCTTAGTGTACACGCTACTGAAATTGTAAAGAGCTATCCTCAATATTTTAACGGTAGAATTCAAAAAATATTAGAGAAGGATGAAGATCCATTTGGTTTTGCGGGTTTGAAATACATCAAATCTGTTGAAGAGTCTAAACTGTTGAATTTTAGAAGTGAACCTTGTGTTATTATTTCTGCAAGTGGTATGGCTGATGCTGGTCGTGTTAAACACCATATCAGTAACAATATTGAAAATTCGAGAAATGCAATTCTTATGACAGGTTATTGTGAACCACACTCCTTAGGCGCTAAATTATTATCGGGAAGAAAAGAAGTAAATATTTATGGTGTACCGCATGAAGTACATGCAGAGATAGGAGGAATACGAAGCATGAGTGCGCATGGCGATTATGAAGATCTTTCGCAGTATTTAGCTTGCCAAGATCCTAAGCAAGTCAAACAATTATTTCTGGTACATGGAGAACCTAATGTGCAAGATGATTTTAAGGAAAGGTTGTTGAGAAAAGGATTTACTGATGTGCAAATTCCGGAGTTACATCAGGAATTTGGATTGAGCTAAACTACCAGCTACCGCCGGAACCACCACCGCCAAAGCTACCTCCCCCGAATCCGCCAAATCCGCCACCGCTGCTGCTTCCGCCGCCAAAGCTACCTCCCCCGAATCCGCCGCTACCTAACCACCAAATAGCGCCAGGTACATTATTGCGGTACCCTCTTCTGTTGTAGTGGCCACCACCTCCACCTTTTTTGATAATGGCGATAATGATAAATACAATGATAAGAATGACTATTGCAGGTATACCTTCTTTATCATTTCTGTTTCGATAATTTTCTGGTGCGGTATATTCACCTTTAGTCGCAGCAATGATGGCATCTGTGCCCTCATCCAGTCCACGGTAAAAATCATTCTCCCTGAAATTGGGTTTGATTTCACTTTCAATAATATCTTTTGCAGTTGCATCAGGAAGAGCACCTTCTACTCCATATCCTGTGGCAATCCACATCTTTCTGTCATTCTTAGCGACTAGCAACAATACACCATTATTGATGTCTTTATTACCTATGCCCCATGCACGGCCTAAGGCGACAGCATAATCAGAGATGTCATAGTCACCTGTACTTTCAATAATGACAACTGCAATTTGAGTTGAAGTGCTATCGTCAAACGCGACCAGCTTATTTTCTAATGCTTCCTTTTGATCATGGGATAGCGTGTTGGTATAGTCAACTACCAGTCGAGGTGGACTCGGTCTTGCGGGTAAATCTTTTTCAATTTGTGCCTGCACAAAAGAAAAAGAAAAAAGTAGCAATATGAAGGAAAGTTTTTTTATCATTTTCCATAGACGATACCGTCGTCTAATTCGTTTTTGTCATCTGATTGATATGGGAAATTTTCTTTTAGTGCTTGTCCAACGTCAGCAATGATTTTGCAAACACCATCAATGAAGTGATGTTGTTTGAATTCTGCTAACATCAGTTTTACCTCATTGTCCCAAAAGATTTGTCCCATTTTTTCATAAATGCCTGCATCACCTAACAAGGCCAACTGGTGGTCTTTTGTAGCGATGTACAATAAAACAGCATTTCGATCTTTAGTCTTGTGCATTTCCAGCTCACTAAAAATTTCTTTAGCGCGATCAATTGGATTGATGAAAGCACAATGGCTTTCAATATAAATCCTGATCTCTCCACTGGTCTGCTTTTCAGCAGAACGGATGGCTTCCACCATCCGTTCCTCTTCTTCTTTGGTGAAGAAGGACTTCTTTTTATTTGAAAGAAAATCAAATATGCCCACTGCTTATTTATTAAAGTCGACTGTCGGAGCTTTTTCAGCGCCAGCGTCTGCTGTGAAATATCCTTTTTCAGTGAAACCAAACATGCCTGCAAAAAGTACCATTGGGAATCTTTTTACGCTCGTGTTGTAGTCTTGAACTGCAGTATTGAAGTCGTTACGGGAAACTTTGATGCGGTTTTCAGTTCCTTCAATTTGCGCTTGTAAATCCCTGAACGCTTCTGTTGCCTTCAATTCTGGGTAGCGCTCAACTGATACCAAGAGACGTCCAATTGCGCCACTTAGTTCACCTTGTGCTTTTTGGAAAGAAGCGATTTTCTCTGGACTCAAATCATCTGCCTTTATAGTTGTTTGAGTTGCTTTTGCCCTTGCTTCAATTACCTGTGTGATGGTTTCCT
>CAZDTN010000198.1:0-2997 GCA_964508355.1 uncultured Sphingobacterium sp.
CCATCAATTCAAAACGCTCTACTAGTCCTGGTTTGCTGCGGTGTTTTTTGGTAAGTGGGCTCATCTCCACAGGATAATCTGTGATGAATGTTGGCTGTATATAATGATGCTCGCATTTTTCACCAAAGATGTTATCAATCAACTTTCCTTTGCCCATACTCTTTTCAACAGGTATGTTGAGTTGCTTACACACATCTCTTAGTCCATCTTCATCCATGTTGCTGATATCGAAACCTGCATGTTCCTTGATAGCATCGTACATGGTCACTCTCTTGAATGGAGCTTTGAAGCTGATGGTTTTGCCATCTACTACTGCATCTGTTGTACCGTTTACATCAATGGCCGCTTTTTCCAACAACGCTTCAGTTGTTTCCATCATCCAGAGGTAATCCTTGTAAGCGGTATAAAATTCAAGTACAGTGAACTCTGGATTGTGCGTGCGGTCCATTCCCTCATTTCTGAAGTTTCTGGAAAATTCATAGACCCAATCAAATCCGCCAACAATCAATCTCTTCAAATAAAGCTCATTCGCAATCCTCAAATACATCGGAATATCCAATGCATTGTGGTGCGTGGTAAATGGTCTTGCTGATGCACCACCTGGGATGCTTTGGAGCACAGGGGTATCGACTTCTATTGCGCCTCTTTGGTTCAAAAACTCTTTAATAGAGTTGATGAGTTTAGAACGCTTGAGAAAAGTTTCTTTTACATCCGGGTTGATGATGAGGTCGGCATAACGTTGTCTGTATCTGAATTCAGGATCAGTTACTGCATCGAAAGTTTCTCCCTCTTTTTCCTTAACGACTGGAAGTGGTTTTAAAGATTTTCCAAGCAGGGTAAGTGTTTGCACATGGATGGATGTCTCGCCAGTTTTTGTGGTGAATACATATCCTTTCACACCAACGATATCACCAATATCTAAAATCTTCCAGACTTGGTCGTACAACGTTTTGTCGTCACCCGGACAAATTTCATCTCTTTTTACGTAGATCTGAATCTTTCCGCTATGGTCTTGCAAAACTGCAAAGCTTGCTTTACCCATATCTCGGATGCTCATCAAACGACCAGCGATGCAGACATCTGCAAAGTCAGCCTTATTCTCTTCGCCTAAATATTTTGATTTGATTTCAGTCGCGGTGATATTTACAGGAAACGCAGGTGCAGGATAGGCATCAATACCCAATGCCTGGATTGCTGCTAGTTTCTCTCTTCTGATAATTTCTTGTTCGGAAAGATTATGATTAGACATGTATATTTTTCTTGGAGGGCAAAGTTAATGAATTAGGAGGAAGTGATACCACCCCTCTCTCGTCCCGCAATTGCGGGACTCGGAGCCCCTCCTATCCTAGGAGGGGAGTTGCTTACATCAATTCACTGAACACTTGCCCTTTCTTCCTACTCCCTACTTCACCACCTTCATCACACCATTCATCAACGTCCAGTGACCAGGGAAAGTACAGACGTATGGATAATTACCGACTGCCGCAGGAGCCTTGAATTTTAATTTATAGGATTGTCCAGGATTGATCAAAGGCGTTGAATACAAGATCTCTGCCAATGCAGGTACATAGTTTTTTTCCGCTCCTTTCTCATCCTTCATCATAGCATCGCCAGCGCGACCAACTTTTTCTAATGCACCAGGTCTAGTAATGACCATATTGTGTTGCATGGCATCTGGATTTTCAATGATGATTTCAACCGACTGCCCTGGCTTCACCGTAAATTCTTTCAAATCATATTTCATGGCTTCTCTTACGGTTTTGATGCGAATGACTTTTACATCTGCCGTTGCTTTCTCAGCAACAACACCCCATGCTTCCATCAATTTATTCAAACGCTCATTGCTGTTGTTTGTATTGATGGATTTCAAGAATGCAAGATCAGCTGGCTTCAACTTGATCTGCTTGTTTCTATAATTCCATCCTTCAGCAATGGCTTTGACTACACTGGCTTTGGACTGTGGCTCCATCGTATTTGTATTTCGCATCATCGCGACTAAAGAATCTACCGGTGCAATAGAAGCATAACTTCTTATTGCACGCTCGAGCGCGAATGCATTCATGTCAGGAGGTCTAACAAAATTGACTTTCCTGGAGAAATAATTATTGTTCTTATTGACTTCTGTAATCTCATTGGCTCTATCCAAGTTCACCACCAAATTGTATTCACCAACCACATCTGTACCAAACGATAAATTACCCACCCATGGTCCGTTGATGTTCTTGGTAATGGAAACAGTTTCTCCTGCCTTGATACCGTCTTTATAATTGCGACTTACCTGATCTACTTTAATGCCTTGTCCTTCAAATCGAACATCCAAAGGCACAAATACTTCTGCTGGTAAATCAACTGAGCCTTGGTTCTTTACTTCAACCGTGACTGCAATTCTTTCGCGGACTGCCGGTGCAGCTGGATCAATCTTGATATCACTAATCACCAGGTCAAGTCCAGTAACTTTTGCACTTGCAGCCTTTGCAGCTGGTGGGGCTCCCATTTGGTGTTTGCTATGATCCATTGGTGCAACAGCAATTTTCTGTGCTGCACTAGCTTTGATGCGATCCGACAAATGTTTCTTCATCAGCTTTCCACCATTTGCATTTAATACAACAGCGAAAGCATCGGGCATCCAACGGTCTTCCACTTCTGTTGATTTAGCCATGCGATTAAAAAAGGCCTGTTCAGCCGCTGCATTCATTGGAGATTTCGAGAAATACAACAAAGCATTCATCACCACCAATAAATCTTTATCATTTAATAAATCAAATTTTAATATTTGCGCAACACCTTGTTCATTATGCTCCATCACTTGAACGGCATTCTTGCGCACAGATGCAATTGGATGTGCAAGTGCAACTTCCAATGTTTGGTTATCCAATGCACCCAACCCTTTTAAAGTCCACAATGCATGTATGGCAGTTGCATTAATACCAATCTCATCTAACTGAGTGTTTGCAACCATCGCCTTTAGCTGAGGCACTACATCTTTATTACCTCTCT
>CAZDTN010000199.1:0-2981 GCA_964508355.1 uncultured Sphingobacterium sp.
TACACTATTTAGGAATTATGATGGTGTGATATTGGGCACCATATCCACCAAAATAGCCCAAAGCATCATTAGAAATATTCCCTAGAATTCGAGTTGGACTTGAAAAAGGATTACCTATACTTTGAAAAGAAAACTCATATGTCCTCCAGAAATCATAAGTCACTTTATCAATGTTACAAAGTTTTAAGGTAACTGTATCCCCCCTTTTAAAATAACTTAGACTATCTGCAAATTCGGCATTTTTATCAAAACCCTTATCCACCTGAACGGTATAGGTTGTTCCGTCTATTATTTGATCATCAAAAACACTATTAAAACCTGGCAGGAAGGGCTCTTGTCCTCTTTTGGTATAATACCGAATATAATCGCCTAGTCCAGGTTTATCTGTTCCTTTTAACATCACCCGAACATCATTGGTATCATCGGCAAGAGGTACTTTTTCCCACCATAATGAATCAACCCTACGCGTAATGTTTGGAATAGTTGTAGTTGCCGTATAAACAGCTCCTAAGGCTTCAATAGTAAGGTTATATTTAGCGCCTACTCTTCCCCTAAAAAACCGGTTAGTCCCTGATGTTGTGTAGAAGTAAACTTTGGTGTTTCCGCGTACCACAGAATCTTCTGTGAGCAATACTTCGGAAGTTCCATCTGATATCTTCACTTTGGCATTTCTTACCAAAGAAGCAGATAATACATTAGGATTTATTTTACCAAAAAAATCAAGGCTCTGTGATAAAAAGACTAAAGGAGGTTGATTGTTTTCTATTGTTGCATCTACTACAAGCTTACTTTGTGCTGGATCAAGTTTTATGTTGACATCCTTTTCGCATGATATAAATGTAAGGATAAGGACAAATATCAAATAACGCATACAACTCTAACAAATTCCTCAGAAAACAGTTTAAAAAAAACCCCGCTAAAGAGCGGGGTTGAAGGTACCTATTAACCTAAATATGCTTTCAGCGCATTGCTGTATCTTGCTTTTTGAAGGCGCTTGATTGCCCTTTCTTTAATTTGACGAATACGTTCTTTCGTAAGATCATATTTTTGTCCAATTTGCTCAATAGTTACTCCATTTTCACCATCAAGTCCGAAATATGCGTTTACAATTTCAGCTTCTCTTGGGCTAAGTGATTTTAAAACTCTTCTGATTTCAGCACGCAATGAATCCTTCATTACATCATCATCTGTATCATCACCACCTTCCAATAAATCACCCATGGCTACATCTTCTGCTTCATGAACTGGAGCATCCAATGAAGTGTGACGGGTATTACTCTGGAAAATATTGTTGATTTCAGTTTCGCTCATTTCTAATATCTCAGCCAACTCTTCAGTTGATGGCTCACGCTCATGCTCTTGCTCAAAAGCCATGTAGGCTTTATTGGCTTTGTTATAAGTTCCAATTTTATTTTGAGGAAGACGCACTAAACGACCTTGTTCTGCCAATGCTTGTAAGATAGACTGACGAATCCACCATACTGCATAAGAAATGAATTTGAAACCTTTGGTTTTGTTTTGCAACAGATACCACGAAACGTAAGTTGGCTTGTACCAATTTATCTAAAGAACGTTGATCATTCATTTTGATACGCTGAGCGAGAATAGTTTCTTCTTCTGGCGTAATCATTGATATTTTAGAAATTTCCTGGAGATACTTTTCTACCGCTTGGGAGTCACGGTTGGTAATCTGTGTAGCTATCTTTAATTGCCTCATAATCTAAAGGGTTCTGTCTATAAGACAGTTTATAATGGTTGAATGGTGCTAAGAATTTGTTATTTCCAGAGGATAAAGACGGTTCTGCAAAGATAAAATTCCTTTAGCACAAATCACAGTTATTAAACAAAAAATTGATTTGTTTTTACCCACTTAAAACAAAAAAAATGGGTAAAAGTTTGAAAATAGGTCAGTTATGCAAATCCGATGAATTAATTTTGGCATATGATAGTTGATTTTAGGTCAGATACGGTAACAAAACCCACAAAACCCATGCTGGAGGCTATGCATAATGCCTCGGTTGGTGATGATGTTTTTGGAGAAGACCCATCAATAAATGCATTAGAGGAATTTGCAGCATCTCTTTTTGGCATGGAAAAAGCCATTTTTTGTCCAAGTGGTACCATGACCAACCAAATAGCCATCAAGTGCCATACCCAACCTGGTGACGAAGTCATCTGCGATGAACTATCTCATGTTTACCAATATGAAGGTGGTGGTATCGCTTTCAATGCTGGGGCTTCTGTGAAATTACTTCAAGGCAATCGCGGCAGAATCACTGCAGAGCATGTGGAACAAGCCATTCAGCCAGATGATGTTCATCGTCCTGTTTCTAGTCTAGTAGTTGTAGAAAATACTTCAAATAGAGGTGGTGGAAGCTGCTATGATTTTGCTGAACTTCAAAAGATTAGTGATCTTTGTACTCAAAAGAAACTGGCCTTTCATATCGACGGCGCAAGACTGTTTAATGCTTTAGTGTATAAATGCGAAAATCCTAAACAATATGGACAAATTTTCGATTCCATATCAATATGTTTAAGCAAAGGATTGGGGGCACCAGTTGGGAGTCTACTTTTGGGAAAGCATGATTTTATAAATAAAGCCAGAAGAGTCAGAAAAGTATTTGGAGGTGGAATGCGTCAGGCAGGAAGTTTGGCTGCAGCTGGTCTTTTTGCCCTGGAAAACCATATTAATCGACTTGCAGAAGATCATAATCATGCTGCTCAGTTAAATAAAATGCTGACCTCTCTCCCATTTGTAAATGAAATTTTACCTGTTGAGACCAATATCATTATAGCAGAATGTGCCAATGATTTTGATTTGCTGACATGGCAAAGCAAAATGAAAGAAAAAGGAATTTTGTTTTATGCGATATCTAAAAACAAATTCAGATTGGTTACCCATTTGGATATTACTCCAGATATGATTAATTATTTTGAAAAAACTATAAAGTCAACTTACTAATGTCCTTCCCCTCAATTGA
>CAZDTN010000200.1:0-2953 GCA_964508355.1 uncultured Sphingobacterium sp.
GCGAAGCAAAATGACCAAAGTCATTTTTTAGAATGATAAACCTTATTAACATTGGTGTTGATGAAAACTAACTTTGTTGATGTAAAATTCATCACCCCAAAAAAATAAATCTATGAGAGGAAATGGAAAATCATTGATGAGGTCAAGTTTACTGAGACCATCTATTTTTGAAGACATGCTTAGACCAATGAATGAGTGGCTGGATGAAAGATGGCCATTCTCCAGTCACATGCCTGCAGTAAATGTTAAAGAGACGGACAAAGCCTATGAAATTAGAATGGCTGCACCTGGATTGGAAAAGAGTGACTTTAAAATTGATGTCAACGGTTCACTGATTACCATTAGCGCTGAAAAAGAAAAAAAAGAAGAGGAAAAAGAAGATGGATTTACAAGAAAAGAATACAATTACAATTCCTTTTCCAGGTCCTTCTCAATACCAGAGGACACGTTAACTGATAAAATTGATGCCAACTACATCAATGGTGAATTGAAATTATTACTTCCCAAAAAAGAGGGAGCAAAGAAAACCTTTCACCAAAAAATCAGTGTTCACTGATCACTAAAACACTCCCCTGTCTGCAGGTGCAGATAGGGGAATTTTTAAACATGGCTTATGATTACACAAGATATTAAAGACAGTAGCACCTTAAATCAGTTTCAATTCGAAATACACTCATGGATCAGACTAATTCATTTCTTAAATCAAGAAAATACTCACCTAAAAAACAGGCTATCTGAAGTCATAGATCAAATCAAGGACAGAGACAAATTGGCACTTGCAGAACACTTTCAAAATTTATTTATCGTAAAAGATGATGTTTACGATCATATCCTACACGATTTAAAAAAACAAGCCAATAAATGGAGGGACACAGAATTACTTTCCAATGCAGTCCTGCTAGAGGAACTAAACAAAACCCAAAAAAATTTAAGCGCACAAATAGAATTTATTGAACGCGATCATGCAGTATTGTCGAAAGACTATAATACTTACCTAGCATCCTTATCGCTGAATAATTAATTGATCATTAATTGTAGTTTCTTTTCATTTAGCAATACGATATTACCTTCCTTTATATCTATTAATTTTTCAGCTTTGAAATCACTTAAAGTCCGGATAAGTGATTCTGTTGCAGTGCCTGCAATATTTGCCAAATCTTCTCTTGAGATATGAATAGCGAACTCGGGTTTACCTTTACTAAATTTGTTGCGGAGCATAATTAATGAATCTGCAACACGTTTTCGTAACGAATTATAGGCTAAACCCAATAACTGATTTTCTTTTTCAACTACGTTACCTGCCAGAATCTGTAAAAACTTTTTCATTACTAAAGTATTTTCCCTAATCAAAGCGTCAAATTCTTCTCTTGGTATCATGGCAATCTCCGCATCTTCCATCGCTTCCGCAGTTTCACGATATACTGAATTCTCCAACAACGATAAATACCCAAAATATTCTCCCTCACCATATAAGCCAATTGTCAAATCCTTTCCATCGTCATTGGTCTTATACAACTTTACCTTTCCCTTCTTAACATAAAAAAGACGGTTAGGATGATTGCCTTCGCTATAAATAATGCTCTTTCTTTTATAATGATTGGTATTGCGATCAGATGCAAATTCACTCCACACATCTTGTCGGCCAATATCTTGCAGCAAATTCCTCATTCCCTCTTCTGCCTTATTAAAGTGCTTTTTGTATACATCCACTTTTTTCAAACGCTGCTCAATGGCATTGAGCAATTCTAATTCGGTAAATGGTTTGGTAATATAATCGTCAGCACCCATTTCCATTCCTTTTCTAAAATCTAAGCGTTCAGCCTTAGCAGTGAGAAAGATAAAAGGGATATTCCTCAGTTCTTCATTTTTATTGAGCATATGTAATACTCCATAGCCATCAAGTATAGGCATCATAATATCACAGATGATTACGTCTGGCTTATGTGCTGTTGCTTTTTCAATGCCATCTTTGCCGTTTTCTGCAGTCACTACTTTATAATTAGCCAACTCTAATATTTCAGCAGTATTTTCTCTGATTTCATTATTGTCTTCAATCAATAAAATGGTATTCATATTTTGAATTTTATTGTAAATCTTGTTCCTTTTTCCAGCTCACTTTCTACTTGTATAGTACCGCCCATCAATTCCACATACTTTGAAACAATGTGCAAGCCCAGTCCCGTTCCCGGAATATTGACAACATTTTTACCTCTGAAAAATCTTTCAAAAAGGTGCTTTATATCTTCCTCAGGTATTCCCAACCCTTCATCTTTGATGATCAACTCAATTTCATTATCAACACATTTGCTGCTTACCCAAATAGTAGCCTCCTCAAACGAAAACTTAATGGCATTTGAAACCAGATTAATGATGATATTTCTTAATAAGGAAGTATCGAGATTAACTTGAGTAACTCCCTCATGATTATATTTAATATATTGTCCTTTTTTTAAAATCGGACCAATTTCATTGATAATGAGTTGTAATTGCTCCTTGATATTAAACTCAGATAAATGGACCTGAATTTTTCCTTCCTCAATTTTACCCAGGGACAAAAATTCATTAAGAATATCAGTCAAGTTGTTTACTGCAGACCTGATGCGTAAAATATGTTTATCTCGTTTATCTTGCTCATCAGCCTCCACATATTTTCCAATAAGTGAAACAGAAGATAATATAGTACTTAATGGTGTCCTGAATTCATGAGATGCCATGGATACAAATCGAGATTTCAAATCACTCAACTCCCTCTCCTTACTCAAGGCTTCTGATAACGCATGTGTTCGCGCTTCCACTTTCTGTTCCAATTCTTCATTTAATTTTTCCATCTGCTTATTCACAGATTCTACTTCTTCTTTTTGAGAGCGCAAGAGATTCTCAAATGCAATTCTCGTTGTAATATCTACAATAAAAGCAATAACATATTCTTCATTATCGATTAAATAATGACCCA
>CAZDTN010000201.1:0-2948 GCA_964508355.1 uncultured Sphingobacterium sp.
TATAAATTTTTCATATGAGTGAGACCATCCAGGCAGCCCAACCCGTTCTTACGGCAAAGGATTTTCAGACTGACCAGGAAGTGAGGTGGTGCCCAGGTTGTGGAGATTACTCCATCCTGGCTCAGGTGCAGAAGATTATGCCTACACTGGGCATACCGAGAGAAAATATTGTGATTGTTTCAGGTATTGGTTGCTCAAGCAGGTTTCCTTATTACATGGAGACTTTTGGTATGCACTCTATACATGGTAGGGCAACAGCCATTGCAAGTGGATTAAAAGCTACTCGTCCGGAATTGAGTGTTTGGATTGTTACTGGCGATGGTGATTCGTTGAGTATTGGCGGTAATCATACCATTCATTTGCTGAGAAGAAATTTTGATGTGAATGTGATGATGTTCAACAACCAGATTTATGGATTGACAAAAGGGCAATATTCACCTACATCCGAAGAACATAAAGTAACAAAGTCGACTCCCTTTGGAAGCTTAGATCATCCATTCAATCCACTCGCATTAGCAATGGGCGCAGATGCAACCTTTATTGCGAGGAGTATGGACAGAGATCCAAAGCATTTGCAGGATATGTTATTGAGAAGCAATGCACACAAAGGGGCATCATTTTTAGAGATCTATCAGAATTGCAACATCTTCAACGATGGTGCATTTGAAATATTTACTGAAAAAGGAAGTAAACCTATTGAGACTATTTTCCTAGAACAAGGTAAGCCATTGTTGTTTGGTGCGAATAAAGAAAAAGGAATCAAGCTGGATGGTTTCAAACCAATTGTTGTCGATTTGAATAATGGTCACAGTGCGGATGAATGCTGGATTCATGATGAGAAAGATTTTTATAAAGCACAGATACTTGTCCGCATGTTTGATGATCCAAGAATCGAAGGTCATTTACCACGACCATTTGGCGTTTTCTATCAAACAGAAAGAGCTTGTTATGAAGATCAGCTTCGTTTACAAATTGAAGATGTGATTGCAGCAAAGGGTAAGGGTGATCTCAACAAGTTGTTGAGAGGTAATGAAACCTGGACCATCGCTTAGTCATGTTACTCAATATTCATCCACAGGATCCACAAGAGCGGTTAATTAAAAAGGTAGCAGATGTTCTGCGTGATGGAGGAGTTATTATTTATCCAACAGATACTGTCTATGGATTTGGTTGTGATATTTTTCAACCTAAAGCAATAGAAAGAATATGCAGAATTAAAGGTATTGATCCAGCCAAAGCAAACTTGTCCTTTGTGTGCGAGGATCTTTCAGACCTGAGTAAGTATGCGAAATCAATTTCAACACCACAGTATCGATTTATCAAAAATCTAATTCCTGGTGCCTTCACATTTATTTTACCAGCAAGTAAAGAAGTTCCTAAAATTTTAAAGAGTAAAAAAGACACCATTGGTTTACGTGTTCCTGATCACCGTATCACACATGCAATTGCAGCTGAATTAGGTCATCCTGTTTTGAGTTCTTCTTTGCCAGGAGAGATGGTAGAAGAGTATACAGACCCTGAGTTTATTCATGAAAAATTTGAGAAGCTAGTTGATTTGGTTATCGATGGTGGAATTGGTGGAATGGAATATTCTACAATAATCGATATGACAGAAGTAGAACCAGTAGTAACGCGACAAGGAATTGGTATCATTGATTAAAAAAAGCAGGAGCTTCTATTGCAGAAACTCCTGACCAAATAGGATTGGATTTTTACGCAGGATATCGGATACCTTTATGAACAATAGACCCGATTTACTACGCTGCGTTTAATCAAACTTTTTTATTTCATTGCATTTAACAAAACCTAAACACTAGGCATTTCGTCGAATAAAGTGTGGCCATCTATTGATTTGACTTGAAAAGTTTTTCTGTGCAGTGCACATCTACCAAATTTTTCCAAAGCAACTCTATGATCTTTAGTAGGGTATCCTTTGTTTTTCTTCCAATTGAAATGCGGAAATGTTTCATGTGCTGCAAGCATGAAATCATCACGATAGGTTTTTGCTAAAATACTTGCAGCTGCAATCGAACTGAATTTACCATCACCTTTCACAATGGTGGTATGCGGAATATTTTTATATGGTTTGAAGCGGTTACCATCAATTATAATGTAGCGAGGTTTTTTATTAAGACCCTCAAGAGCAAGATGCATAGCCTTGATGGACGCATTGAGAATGTTGATTTTGTCAATTTCATCAGCATCAATCTTCGCAACTGACCAGCAGATTGCATCTTTTTCAATTATTTCTCTCAATTGATAACGGTTGGTTTCGGAGATTTTTTTTGAATCGTTCAATAGTGGGTTATGGTAATTAGTCGGCAATATTACTGCAGCAGCAAAAACCGGTCCTGCCAGGCACCCTCTGCCAGCTTCATCACATCCCGCTTCAGGAAATAATTCTTGTAAAAATGGTTTGAGCATCTGCTGCAAAGTAGCAAGAAAAATTCATCAAAAATGGTATCGCTTTCATAAGCGCAATACCTTTGCAGCATGAATCAACATCTTGGTGTAAAAAAATCGAATGCTGTCGCCATCTGGTTGCTGGTAGGGGTGGGCATGATTATTATTCAGGTATTGTTAGGTGGGATTACACGATTGACGGGTTCTGGTTTATCCATCACTGAATGGAAGCCAATATTAGGTGCAGTGCCTCCGATGAATGAAGCAGATTGGTTAAAAGCTTTTGAGCAGTACAAGCAAATTGGTCAGTATAAGCATCTGAATTTTGAGTTCACATTATCTGATTTCAAATTCATCTATTTCTGGGAATGGTTTCACCGTGAATGGGCACGGTTGATTGGTGTTGTGTTTTTTATTCCATTTGTTTGGTTTGTTGTAAAAAAGAAAATTGAAAAGTGGATGATCAATCCCATGATCATTTTGTTTTTGTTGGGTATTCTACAAGCGTTGTTGGGATGGATCATGGTTGCCAGTGGATTGAATCC
>CAZDTN010000202.1:0-2890 GCA_964508355.1 uncultured Sphingobacterium sp.
GGAAGAAGTTTTCCAAAACAACGTTCGTCAGTAAATCTTGCAGTCGGACATTTCAATCTTCCTTCGGTTACTGATTTTGAAAACAATAAATACGGACTACCTTCTTATAACCAATTGAATATCGACTACAGATATATTTTCAAAGGTATGTTGACAGGATTAGAGGCACAGATACTTTACGTGTACAAAGGAAAGGCAACCAATGAAATCATTGATGATCGATACATTATCAATAGAGTGAACATGGGTCTATGGAATATTGTCCTGAATTATAATTTCTAATATTAACGTACAATTATTAATTGTGATATAAATCACATAAGGGAAGGGTTATTTCATTTATATTTATTCTATATAATTTGTTGTATGCAAAAACAAAACTGGATTATCATCCTAATTGTGAGTGGAGTTATTCTACTCATTTTTAGTGAAATCATGGATGCGATAAATACACCGAAAAAAGAAATTACTTCAGTCAAACAAGATACATGGGTAGCTCCTAGTTTGTTTTTAGATAGAGAACTTCAAGGTGAAGAGCGCCAACAAATTATATACGGAGAAGAACTAATTGCAAATACTGCAAAATACTTAGGTCCCAATGGCTCTGTTGCTACCATCACCAACGGCATGAATTGCCAGAATTGTCACCTCAATGGAGGAAGAAAATCATGGGGAAACAATTATGGCGCCGTCGCAGCCAACTATCCAAAATTTCGCGATAGAAGTGGATCAATTGAATCTGTTTATAAACGGGTTAGCGATTGCATGGAAAGAAGTTTAAATGGTACAGCACTCGACAGCAACAACAAAGAAATGCAAGCCATGATGGCCTACATCAAATGGGTTGGACATACTGTTGAAAAAGACAGCACGCCAAAAGGAAGTGGAATTCAACCGCCAGCTTATTTGGATCGCGCTGCAAGTCCCGAAAACGGTAGTATAGTTTATAGTGCAAAATGTCAATCTTGTCACGGTGCTAATGGAGAAGGACTCATGGCTGCAGATGGAAAAAGTTACACCTACCCTCCACTATGGGGAGCCAATAGCTACAACTCTGGTGCTGGGCTGTTCCGCCTTTCACGTTTTGCTGGTTTTGTTCGTGATAACATGCCACTGAATCAAGCCACTCACAATGCACCTGCACTTAGTGATGAAGAAGCATGGGATGTTGCAGCATTCGTAAACTCTAGACCAAGGCCAAATAAAGATTTAAGTGGTGACTGGCCAAATATTGCTAAAAAACCTATTGATCATCCTTTTGGTCCCTATGCCGATGGATTCTCTGAAACCCAACATAAATTCGGCCCCTTTAAACCCATCATAGAAGCCAGAAAACAACAACAAAAACAAAAGAAGTCTTAACCACGAGTATTTTACATAACCGCATACTCATTGCGGTTTAAACAACGATTACTATGCCATCCAACCACATCAACAATTGCAACTGCTCTGGCTGTCAGTCTGAAGCGCTCAGCAAAGCTGAAAAAGAAATGCACGTACAGCTATCTGAAAACAGCAGGAGAAATTTTTTAAGACGATCAAGCAGGCTCGGTTTAGGGCTTGGTATTGGAGGTGGACTTATTAGCACACCAATGGCTGCTTCAGCACTCAATAATGAAGATGCTGCCTATAAAGCTGCATCAATGAGTAAAAACAAAGCTGTTAGAGAGGGAAAAGCAACTAAGGTAACATTGCTACACACCGCAGATATCCATGCTCAATTAAATATTCATGATGAGTTTTTCGTAGAAAACGGAAAAAATGTTTTTAAAAAACGCGGTGGATATGCAACACTAAAAACCATGATCAATACTATTCGAAACGAGAATAGAGAAAATACATTGTTGATGGATGGTGGCGATTGTTTTCAGGGTGGTGGCGTTGCTGCCATGAGTGAAGGAAGAGCAATTGTGCCATTGATGAACAACATTGGTTACGACATCATGCTTCCTGGGAACTGGGAAGTAGTTTATGGAAAGGAAATGATGATGCAGGACATGTTTGCTTATGATGGTGTAAAAGTCTGCGCCAACATGTACCACAAAACAAATGATGAACTTCATGGTGATTTAATCTTCCCACCTTATTTCGTAAAAAATATTGGTGGAATAAAAATTGGTTTCATTGGATACAATGACCCGCTTACCCCAAAGCGTCAATCTCCTGCATATAGCAACGGTATTCAGTTCACCAACCCAGAATCAAATGTTGCCAAATACATCAAGATTTTGAAGCAGTATGAAAAATGTGACATGGTCTTCTTGTTGACACACATGGGCTTAGCTCAACAGGTAGGACTTGCTAACCAATCAGAGGTAAAGGGTGTTGATTATATCCTTGGTGCTGATACACACGAACGCGTAAGAACACCTATTCAAGGCGTACATACAAAAGTGACTGAACCCGGCGCATTCGGATCGTTTATTGCTCAAATGGATATCATTATTGAAAATGGAGAAGTAAAAGATCACTCCTATCAATTACTTGATGTTGACCCAGGTAAATACAAAGAAGATGAAGAAATGAAGCGTTTGGTTGAAAAAGCCAGAGAGCCCTATAAAAAAGAACTCAATCGTGTCATTGGAAAAACAAAAACACCATTGATGCGCTATTATGTGATTGAAACTCCTATGGACAATTTCATCACTGATGCCATCATGTGGAAATTCAAACCGGATATTGCGTTGAGCAATGGCTTCCGTTTTTGTCCCCCTCTCGTGCCAGATGCAAAAACTGGTGAGGCTGAAATTACTGTCGATTACCTCTGGAATATGTTACCAGTTGATAGCGAAGCGAAAACCGGGAAAATAACTGGTAAACAATTGATGGGTTGGATGGAAAAAGAATTGCAAAATGCATTTGCAAAAGATCCTAGTAAAAGATTTGGTGG
>CAZDTN010000203.1:0-2878 GCA_964508355.1 uncultured Sphingobacterium sp.
CCTACTTCACCTGCTTGTAATTCAAATTGTATAGGTTGTATTTCATTCCAACCTGAATCAGAATCCATCACTTCACCTCAAGATCGTTTACAATTCAAACCATCTGTAGAGGAGATCGTTGAGTTTACCGTACCGCATTTGATGAACGCACCTTTTCCTTTGGTGAGTTTCGGACAAGGTTGTGAAGGTGAACCACTTTTGATGTGGGAAACAATTAAAGAGGCCATTAAAGAAATTAGAAAACACACTTCTAGAGGAAGTATCAATATCAATACCAACGGATCAATGCCAAAGGCTGTAAGGGCCTTATGCGAAGCAGGATTAGACTCTATTCGCGTAAGTACAAACTCACTTCAAAAATCTTGGTATGAAAAATATTATCGCCCCAACAATTACAAGTTTGAAGACATTGTAGAGAGTCTTCGCATTGTGGATGAATTTGGCGGATGGAGCTCTATCAATTATTTCGTATTTCCAGGTATGACAGATACAGAAGGAGAATATGAGGCACTGAGAAAAGTGATCAAAGAGACCAACCTCAAAATGATTCAATGGAGAAATTTCAACATTGACCCAGATTGGTACTTGGGTAAAATGGGCATTTCTGAACCCATGGAAATCTTTGGTATAAGAAACCTGATGCAAATGCTCCGCGATGAATTCCCTAATCTGAAATACGGCTATTTCAATCCCCCTATGGAAAGGATTAAGGGAAACTACGAAAAGGATTTCGCCCAGTGGGAGAAATAGTTTACATCAAATAGATTCCCATCCTAGTATAGGAGGGGTGGTACTTATAAACCCACTTTTGAAATAAAGTTTAACATTTAAATTCAGCCCAAACTTTAAATATTACCGAACTTAACACTATCAATTTTAGATTACACATGTCATCTTTCAACCAACAAAAAAATCTCAAAGCAGGCACTTACACTGCCCTACTCCTGGCTTGTTTGTTGGCAATTTGCTTCATCATTTCTTGGACCCCTCCAGTTGCACCCCCAATACAACAGGAAGAAGGAATGGAAGTGAATTTAGGTGACAGTGAAACAGGCATTGGCGATGTTCAACCTCTTCTGCCTGGTGAACCTGCACTTGAATCAATAGTTGAGCATTCAACTCCCCCTCAGCCTGTGCAAAACGAAACAGTAGAAAAAGAAATTGAGACAAACGACGATGATAAAGAAGCTCCACCTGCTGTAGTGACTAAACCCAAAGCTGTTGTAAAACCTCAGCCTAAAGCTGAATTCAAACCAGTTCCGGAGACTCCAAAACCAAGTGTTCAGCCAAAAGAAGAAGCTAAACCGGTTGAAACACCTCCTGCACCAAAACCAAAAGCGCTCTACAAAGCACAGGTTGCAAATAAGAATGGGACAGGCGGAAACAATGCTGATAGTTATCAGCCATCCAAGGGTCAAGGCATCGCTGGTGGTGCAGGTGATCAGGGCAAACTGAATGGAAATCCCAATTCAGACAGTTATTCAGGAAACGGTGGCTACGGTTCTGGAAATGCAGTCTCCATTTCACGCGGTTTGCAAGGAAGAAAAATTACAAGATTCCCCTCTTTTGAGGATGAATTTAGTGAAAATGCAAAAGTAGCTGTTGATATAAAAGTCGACAACAATGGTACTGTAACCTCAGCTTCTATTCAACCCAGGGGTACCACTACAGGCAACGCCAACATGAAAAATATTGCTATAAGGAAAGCACGGCAGCTAAAATTCACTGTTAATGAAGATGGAGAAATTGATCAAATAGGCACCATCATTTTTAGTTTCAGGGTTAGGCAATAAAATCAAAATTTTTACGATATTTGCAGCAGCAAAATCAAAAAAAAATGGACAAAAGAATACACACACTCATTTTCTTGTATGTGCTTTATTTCTTGATCGCTGTCAACATGCTGTTTTTCAAGCCAGTTCAGCAATTCATGACAGCCTTTTTGTTTGGAGCGACTGGTATCTTGATTTTTTTGATGTTCTTCTCACTATGGCTTCTTCAAAGAAAAGACTAATTTTTCCTTAATCCAACGCATAAAAAAAGAGTCGATTTTATATCGACTCTTTTTATTTTCATTCAACGGTAGTCCTTTACAATTCCAACTTCCATCCGCTCCTATATTCACTCTTCACATACTGGTTCGCTGGCTCGAAATTGGTGATGCGCAAATTCTGAGCATCCCACAACAATTTCTTTCTACCCAAGTATTTATCATTCCATCCTTTTAAGTTTGGATTCTTCATCATCCAACTTCTGATGGCCAAATTACCAATCAAGATACTTTCTGTAAATGGACCAGAAAATTCAAATGGCGAACTGGTCTGCGCATTGCCATACCCAGCAATACAGGCATTTACCCACTGCAAATAGTGTCCTTCAGGAACACGTTTGATGGTTTCAGCAGGCATAGCAACTTCCTTCATCAATTTGGTTGGCAATAACCTTGGATTTGCACCATAGCAATCAGTTAATAATTTACCTTTTGTTCCATAGAACAAAACTCCTCCATCCCAGTTACCAAATTCTTCCTCTGGACCTAATTCATCTGGACGTCTTGGCAACAAACCTCCATCATACCATGATACTTTGATATCACCTGGCTTACCATCAGTTCTAGGATAAGTAAGATGAATAATGGTTGAAGGAGGACAAGCATCAGTGTTAACAGTATCATCCCACATACCTCTCCAAATTGATGCCACAGAGCATTCTACATCTGAAGGATATAAAATAGGTAGGGACCTGAATACAGGATCCATAATATGACAAGCCATATCACCCAAAGAGCCAGTACCAAAAGCCCACCATCCTCTCCAATTGAAGGGAAGATAAGCTGGATTATAATCAATCATTTTAGCAGGACCAATCCACAAATCCC
>CAZDTN010000204.1:0-2863 GCA_964508355.1 uncultured Sphingobacterium sp.
ACCTGCTTTTCGTAGCGGAGTGTTTGGGTATTGTAATAATATTTGATCTTTTTCATCCTTAGACCCTAACTAAAAAATGTATTTTTGCTGACCTGGATCTGGCAAATATAACCCATAGATCCTAGAAGAAATCTTATAAAAGACTTAAGAAATGACCTCAGCGGAGATTCGTAGCCAGTTTTTGAAATTTTTTGAAGAGAAAGGACACCATATTGTTCCTTCTGCCCCTATTGTGTTAAAGGATGACCCAACTCTTTTGTTCACCAATGCAGGTATGAACCAATTCAAGGATCTTTTTTTGGGTAATAAAGTAGCTCAGTTTAAAAGAGTGGTCGATACCCAAAAATGCCTGAGGGTAAGTGGAAAACACAACGATCTTGAGGAAGTAGGTGTTGATACCTATCACCATACCATGTTTGAAATGCTGGGTAATTGGAGCTTTGGTGATTACTTTAAAAAAGAAGCCATTACCTGGAGTTGGGAATTACTTACTGAAGTTTATGGTATAGATAAGAATCGTCTGTACGCTACTGTTTTTGAAGGGGATCCCAAAGAACAGCTGCCTGCCTCTTCCATTGCCTTGGAAGAATGGAAAAAATTGTTGCCAGAAGAGCATATCGTATATGGAAATAAGAAAGATAACTTCTGGGAAATGGGAGATACAGGCCCATGCGGACCCTGTTCTGAAATACATGTTGATTGTAGGCCCGATGAAGAAAGAAAGAAAGTGCCAGGTCATTTGCTGGTGAACAAAGACCATCCGCAAGTAATTGAAATATGGAACAATGTATTCATTCAGTACAACAGAATGAAGGATGGTAGTTTACAGCCACTTGCAGCAACACATGTAGATACTGGAATGGGCTTAGAGAGATTAGTTCGCGTTTTGCAAGGTAAAACATCTAATTACGATACTGATATTTTTGCAGGTTCTATAAAAACAACAGAAGAGTTATCAGGAAAAAAATATACTGCTGGAGATTCCAAACAAGATATTGCATTCAGGGTTCTGGCAGACCACATCAGGGCTATTGCTTTCACTATAGCCGATGGTCAGTTACCAGCTAACACTGGTGCTGGTTATGTTATTAGAAGAATTTTACGAAGAGCTGTTAGATACTATTATTCTTATCTTGATGTAAAAGAGCCGCTTTTGCATAAGCTCTTGCCTGGATTAGCAGAACAGTTCAAAAATGTATTTGGAGAATTACATGCTCAACTGTCTTTTGTATCTAAAGTAGTTAAAGAAGAGGAAGAGACTTTTCTTAGAACATTAGGAAAAGGGTTGAAGAAAATAGATGAGCTGATTCAATCCTCTAAAGCTTCTGGTAAAATCAATGGTGCTGCAGCTTTTGAGCTTTATGATACCTATGGCTTTCCGATCGACCTTACTCGTTTGATAGCCCACGAGCATCAAATGGAAGTTGATGAGCCTGGTTTCGATCAGGAAATGCAAATGCAAAAAAACCGAAGTAGAGCAGCGACAGCGTCTGATGTTGAAGATTGGATTGAAGTGACCCCTCATGATGCTTCACTTACCAATTTTGTGGGTTATGAAAACTTATCAGTTACAACTGATATTGTTAAATATCGAAAAGTAACTACAAAAGGGCAATCTTATTTTCAGCTTGTTCTCAACCAGACCCCATTTTATGCAGAAAGTGGAGGCCAGGTAGGAGATACAGGAACAATAACAATTAATGGTACTCAAGTTCAGATTTTGAATACCAAAAAAGAAAATGATCTAATTGTGCATTTAGTCGATACATTACCAGAACAATTATCGGGTAATGTAATTGCTGAAGTTGATAAAAAGCGGAGAAAAGAAATAGCCAATCATCATTCCCTGACTCACTTAATTCATGCCGCGTTGCGTCAAGTTTTGGGTGTACATGTTGCGCAAAAAGGGTCATTGGTAAATGATAAATCAATGCGCTTTGATTTTTCTCATTTTGCAAAAATGACGGATGTAGAAATTGAAGCAGTTTCCTCAATTGTCAATCAAAAAATCCGTGAAAATATTCCTGTTGTAATTAAACAAATGCCTAAAGAAGAAGCGCTTCAATTGGGTGCGATGGCTTTGTTTGGGGAGAAATATGGCGATCATGTACGTGTTGTCATCATTGATCCAAATTATTCAGTTGAGCTTTGTGGAGGTACACATGTTACCTCAACAGGTGAGCTTGGTTTTTGTATGATTACATCAGAAACCGGGGTTGCTGCTGGAGTACGCCGATTGGAAGCAGTTGCAGGAATTGCTTCAGAAGAGCACTTGAGAGAAGAGAAAAAAACCTTCTCGCAGATAGCTGTATTGCTAAAAAATCCAAGAGATATTGTAAAGGCAATTGAGAATCAGCAAGAAGAATTGCAGTCACTTAGAAGGCAATTGGAGAGTACTGAAAATAAGTTGGCAGCATTTTTGAAAGCTGGACTCACAACATCGGCAGTTGCAGTTGGTGATCTTCAATTTATTGGACAAGTTATTGAAGTTTCTCAGTCTGAGATGCTAAAGAAGTTATGTAATGATTTACGTGTTCCACCCAATACAGTAGTTACACTTGCCGCAGTCATAGGGGGTAAGCCATTTGTCGCAGTCGGTATTTCAGATGACTTGGTTGCATCAAACAGATTGGATGCAACAGTATTGATCAAAACTAAAGTGGCGGGAATCATCAAAGGAGGTGGAGGCGGACAAAAGACCTTGGCTACAGCTGGTGGTCAAGATCCCAGTAACTTAGCTCTTGTAATTGAACAGATTAAAGTTTCTTTATCTTGAGTAGTATTTCTAATACTAAATATGAGGCGGTTATTGGATTAGAAGTCCATGCCCAATTAAAGACCAAGAGTAAGTTGTTCTCAGGCG
>CAZDTN010000205.1:0-2860 GCA_964508355.1 uncultured Sphingobacterium sp.
TGTTCCCATGAAATCAACTCTGCATTAAAATCAGGTTGTTCACCTGCATCTCTTTTATCAATGCCTTTGTACCTGGAGTCTAATCGACCAACTGTATACCCTTCATCCCTCAACAATTCTTTCCAGAATAATCCTAATGCAACATCAAGATTGTTTTGTAGAATTACCTGCTCGGAAATTCCAGAATACCTGGCCATCTTCTTCGCTATTTCTTTTTTCTTACCCTCTTCTAAAAATCCACCCCTCGTCATAGCTGGCACCAATTCATCAATAGTGAATTTTTCAACTTCTGGTAGCATATCTGTCAAGTCCTTTGCTTGCAAATCAGCTGGCAATTGTTTGTGGTACCAGGCAGTCGCTGCATAATATGGCAAACGCAAAGCTGCATTGATGACGGTTCCTCGCTCAATACCTAATGTTGTTGGTGAAACCAAAATAACGCCATTGACAAACATCCAATGTGTATTCTGCAATTCAAGTGCTAATCCAGAAACCCTGCCGGTACCATAACTTTCACCAATTAAATATTTTGGAGAAGCCCAGCGATTCATTCTTGAAACAAAAGTATTGATCCATTCTGCCAGGTATTTGATGTCGGCAGTTACTCCAAAAAATCTACTTGTTGGAATATCCTTACTCACTGCTCTTGAAAAACCAGTATTGACTGGGTCTACGTAAACGATATCAGCAACATCCAATACAGAATGTGGATTATCTTTCAACCCGTAAGGTTGTAATGGATATCCTTCATCATCGATGTTTACAATACGCGGACCAGTATAGCCCAGCTCCATCCACAAAGAAGATGTTCCTGGTCCGCCATTAAATGAAATCAACAAAGGTCGTGCTGCGCGATCTTTCACATCATTACGCTCGTAATATGTAAAAAATACACCTGCTTGTACTTTTCCTTCAGTATCCCAGACAGGCATCATCCCAGTTACTGTCTTATAAGGAACTTTAGTGCCTTTTATTGTTATCTCATGATCAGCACTCACATAATGATCCGGGTTGAATGGGATATTGTTGTTTGTTGCTTTTTGCTCAACTGCTGGTTGACTTGGTACAGATGCAGGAGCAGAAGCAGATGGACGTTGTTGCGCAAATAGTCCTGCACTGAAGAACAAGGCAATTACAAATAGATTTTTTTTCATTTGCTCAATTTATAAGTTCTAAAATAATTAAAGTTTTTTATACTCTCGATCCCAGCATATGATAATGCTGATACTAAAATTTCATACTCTTGAAATAAGCCAGTCCAAGTGACTTTGCCTTAGCAATATTCTGGTTAGGAATATCATCCACGTTGATATGTTTATCAATAGCAATTTCAAGCAAATCTTCTCTAAGCAAGTGCAACATTGGAAAAGGTGAACGGTTGGTATAATTTGCTGGGTCATTTTCATCTGATCCTGCAAATAGATAACCCGGATGGAAACTTGCTACTTGGTAAACGCCTTCAAAACCTTCTGCTTTAAATAGTTGTTCTGCCAAATCAATCAGATTCAAATAATCTTGAAAGTCAGAAAACCCTTTTGAAAAAATCAACAAAGCTGTTTCCATTGCAGGATTGTCTTCCAAAAAATGACAAGTATTCATCAAAGACTCCAATGCTATAGCAGCATCTGAGGTATCATCCACTTTGTATACAATTAACTCATCTTTAAATGGCTTCGGAGCAAAGGGACAAAAATTAAGCCCAATGACAACATCCCTTATCCAAATTTTCGTTCTCTCAACAACAACTGCTTCTGTGGTTTCCATTTATAAAATAATGGATTTAAGGTAGCTAAAAAAAGTCGAACTTTAATTCTATGAAAAAGATTTTACTTCTCCTTGCATGCTCAAGTCTTGGCATCGCTTTTGCACAGAAAAAAACACCTGTAACAAAACCATATTTCCCAAGTGCGTTGCATTGGGAGAAAAAGACAGCAATTGAAATGGGGATGGACAGCACCTTGCTTCAAGACGCTATTCAATTTGCTATTCAAAATGAAACCAAGGTGCCGAAAGATCAGGAAATGGCGCAGATAGTCAACTTTTACAAAGAACCTTTCAGTGATGCAGTTGGACCATTTGCTACAAGAAAGTCATCATCGGGCTTAGTTATTCATAAAGGTTATATCGTAGGAAGCTGGGGCGATGTTGATTTTTCTGAACAGACAAATAGTGTTACCAAGAGTTTTCTTTCTATGGTGGTAGGTTTGGCAGTCGACAAAAAAATAATAAGTTCAATAGACGATAAAGTAGGCGACTATATACAACTTATTGAACCTTATGATCCAGAAACTTATAGAAAACCAGAGGACTTAGGAAAATCGCATTTCTTGACACCATTTGCCTCTGAGCACAATAAAAAAATTACATGGAATCATATGCTCAGACAAACCAGCGACTGGGAGGGAACGCTTTGGGGTAAGCCGGATTGGGCAGATCGTCCATCCGATAAACCGCAAGAGTGGCTAACCAGACAAAGAAACGAACCTGGATCTGTTTATAAATACAATGACACCCGCGTTAACGCTCTAGCTTTAGCAACTACATCTATATGGCATCAGCCTTTACCAGAAGTATTGAGGACATATATCATGGAGCCCATTGGTGCATCAAATAGTTGGCACTGGACAGGCTATAGAAATTCCTGGATTGTTCTTGATGGAAAAATAATACAGTCAGTCAGTGGTGGCGGTCACTTTGGCGGTGGTTTGTTTATCAATGCAATGGACATGGCTAGATTTGGATTATTGACATTAAGAAATGGTAACTGGAATGGCAAACAGTTAATCGACAGCAACTGGATTAAATTATCCAGAACCCCTACTTCAGCAAATACAGGATACGGCTTTATGAATTACTTCCT
>CAZDTN010000206.1:0-2859 GCA_964508355.1 uncultured Sphingobacterium sp.
AGGGACTAGAGTTCTTGGATTTTTTGTTTTCCAATCTTTGCCAAAATTTGGTGTGCTACATCCATAGCCATATATCCATCATGTTCAGAAACAATAGTAGGAGTGTCATTTATAACGGCATCTCGGAATGCAGTAAGTTCTGATTTAATTGCATTTTGTTCTTCAATTTCAGGGTTCTCCACAGCTATCGTTTTGGTACCTCCAGGGGTTTCAATATCAAAGCAGAACAACTCTTCATCCCCATCTCCTTTAAGCTTGATGATTTCTGTCTTTTTTTCAAGGAAGTCAATTCCGATATAGGCATCTTTTTGAAACAACCTGATTTTTCTCATTTTCTTCATTGAAATTCTAGAAGAAGTAAGATTGGCTACACAACCATTGTGGAATTCAATTCTCACGTTGGCTATGTCGGGCGTATCAGTCATAACAGCTACACCACTTGCAGATATAGATTTAATTTCACTTTTCACCAGGTGTAAAATAATATCTATATCATGAATCATTAAATCGAGTATAACGCTTACTTCTGTACCTCTTGGATTGAATTGAGCCAGTCGGTGTACTTCAATAAACATTGGATTAAGCTGTTTGCCTTTAAGTGCCTGAAATGCAGGATTAAAGCGCTCAACATGTCCAACTTGAAATTTCACCTTTGCTTCATTGGCCAGTTTTACGAGTTCTTTTGCCTCATGCATATCATTTGCCAACGGTTTTTCTACAAATACATGTTTGCTTTTTCTCAATGCAGCTTCACAAACAGGGAAATGATATTGGGTGGGTGTAATTACATCAATGGCATCAACTGCATCAATTAAAGCATGCATATCATTAAATCTGGTCAGGCCAAATTTTTCAATCGCTTCAGTAGCATTTGAATCATTTGGGTCGTAAAAACCAACAATGTTAGTGCCCTCAATATTTTGCCAGTTACCAATATGAAATTTTCCCAAATGGCCAACGCCAAAGATGCCTATATTTAACATAGTCCTGCAAAGGTAGATATTTTGTGATTCAGACAATAAGCATGATTTTTGCATCACCAGACTCAAATATGAGAAAAATCGTCATTGCCATCGATGGGTGGTCATCTTGCGGAAAAAGTACAATGGCCAGACAGTTGGCTCAAAAATTGAACTATCTCTTCATTGATTCAGGTGCAATGTACAGAGCCATCACGCTTTATTTTTTAAGGAATAATATTGATTTTCATGACGAAAGGCAAGTTGAAAATGCTCTGATGGATATCCATCTTACATTTAAACTTAACGAGTCAACTGGTAATAATGAAATCTGGATGAATAATGAAAATGTAGATCAGCTCATCCGGGAAATCAACGTAGCACAAAAAGTGAGTGAAGTTGCTGCCATTGCGAAAGTGAGGGACTTTGCTGTTGCCCAACAAAGATCAATTGGCATGGGAAAGGGGATTGTTATGGACGGTCGTGATATTGGAACTGTTGTTTTCCCCAATGCGGAATTGAAAATCTTTATGACAGCAGATCCTGAAATTAGGGTACAAAGAAGATTGAAAGAA
Source organism: uncultured Sphingobacterium sp. (assembly GCA_964508355.1). GTDB lineage: Bacteria > Bacteroidota > Bacteroidia > Chitinophagales > Chitinophagaceae > Pollutibacter. The sequence goes on from CAZDTN010000206.1 coordinate 1,535, forward strand.
TTGCAGGTAAAAAATCCTGGAATTTCTATTGAGGAAGTGAGGGATAATCTTGCATCCAGAGATTATATTGATTCCACCAGGGCAATTTCTCCATTAAGACAACCATCAGATGCACTGGTCTTGAACAATAGTCACCTTACACCTGATCAACAACTTAATTTGGCTTTGCAATGGGCTCAGGAAAAAATTAATAGTTAATTACTCATCCACTCTGCTCCGACAGTTGTCAAATTTTTGCTTCCTGGAAAGAAACTATTTAGTTTTTCAATGGTTTCTTCTACAATCGCATCAGGACAAGAAGCTCCACTGGTGATGAGCACCCGAACATTTGCTTGCTGAGGAAGATAATCAGCTTTTATATATTCTTCATGTGTACGCCATTTAAATGCTTTTATCTCTTTATCTGACAACAAATCCGCAGCGGACTCTATAAAATAAGTAGGTAATTTTTCTTCACAAAGTTCTACCAGATGTGAACTATTGCTGCTTTTTCTACCGCCAATAACTATAGCTAAATCTGCTTTGACTTCTAGAAGTTGCTTTACTGCGGTTTGATTATCATTGGTGGCATAGCACAAGGTATCTCTTGTGTCTGCAAAGTGTTCACTTATGTTAGACTCGTTCAGGTTGTATTTTTTTATAACGACTTTTTTCAGATAATCTGCAATAGCTTGGGTATCTGTTGCCAACATAGTCGTTTGGTTTACAACACCAAATCTTACAAGATCCTTATCCAAACTAAATCCTTCGCTATATCTATTCGCAAAAAAAGTTGAAAAATCTTCTTTATCTCTCTCACCTAACATGAATTCACCTAATGCAATTGCTTCTGTCATGTCATAAATGACGATTGTAGGTGCGTGAGCATTACTATGTGAAAATGTCGCTCTGGTTTCCTCATGCGTTGGCTTTCCATGCACAACGATGCTATAACCTTTCTGTGCGATTTGCTCTGCTCTGTTCCATACCTTTTCTACAAAGGGACAAGTGGTATTGTATTTTTCAATTTGAATACCAATACCACGAAGTTTTTCTTCAATGGCTATCGTAGTTCCAAATGCAGGAATAATGACAATGTCATCTTTCTCAAGTAATTCAAATGGAATTAACATATTTCCTTTTGTATCCATTAAAAATTGAACGCCTCTGCTCAGAAGATCTTCATTGACAAAAGGATTGTGAATCATTTCACTCAATAAAAAAATTCTTTTATTGGGATTGTTCTCAACAGTTTGAAATGCAATTTCTATGGCATTTTCAACCCCATAGCAGAACCCAAAGTGACGGGCCAGAAAAACATCAAGTGATCCCAAGCTCAGGTGAGT
>CAZDTN010000207.1:0-2854 GCA_964508355.1 uncultured Sphingobacterium sp.
AGGCAACTTTTCTTTTCGTAATTATTTTTTTACCAAACATCATTACTTCATCATGTTCCCAATTGATATCAGTCGACAATACATTGAATAAACTTTTCGAATCCTCTGAAGAAAAAACATTTCCATGATAATGAACTGTGCCATCATAAGGCAGCAGGTTATCATTTGTTATTTGTTTGTATTCTTCGAAAAGAGAATTTGAATAAGGGGGTGTCATTGTCTGTTAATATCTATTCCCATTCATAACCAACAATTTCTTGATTTGTTTGATCTATTGTAAGGTAATAAATGAAGGTACAATCACTAGGGAGCAATGTACTTTTTCAGTAAGGTGTTTAGCAGTACTTCCCATGATTAAGTCCTTGATTTTGGATTGTCCTTTTTGTCCGATGACTACCATATAAGGATCAATTCTATTGATGGCGTCAAGTATGCCTTTATAGGGAGAACTGTGTAAAACGATTTCTTTTTCCGGAACCGGCACAGGTATCTGATCGCCAAAACACTGCTTGATGTATTTGTCCATTTTTATATTGGCTTCTTTGATTCTTTCTTTTTCTAAAGCCACTGCATCTTCGGCTTTGGGATTGTTGATGATTGTCGGTAAATCACAAACATGCAGAATAACTAAACGCGAAGATGGAATATTCAGTAGATCGGTTGCGACTTCCAAAGCATTTGCGGCATTTGCAGAGAAGTCGGTTGCGTGTAAAATAATTTTAGTGTGGAAGTTCATGCTGTGAAAATATATTCACGGCACTTTCACATCAATGATTCAAAAAATAGTTAGATATGATGATGGTCATCAAACATTTTCAAGCTTATCAGTCCTTTTGGTGCCAGCATACATTTCATATTCCAGTAATCTGCAATCAATCTTAGCGTTTAAGAATTCAATGCGTCTCGAAGGTTTAAGTCTGATCGCTTTTGCCAATTCAAGATTACCTGTAAAAACATACCCTGTTTTACCCTTGCATTTTTGTTTCAGGAAATCACCAATGCGAGCATAGGTGGTTTGTAATTCGGTTTCATCTCCCAATCGTTCTCCATATTCAGGATTGAACATGACAATGCCATCGCCTTCGGGAATGGTAGCATCTTCAAAATCACAAACTTCAAAATCAATTAAATCAGCTACTCCAGCAGCTTCAGCATTGATGCGTGCGATATTGATCGCCTTTTCACTGATGTCAGAAGCAATGATTTTTAGATTGGGTTGTTGAATGATTTCATCTTCCAGCTTTGCGCGTTCATCGAGGTACATGGATCGCTCAAATTCAAGGATGTGCATGAAAGCATAGTTATCGCGAAGTAGTCCGGGTACTCTGTTCGTTGCTATCAGTGCAGCTTCAATGGCAAGTGTCCCCGATCCACACATGGGGTTGATGAACGCTGATGAGCGGTCCCATTTGGAAGATAAGATGGTAGCCGAAGCTAAAGCTTCCAGCATTGGTGCTTGTCCGGGTAGTTTTCTATACCCGTGTTTGGCAAGTGTTTCACCAGTTGTATCGATAAAGATTTCCGCAAGGTCATTTTTCCAGAAAAGATAGATGACAGCACCAACCAGATCTGATCCAGTTGTAGGTCTTCTTTTTATGGCATCACGCATTCTATCGACAATCGCATCTTTCACACGCAGATTAGCAAACAGATTAGTTGAAATGGTAGGATGAAAAACATTACTCGTGACAGAGAAATATCCATTTGGGGGGATTATTTTTTCCCAATGTATCAAACGAAGATTGCGATGAAGTTCATCCGGATCAGCACAAGAAAAGGATTTCAGCGAATACATTACCTGACTGGCACAGCGTAGTCGTAAGTTCAATTTGATACAATCTGTGACTGTTCCGAATAGCTCCACTCCTGTTTGAAAGGTACGTTCAGGGGTAAAACCGAGGGCAATGACTTCCTTTTCTAACGCAGGTGCCAACCATTTGTGGCAGGTGATGATAATTTTTCTTCGATACGTGAATACGTCCATGTACACAAACTTAAGCCAATCCTTTTAGTTGGGTTGATTTTTAAAACTTCAGTAAAGAAAAATAAAGCGATACATGGTAAACCTCATTTGGATTGTTCTGATTTTGTTTTCGGTTTGGTTTATTTATGTGTTGGCATCCGACATCCTAAAAAACAAAAAAAATCTGGAGAACATCAGTGTACTTAAAACTGGCGCAATTGGTTTTATCGTTAATTTTTTTGATGTTTTGGGAATAGGTGCCTTTGCACCACAAACAGCATTGTTGAAATTCACGAACCAAACCACGGATAAATTAATACCCGGCACAATGAATGTGGCCAATACCATCCCTGTGCTGGTTCAAGCAATTATTTTTATTCAAATTGTCGAGGTAGAACCACTAACATTGGTCGTGATGTTTTTAACCGCCATGGGCGGTGCAATATGGGGTGCCGGTATTGTGGCAAAACTTTCCGAACACAAGATTCGGTTGACCATGGGCGTTGCTTTGCTCATCACTGCAGTATTCATGTTTGCCAACAAAATGAATTGGATCCAAGGGGAAGGGACTGCTATCGGCATCCATGGTTGGAAATTGGTATTGGCAGGGGTAGTCAATTTTATTTTAGGAGCAATGATGACAGCTGGTGTTGGTTTATATGCGCCATGTATGGCCTTGGTTTTTTTACTGGGTATGTCTCCTGAAGTTGCATTTCCAATCATGATGGGATCTTGTGCATTTTTGATGCCACCTGCTTCATTTAAATTTATTCAATCTGGTGCTTACAATAAAAAAGCGGCATTGGCGATGGCTATACCTGGGACAATTGCTGTGTTGATTGCTGCTTTGGTTGTAAAATCTTTGCCACTGGATGTGCTTCGCTGGTTGGT
>CAZDTN010000208.1:0-2846 GCA_964508355.1 uncultured Sphingobacterium sp.
TCATTTTACCGACAACCCTCACCAGTTCTTTGTGTAATCCGTGGATACCCAGTTCGATGATGGTTCTTTCTCCGATTTCCATCACCTGCTCTTCCAGTTGTTTTCTGGTTTTTTCAACTACTTCTTCAATTCTTGCAGGGTGAATTCGACCATCGCTCACTAATCTTTGGAGGGCCAAACGAGCTATTTCTCTTCTCAATGGATCAAATGAAGAAAGTACGATAGCTTCAGGGGTATCATCAACAACCAAATCCACACCTGTGGCAGCTTCTATAGCACGAATGTTACGGCCTTCTCGTCCAATGATTTGTCCTTTTATTTCATCACTTTCCAATTGGAATACAGTGACCGTATTCTCGATAGTCTGTTCTGCAGCAGTTCTTTGTATGCTTTGGATGATGATCTTCCTTGCCTCTTTATTGGCTTTCTGACGTGCATCTTCAATAATTTCCTGTTGGAGAGAAAGTGCCTTAGTTTGTGCTTCTTGTTTAAGACTTTCAATCAATTGAGCTTTGGCATCTTCTGCACTTAGACCACCTATTTTTTCTAATTTTCTGATATGCTCTTCCTGATGCTTTTCAAGTTCATTTCTCTTTTGGTTAATGATCTCGATTTGCCTGTTTAGATGTTCCTTGATGGTTTCGTTTTCTTTAACCTGTTTATCAAGGGTTTCCGTCTTCTGATTGATTTGTTGCTCCTTTTGCTTGACCCTATTTTCAGTGTCAGCAATTTTTCTGTTTTTTTCAAAAACTTCTTTGTCGTGATCCGCCTTCAGTTGTACGAACTTTTCCTTAGCCTCAAGTAATTTTTCTTTTTTGAGGTTTTCTGCCTTGAATTGTGCATCATTAAGGAGTTGTTCTGCTTGCTTCTTGGCTTCTTCTAATTTTGCGGCGCTGTTTTTTGAGAAAATGAGTTTACCCAGTCCGAGTCCAACCAATGCGGCTGTGATACCAATTATGATGGGTATAATGAGTTGCGATTCCATGTGTTAATGTTTTTTTCTTTTTCATTTCAATCCCTTCGAAAAAATTTCTATGGACAAGTGCTACGAAGTTAAAGAAAAAAACACCATGGGTCTTGTTAATTTGGGCTATTCTCCGGAAAGAGATTTGTCTAAAATCGCTTCAATTCGATCAAAAATTGGACTAATTTCTGCATTTCCATCTGTTTTTTCAGGAGTTTTCTGGTCAAGAACATAGGATAAAAGTACCATGGCCAGATAGTCTTGCATGTCTTTGCCTGCATATTGTTTCTTGAACTGAATCAATTGATCATTGAGCTTTTTTGCTTTTTCACGCACTTTTTCTTCGTCCGTATTTTCAATCTTAATTCTGTAGGTACGATCACCTAAAATCAAGTTTATGGCAATTGTATTCGACATTATTGATGTTTTTTCGTATTTATTAACAAATTATTCACTATTTTCAAGATTCATTGCCATAACATAAAACCTAAGCTATGCTGGTCAAAACAAAATCTTATAGTTTCATTGATAAGCTAACCATTGAGTTGGAAGAAGCCGTAAGGGGTCCAGTCCATGTTGTACTCAAGAGTGAAGATGGTAAAATTTACTGTAAAACTGAAAAAAAGATCAGTACGGGTAACCATCTTATCGCTTGGGAGGGATTAGATCATCTCCCTTATGGAGTTTACACCCTAGAATGCACACAAGGCGAGGACATGGTGAGGGTGAAAACAGTAAAGCGGGTTTAAGACTGGTTTCCTAGAATAGCAATACACTTGTCGATTTCCTTGACGTAGGCATTTATTTTTTTCTCCAATGCTGCCCTTGAAGATTTAGCAGCCTCAGTTTCAGTTGATTTTAATAATGCAAGCTGCAGTTCCAGTTCATCAACTTTTTCTTTTAGCTTTTTTTGGGTTTCTATCATTTGAAACTGTTCAGCACGTAATTTTTGATTTTCACGTAACAGTTGTTGGTGCTGCGACAGTAACCTGACGAGCTTTTCTTCAATTCTTAATATTTGTTCTTGGGCGGAACTCATTTTATTTTCTAATCTCTGCTTTTAATGTTTCTTCAATGCCCTTGGTTATTTTTCCCATAAGCTTATCAACTTCCTCATCTTTCATTGTTTTTTCTTCATCAAGGAAGGTGAAGTTCATGGCCATTGATTGTTTGTTTTTCCCTAATTTTTCACTCTTAAAGATATCAAATAGTCGATAGCTTTTTAATTGTTTTATTGAAAGGGAAGCTAGCAAACTATCAATGTCATTGAAAGTTACATCATTATTGGCAACAAAGGAAAGGTCTCTCTGTACAAGAGGAAATTTTGAAATTTCTTTGTAACGTATAGTTTTTGTACTTCCTGCTGCAAGCCAGTTTTGCCAGTGTATATCAGCTAACCAAACAGGTACCCTGATGTCAAACTTGGTCAACATTTCGGCAGAAGGTTTACCAATAGAAACAACCAGTTGCTTTCCTGCATAGCCATTGATACAATAGTCAAATCTGTTTCTTTCTTCAACTTTATAATCAATAGAAGGTATCGCTGATTGGATTTGTAGTGCCTGAACAACGCCTTTTATAAAATATAAATCAGCTTCTTCAGCAGCTTTGTTCCACGAAGTTTCATTCACTTTACCTGCTGTGAATAAAGCGAGATGATCTTCCTCGGTATACTTAGCTGAATACTTTGCATAAGTTTTTCCAAATTCAAATAACATCAGGTTGTCGTTTCTGTGGTTCAGGTTTCTTGCCATGGTTTGTAAACCTGTCTCCATCATGGTGAGCCTGAGCATATCCAATTCAGAACTAAGGTTGTTCAACATTTTTACGGCAACCTTCAATTCATCTTCACTGTAGTTCGCACTATTGGTGATGGAATTGT
>CAZDTN010000209.1:0-2808 GCA_964508355.1 uncultured Sphingobacterium sp.
TGCGATTCCTTCCCATTGTTCTAACTAGTCTCACTGCAATTGGTGGACTAATCCCTATTGCATTAAACAGTAATCCGCTAGTGTCTCCACTTGCGTTGGTACTTATTGGTGGATTGATATCCTCAACTTTATTATCACGCATTGTAACACCAGTTGTTTATCTGCTTATTCCTCCAGCAGTAGAATCAATTACAAATCCTGATTTATAAAATATACATTTCCCAGAGAGAAATTTTATGGTAGGTATAAATTGTAAGCTGAGATCATGATTGTATTTTTAAGCATAATTTGAATAATATGTTCAGAATTATATTTTCACTAAATCTTTGTGCCATTTTTGCTATTTTTCTTCTGTCAGGGTGCAAAAAAAACGACAATAATAAACCTGCAGATCAAAATAGCTTTACTGATAATTTTACATCGGGTACTGATGGCTGGGTAGGAGATTTTACAGATTACCCAAATGAACCTCTTTCGTTACCTGAGTATCAACTTGTATTCACTCACACTACTCTGCCGCTACCGCTCAATACTGCTGATGGTGCATTAATGCAATCTGGAATCAACAGAAGTGATGATCTCTTTATGTTTATCAAGAAAAAAATAGCAGGACTGTTGCCTGGTAAAAACTACAGCGTAGATGTAAAAGTTGATTTTGCTACAAATGCTGCCAGTAATATGGTTGGAGTTGGAGGACCTCCTGGTGAAGGGGTAATAATAAAAGCTGGTGCTGTTTCGGTTGAACCAATAAAAGTGTTGAATACAGCTGAGAATTGGTTCCGATTGAATATCGATAAGGGCAATCAATCAGTTGGTGGTACTGATATGAAAGTCATTGGAAATTTTGCTAATGGGACAGACCAGAACACATACAAGCTAAAACAACTTAATACAACAACTCCATTGCAAGTGACGGCTGATCAACAAGGTGAGATCTGGTTAGTGATTGGTACTGATTCTGGTTTTGAAGCAAAAACAGCAATCTACTATAATTCTATTCAGACATTAATTAAGCAAGTTTTGTAATAGATCATTACAGACTGAACTCAATGATGATAAAATTCAAAATTTCTGTATTTCACTTTTTGATTAATTAAACTGATTACCAATTGCGGAGTCTATACAGTTATGGTAAAAAGAATTCCACTTATCATTGTTTTTTTTGTGCTGATTTCTTGTAAGGAAAAAGAGTCATCTTCCGCGCCCACAGTCATACCTTACCCGGAGGGGATGAGTACCAATTATTTAACTGTTAATTCCCAATCTCGAAAGTACCTTGTCTACCGACCGACTGGTATCACCGAGGTGAAATCGCTGGTAATGGTCTTGCACGGAGGTGGCGGTGCGGGGGTGGGAGTGTCCGACCCAGGCACACATCCCTTGTCCGTTTTTCGCCAGGTTGCTGATACCGCTAAATGTGTGCTGGTCTACCCTGAGGGGAGTCCGGATATTCAAGGGAATCCGGGTTGGAATGATTGTCGGGGGGATGACGATTCGGGCAGTAAGGGAGATGATATGACCTTCTTGACTCAACTCAATGCTAAACTAGCTTTAGAACTAGGATTGCCCGGTTCCAAAATATTTCTTACCGGAACTAGTAACGGTGCCTTGATGACGTTATCATACTCTTTTCAGCAGCCACAGACTGTTCGGGCCATTGCCATTTCGGCGGGCAACCTGCCGCAGAATCCGGAGACAGGTCTTTGTACGAACGGCTCCACCTTGCCATTACCCATCCTGATTACATATGGTACGGCCGATCCGGCCATGCCAGCCAGTGGGGGATGTATAGCCAATGTGGGCGGTGCTTGCAACCGAGGACGTGTCGTTTCACAGACCGCCACCATCAATTATTGGCTGCAACGAAATGGCCTCACTAGTGTCACGCCACAATCCACCACATTCGATATCAATACCAACGATGCGGGCAATGTGGAGAAGCGTGTTTATAACGGAACGAATCCGCTGATCCATTACGTCATGTTCAATGCCGGCCACGCTGTTCCCAGTCGAACAGTGTTCTCCACTACTGCGCCAACTTCCGGCGCACAGAACCGCGACATTGAATTTGCCGTGGAGGTGTGGCAGTTCTTCAGAGGTTTTTTATGATCCTTTCGATTCTGATGGCTTGTTAAGTCGGGCTCCTAAGACCAGCATAGGTATATTTTTTCACTCCCGTAGCCTCATGTTTAGCTGCTTTAATCATAGCATTTGCTACTTTACTTGCAGCTATTGGTTTATATTTCGATGGTATAGCGAATGCAAATAGAGGCATAATAAACTGACTAATCTTCTCGCCGAGTCTAAATTCTTTTCTATCCCCAAGTAATAAAGAAGGCTGAAAAATTCCAATATAGGGAATTGACATTTTTGCTATGGCATCTTCCACCTCTCCTTTAAGGCGTAAATAGAAATTAGAACTGGAACTATCTGCGCCAACTGATGAAACCAATAATAGTTTTGAAACATTGTTTGTCACACAAGCCTCAGCAACTGCCACTGGAATATCATAATCTACTTTGCGGTAGGCAACTAAATCGCCTTTCATCTTCTTTTGAGTGGTGCCAATGGCTATAAACACTGCATCAATTCCTTTTAAAGCTTCACTTAAAGACGACTGGTCTGTGAAGTCAACTACGACCTCATGAATACGTGGGTTGCTGAACCCTAACGGGCGCCTGCTGATTATGGTTATTTTATCATCAGATGTTTTTAGAAATTCATCGACAAGATATCCTCCGATTAAACCGCTTGCTCCTATGATTGCATAATGTGACATAATCATTTTTTTATACGACCAACAATCCC
>CAZDTN010000210.1:0-2805 GCA_964508355.1 uncultured Sphingobacterium sp.
GAAGTAAGCAATGGACGATCAACTTTGTTGAGTTTTTTCATCATGGCAAAATACTTCGGTGGCTCAGGTTGATCTTCTAAAAGAAAGTTGACAAATCCTTTTTCGTCGTTAGCAAAACGGAAGGCCCAGTTGCGAACCTTTTCATAACCAACGGTGGTACTTGGTACAGCGCCTAATGCTTTACCACAAGCTGATCCAGCACCGTGGCCGGGCCATACTTGGATATAATCTGGGAGGTCGCTAAACTTTTTGATCGATTTATACATTTCGTGTGCGCCTGCATCCATGGTGCCTGTCATACCTGCGGCTTTTTCAAGCAAATCAGGACGACCAATATCACCTACGAATACAAAGTCACCGGTGAAGAACATCACTGGCTCTGGACTTGCAGGCGTATCTGTTAACAAGAAACTGATACTTTCTGGTGTATGTCCGGGTGTATGAAGAACATCAATTCTAAGATTACCCACCATAAAAGTTGAACCATCTTTTAAGCCCACATGATCAAATTCATATTCCCATCCTGGTCCGCCTTCATCTGATAAATAAAGATCTGCACCAGTTAACGCCCTGAGTTCACGAGAACCAGTGAGGAAGTCGGCATGAATATGTGTTTCAAGTACATGCGTAATCTTCATGTTGTTTTGCTTGGCAATCTCTAAATAAGTATCAACATCCCTCTTTGGATCGATAACTGCCGCAACACCTGCTTTTTGGCACCCAATAAAATAACTGGCTTGTGCAAGTGTTTTGTCGTAAATGTGTTGAAAAAACATAGTCTAGATTTTAATGATTGATGAAGTATTTATTAAATAAAAAGTTCTTTGATAATAATATAGATTCCCATCACCAGTACAAACCACCCAAATCCTTTCTTGAGGCTGTTGGCAGATACTTTTTTTCCAAGGGCGTTACCAATAAAAATACCAACTATTGCCAAAGCGGTTACTGATAGTAATAATTGCCAATCCATGGTTTGTTTTCCAAGATCACCCGTAAATCCAAACAATGATTTTGCAGCAATAATTAGTAAAGAAGTGCCTACAGCCTGTTTCATGGGAAGTTTACTGAAGATTACCAAGGCAGGAATAATTAAAAATCCGCCACCCGCACCGACTAATCCTGTTAGTATACCTACTACAGTGCCTTCTACTAAGATCATTGGATAATTGAAGATTTGTTGATCAACTTCCTCTATCGTTTTTTTATTGTCTTTGATCATTGATATGGATGCAAATACCATTAATACAGCAAAGATCATCATCATCAATATGGCTTTTGTTACTACAAAACCACCAATGTTAAATACCTCTGAAGGAATTGCGGGGACAATGAATGCTCTTGTTGCATAAACTGCTACAATAGAAGGAATACCAAAGATGATAGCAGTCTTGAGATTGATTTCTCCATTCTTGTATTTTGGAAATGCACCTACCAAACTGGTTGAGCCAACAATGAATAAAGAGTAGGCGGTTGCAAGAACTGGATCAACACCAAAAAGATAAACCAAAACTGGAACTGTCAGGATAGATCCACCACCTCCAATTAGTCCGAGTGAGAGCCCAATTAAAAGAGATGCTAAATATCCTGTTATTATCATATTTGAAATTTGAAAAGCAAAAATGATTTTTCTTTTTGTAATTGTTTGTGATGAATGTCACGGAACCTGAAATACAATTTTTTAGTATTTATTATTTTGGCATTGCATAAATGTCTAACTTTTGACACAAATCACGAACAATGCGCAGACTATTTTTACCCATCTTTATCATTTTTCTTTCTTCTTCTGTTTTTGCACAGCAAAATCAGTTGCGTGTAGCATGGGATCTTTCGAGTGCAGATACTGCAGTACAAGGTGGAGTTTTTCGTCAAATCAATAACGCAAGAGTACAAAAACCAGAACTTCAAATTGAAGTAGTATTTCATGGACAAGCTGTTTTATCGCTTTTAAAGGAAGATAAGTCTTTTGAGGCAAGGGTAAAAGCGGCAAAAGAAAAGGGAGTAATTATAGCCGTTTGTAATAACTCATTAAGACGATTAAAAATTGATCCTGCTCAATTAATGCCGGAGACGACAGTGGTTCCCAGTGCTGTTGTTGAGTTGATTGTGAAACAGTCAGAAGGTTGGGCGTATTTAAAAGCTGGCAGTTAATTTTTAGGTCGGCAAATTATAAATTGTGCAAGTAATTCAGTTTTTTTATATCCATTTGGCTTAGTCTTTTTGCAGCCTCAATTAGACTTTCTTCTTTTTTAGCAAAACAAAAACGGAGAATTTTGTGGTCTTCACCCCTGTTGTAAAAGGTTGAATATGGAATGGTGGCTACACCAGCAGTTTTAGTAAGCTGCATAGCAAGATCAAGTCCGCCTAAATTTGAAATTTTTTCATAGGTAGCAGAAATGAAATACCCTCCATCAACGGGTAAAAAATCAAATCCTGTATTCTCCATTAAGCTGATAAACAAATCTCTTTTCTGTTGCATAAAATGCTTCAAGCCTAAATAGGTTGAAGGATTTTTTAGGTGTTCTGCGATGGCAACCTGTGTTGGAGTAAAGCAACAGAAGGCATTGTATTGATGAATTTTTCTAAATTCCGTCATCCATGCTTTAGGAGCTATACAATATCCCAATTTCCAACCGGTACAATTGTACACTTTTCCAAAAGAGAAGCAGGCAAAACTTCTTTCGAATAGCTCAGGATATTTTAATACACTATTGTGTTCTAATCCATCGTAAGTAAGGTGTTCGTATACTTCATCAGAGATTAAAAATATGTTTGTATCACGCAAGATTTCCTGCAATTGCAGCA
>CAZDTN010000211.1:0-2798 GCA_964508355.1 uncultured Sphingobacterium sp.
CCCAATGATTTTCTGGTCATTGCAGCTTTTACACCACCACAGCCATAATGTCCGCATACAATAATGTGTTTCACTTTCAATACTTCAACAGCGTATTGCAATACGGAGAGCATGTTCAGATCAGTATGCACGACCATATTGGCAATATTTCTATGGATGAAAATTTCACCTGGTTTCGTCCCGGTGATTTCATTTGGTGGAACGCGACTATCACTGCAACCAATCCAGAGGTATTCTGGAGTTTGCACATTTTCTAAACGCTTAAAAAAATCAGCATCTTTCTTTACTGTATCTTCTGCCCAATTTTTGTTGGATTCGAGTAGACTTAAATAATTTTTCATTGTTTTAGTTTGTGGTTGTTTGTATTATTTTTTTTCTGAATGGACATGCACCGCATCTTCCATTTTATATTCTTCTTTGAAATTAATTAATTCAAGATTTATTTTTCTTTCAACTGCACCAAACTGTGTAAAGTCTCTGATGAGTTGAAGTACATCAAAATCAATATAAACAGTATTCCCTGCATCAATAATGACCTTGCTGTTTGCTGGTAAGTCGCTTAATGTTTGTTTGATAGCAGCTTTATTCAAAAAAGATACCTCTTGAGCAAGATCAATATGAATGATTTCACCTTCCTGGTATTTGTCTTTTGAAAAGCGATAAGCCAGTTTCATGTTTCCCTTTAGGATGTAGAAGATACTGACAATCAAACCAACGCCCACACCCTTTAACAGGTCGGTGAATACAACAGCGATGACTGTTATTATGAATGGTATGAATTGCTGCAATCCACTTTGCCACATGTGCTTAAAGACTTTAGGGCTTGCAAGCTTCCAGCCAATCATGAGTAAGATGGCTGCTAGACTAGCCATTGGTATCATATTCAGTATGCCCGGTATTAGTATAACTGTTAAGAGTAAGAGCAGGCCATGTACTATGGCCGAAAACTTAGTTTTTGCTCCAGCATTAATATTGGCGGTGGTTCTCACAATTACTGAAGTCATGGGAAGCCCTCCAATAAATCCTGATAGGATATTACCAATACCCTGTGCTTTCAATTCAGTATTCGCATCACTGTATCTTTTGTAGGGATCCATTTTATCACCAGCCTCAAGACAAAGCAATGATTCAATACTTGCAACAATAGCAATGGTTAATCCAGTTATCCAAACTTGTGGATTGGCAAATCCAGAAAAGTTAGGTGTACTGAACTGATTGATAAAATCACCAACGCTGGCTGCCTTGGGAAGTTTCACCAAATGTTCATTGGCGATAAGTAATGAAGGTTGGAAGGCTTCAAACAAAGCATTCATCAAAATGCCTGCAGCAACTGCTACTAAGGCACCGGGCAATGCTTTGATTTTTTTCAATGCAGGTACTTTATTAAAAGCGATGATTATTGCAAGTGAAACTATTGCCACAATAATGGCACCTGTATGAGCAAAATTGAAGGAGTGTATTAGTTCACCAAAAAAGCCTTCATCCTCTTTCAACAATTGATAAGAATAAAAGTCGCCTTCATGTTCTAGATCGTAGCCAATTGCGTGAGGCAATTCTTTTTTAATGATAATTATACCGATGGCTACCAACATACCCTCAATAACGCTAGTTGGAAAATAGCTGGAGATGCCTCCTGCTTTTGCAAAACCCAGTGATAATTGAATTGCACCTGCAATTACAACTGCAAGCAAGAAGTTTTCGTAGCCAAGTTGTGTAATAGCAACAAGTACTATGGCTATCAATCCTGCTGCTGGTCCAGTTACACTGACGTTCGAGTTGCTTAGAGCTCCAACAATTATACCTCCAATGATACCACTGATTATCCCAGCAAATGGTGGAGCACCACTAGCTACAGCAATACCTAAGCATAAAGGCAGTGCTACTAAAAACACAACCATGCCTGGGAGCAGATCAGCACGATTAAACCTTAAAGGTGATTTCATTAAAACATTTTTAATACCAAGAAATAATACGAATATAAAACTGATGAAATCCTTTAGATCAGCGGAGGAGGAGTTATCGTATCATCAAATATCCTTGTTATGATGCGCATTTCCTGGTTGAGGTACAATGCAACGCAGTTGAGTTGTAAATACTGATATGTATTGAATTTGGAGACAAATTCGTCCTCTGTTAATTTCTTGGGAGTCTCATGATGCTGGTGTTCATTTGTACTTTCAAGTGCATCACAAATCTCTTCGGTCAGCTGATTGTTATAGAATAGCTGCCCCATCTCCTTAACTGGAAGCAATTGAAGCGCCATTACGCTCAACAGAAAATAAGTGATGAATTTTCTTTTCATGTACTACAAATCTACAATCTTGAAAATAAGAAAGTAGTACTAATTATTAAACTTATCTAAAAATTAAATTAAGTATTCAGGCCTCCACAAACACTAATTACCTGTCCGGTCACATAGCTGCTCAAATCAGAGGCCAGGTATAGGGTAGTGTTGCCTATTTCCTCTGCAGACCCAAATCTGCCCATTGGGATTTTTGATAAAAATGCCTGTCCTGCTTCTCCCTCTTTCAGGTAATGGGTCATATCTGTTTCAATGAACCCAGGAGCAATAGCATTCACCCTTACATTTCTACTTCCCAACTCGATAGCAATCGACTTGGTAAATCCGATGATGCCTGCTTTACTGGCTGCATAGCTTCCCTGTCCAGCGTTTCCGTTAATGCCCACAATAGAGCTCATGTTGATGATAGAGCCTTTTTTAGCTTTCATCATTGGGCGAATGACCTGCTTGGTCATGTTGTAAACACTTTTCAAATTGACTTCCATCACTTCATCCC
>CAZDTN010000212.1:0-2745 GCA_964508355.1 uncultured Sphingobacterium sp.
TACCAATGCCAATAGCAGATTTTATTCTTCCATCTTCACCATCTCCTGCTTCAGTTACACCCAAATGCAAAGGATAACAAACACCAAATTCATTGGTCATGGTTTGCACCAACAAACGATAGGCTTGTACCATCACCTGCGGATTGCTTGATTTCATACTCAACACAATGTTGTGGTACGATTCATCACGTGCTATACGTAAAAATTCCATCGCACTCTCTACCATCCCTATTGCACTATCACCATACCTGCTCATGATACGATCACTGAGAGAGCCATGGTTAGTACCAATGCGCATGGCCGTGCCGTACTCCTTACAAATTTTTACAAGAGGAGTAAACCGTTCGCGAATGCGTTCTATCTCTTCATGGTATGCAGCATCCGTATATTCAATGAAATCAAATTTTTTCTTGTCGGCGTAGTTGCCCGGATTCACGCGCACCTTCTCAATAATCCTCGCTGCAATTTCAGCTGCATTGGGTGTAAAATGTATATCTGCAACTAAAGGTGTGTTGTAACCACGCTTCCTTAATTCATCCTTAATGTTTTGGAGATTCAATGCCTCATTCTTTGAGGGCGCTGTAATTCTCACCAGCTCTGCACCCGCTTCAATACAACGAATCGATTGCTCAACTGTGCCGATAGTATCCATCGTATCAGTTGTCGTCATGGTCTGAATACGAATAGGATGATGATTACCAAGAAGCAAATCACCTATTTTGACTTCTAAAGTTTCAAGTCTTTTGTAACTGCTGAGGGAAGGGGTATAAAGTTGCATGTTCTACTAAGTTACATGATACCCTTATAAAAGCCGAGGTCTCTGAGAATTTCTTCTGAAAGCTTTTTACCTATTGCATCGGTATCTGCATCCAATGCCGCATCAAAACTCAATACAAATGGATATACATGTCGGTTTTCTTCAATCCAGCCCACCAGCCATGCTTGCTGCTTATTTCCTCTTACAAGTTTACCTTGCTGATAAGCCAATTGGTACTGAGCATTGTTGACCACCAACATCATTTTCTTCACCTGCTCCTGTACACTGGCCCTGAATGGATGTTGCTTGAAATACAAACGCTTGATCAATCCCAATTGCTCATCTGGTGAAATTGTAAGCGTATCATTCAGCCAGAATGAGCTGATATCATTTCCAATTTTTTTATTGCCATACTTCACACTGTCCATCCAATATTTCAAAGTGTCTTTCCCAATCAATTGAGCAATGGTTTGAAAATGTGGGGTAGAGTTATTCTTGAAAGCACTAGTCAAACTCAAAGCTATTGATGCACTGTCTAAGCCTATAACTATTGAACTGTCATCTGTCAACTTTCCTGTATGAAGCGCAATCAGTGTAGAAAAAATATTAAAAGTTTGTGCTGGAGAAACGGGTTTTCTGAAACGCTCTAAATCGTAAATGGTAAAATCCCCTCTGCTGTTGTCGAACATACCAAAGGTTCCGGTCACTTTATTTTCTTCGAAAAAGCGACCAAGCTTTTCGTCTTCAGTAACATTGTTGACTGTACAAGAAGCAAAAAACAAAACAGAAAGTAAAGCGACAAAAAAATGATTGACAGCTTTCATGAAACTATGTTGTTGAATAAACAATTAAGCGTTGGGTTCAGCTCCTCCTCCCTTGATCCACCTGTAACTCACAAATCCTATAATGGCCAACGGCGCTATCATCAGGTAAATGATACCACTGTTCAAGCCCTTAGCAGGTTTATGCCCTAGCTGCTGTGCTGTTTTTGTACAAATCGAGCACTGCGCCTTCACGTCCTGGGTAAAGGTGAATGAAAAAAAGAAGATGAGGATGTAAACAATCCTTCTCATGTTATATTAAACAGCTTCCGACTTCATTTGTTTAGCCAGACGGTTTCTTTCTGTTTCGTCCAAGATCAACTTACGCATCCTGATGAAGTTAGGAGTTACTTCAATACACTCATCGTGCTGAATATATTCCATACACTCTTCAAACGTCATCAATCGTTTTGGAGCAATACTAGCAGCACCATCGGTACCGCTCGCACGCATGTTGGTGAGCTTTTTACCTTCATTTGGATTCACAACCAAATCACCAGGTTTGTTGTTCTCACCAATCACCATTCCTTTGTATACCTCTTCACCTGGATCGACGAAGAAGAAACCACGGTCTTGTAATTTATCCAAAGAATATGCTGTGGTAGAACCTCCTTCTTTTGCCAACAATACACCATTGTTTCTTCCAGGAATTGGCCCTTTCCAAGGCTTGTATTCACTGAAACGGTGTGCCATAACAGCTTCACCTGCAGTATTGGTAAGCATGTTAGTACGAAGACCAATCAAACCACGGCTCGGAATTTCAAATTCGATGTGCTGCATATCACCCTTGGTCTCCATCACAGTCATTTCACCTTTTCTTCTGCTCACCAAGTCGATTGCCTTTGATGCATATTCTTCTGGCACGTCAATTACGAGCACTTCATAAGGCTCGCATTTCTTGCCATCAATTTCTTTTACCAATACCTGAGGCTGTCCGATGGTCAGCTCATATCCTTCTCTTCTCATGGTTTCGATCAATACACCCAAGTGCAGGATACCGCGACCAAATACTAAGAAGCTATCAGCTGAATCGGTTTCTTTTACGCGCAAAGCCAAATTCTTTTCTGTCTCCTTCATCAAACGATCACGCAAGTGACGGCTCGTTACAAACTTACCATCTCTTCCAAAGAAAGGAGAGTTGTTGATGCTGAACAACATGCTCATGGT
>CAZDTN010000213.1:0-2739 GCA_964508355.1 uncultured Sphingobacterium sp.
GCTTGTCGCCTCCAGATTTCAAATTGAAATAACCGATCTTTTGCTGCCAGATAACCTTGTGCAAAAAACAAGTCATGTTCATTCTTTGCATAGATATGATTAACTCCCCATTTATCTCGGACTACTTCAACAACATCCTTTAATCCCTCCAGATGTAAAGATGTTTGAGCAGTGGCAAATTGAGAAAACCATAAGCAGGCAAGCAGGCAGATTTTTTTCATAAAAAAACTTCTTGTCTTTTGAAGGTACAAGAAGTTTTAATTCAATGAATTACTAGGTCAACTATGAAACTAGTTTTTTGAAATTATCTACACTACGTTTTAGTGCAATTTGTGGGTCCTTGACCATATCTTGTTCAATAATGAAATGTTCCATGCCATTAGCCTTTGCGGCAGCTAAGATATTTTTCAAATCGAGCACTCCATCACCTACGTTTGTCATCTCTCCCCACAGTGCCATCCATTGTTGAGCGTCGCCACCATCGCCTGAGAACCTGGCTTGTGATTTCATATCTTTTACGTGCATCAATCTATATCGGCCCTTATGATCATTAAAAAGTTTTATAGGATCTGCGCCACCTGCAACAGTCCAGAACAAATCCATTTGTAAATAGACCAGTGATGGATCTGTTTGTTTGAGCAACATCAATGTTGGAATTTCTCCTTCCAGTTCACTAAATCCATAGCCATGGTTATGATAAGCAAAACGAACTCCATATTTTTTTGCAGATTCACCAACTTTATTAAAGTCTGCTGCTACTTTTTTATAGGCATCAAGATTTTTCCTTTCATCATCTGGAATACCGGGTAAAGTAACATAGGTTGCACCTAAAGTGTTTGCAGCTTCAGCAAGTGGACCCATATGGTCTCTAAGTGTATCCAGATCAGTATGTAAAGAAGGGCAACTCAATCCAAATTCTGTAAGAATTTTCTTAGCTTGTTTTGCATCGTTGCCAAAAAATCCGCTGCCGCTAAAGCCTACCATTTTTGCAATATTGGCCCAGCTTTGCTTTTGTTTTTCTGCACTAAATGTATATGGACCGTAGAATTCTATTTTCTTATAGCCCATGTTGGATAACATTTCCATCCCTTTTCTAAAATCTTTTTCAAGCACAGTAGGTAACGAAAACAATCCGATTCCTGGTTCATTTATATTGTTGAAATTGAATTCAAATGATGCTGGCATCATCACGCTACCAATACCTAGGGCAGTCGTATTGCGGAGAAATGCTCTTCTGTTGTTCATGTTGATTATGGTTGTGAGGGTTATTTTTTTAATGCTTGTTTGGATTCCTGTTGCAATTGATCGAACCATTTTTTCCATTGGGGGACAGCTCTAGCAAATGCAATGCGGTGGTTGGCGTCTGCGCCTAATGAAATTGCTTCCACTTTATTATTGCCCATTGCTTTTTGATATGCAGAGGGTAATACAGCTAATCCATTTGTGAGGGATTCATCAATTTCTCCATAGTACATGCGGACAGGAGATTCAATAACCCAGCGGTACGGGTGAAGTTCACTCATGAGTTTCCCATAAGCAGAGTTTCTAAAATATACCGGATCAAAGAATTCTTTCCTGATTAACTTTTTGAGATCAGTCGGGAATTCTTCTGGTTTTAAAGTAGGATCTTTTTCATAAACACGTTTGGCAATTGGATATAATTCTGGAGTAAAAAATCCTTGTGCAAGACCTGGTATCTGATAATATTCTTCAAACGAAAAAAGTGTGAGCATGAACATGGCAGTAACCCAACTTCCATCAATTTTTCTAGGGAAGTTTAAAAAGCCATTCAACATTATATATCCATCACATTGTGCGGCAACAGTTGCAGCTGCTGTTACTTTTGTATTACTTCTTTCTAATCTTTCCAGAAAAGTCATTGTGACTACACCACCTTGCGACCATCCTGTTAGAAAAAAAGAAGTTGGCGTGATGCCAATTTTAGGTAAAATCAACTTAGTTACTTCATACATATCAGTACAAGCTTGTTGTTGACTGCCAATCACCATGTAACCGTCTTTTTCTTTGGAGAGTCCCAGTCCAAAATAATCAGCGCCAAAGACTACATAGCCCTGGGCTGCAAATTGGGCAATCATCAATCTGGTTTCAAAAGACTTTTCAGGAAACGAAGGCACCAAATCTTTCTCCATAGCTGTTCCGTGTTGGTAAGAGATAACTGGAAGGTGCTTGTCGGCTATTTCTGGTATAGCAATTAATCCAGATGCCATGGTAGGTCTGTTGTTTTGCTCAGGAATCACTGAAGGGTATGTAATCCTATATAGTTTTACTGCATTTTTAGCTGAAGTATAATTCTCCTTAGTACCTGTGGCAGCTGGTATTTCAACGTTCAATATGTGATTTAATCTTGCAATATCATAAGTTCCTATATGCTCATAATAGACAGCATTGGAAATGGAAAGAGTTTCCAGCTTTCCTTGTGCTGAAGTTGGGCTGCTTGTAAAAAAAAGAATGACAATAATGAGGGAAAACCAGGCTTTTTTCATTTTTAGTTATGGGTTAATTTGTCGGTTTTTAATATTTATACATGCACTATCTAAGTTATGGGAATTTATGGCTATTAGTTTATCTTTAATCTTTAAGAAACTTAACCACCAAAAGGACTCTCATGATAGCAACCAACAAGAGAATTATTGCTCTTGCCCTAACCACATTTCATTTATTTTCCTGTAAAGAGCAAAAGCAACAAGAGGAGCAAGTGGCTCCAGAAGTAATGACTGT
>CAZDTN010000214.1:0-2738 GCA_964508355.1 uncultured Sphingobacterium sp.
ATCTGTGCTTTTTGAACACCTACCAATAAGCCGAGTTTTTCTTGTGTGAGGTTGCGTTTGAGTCTGGCTTCTTTGATGGCGGCTGAAAGCAAATCCATTCTCAATTCATGTTCAAAAGTTTCACGATCTGGTGTGCCTCTTTTGCCAATGAATTTATCTGTTAAAGAGTCTAGACTTTGTGTTTTAAAATTTTTCATTGCTTTTTCTTTTGTTTTCAAAGTATAGGTTTCTTATTCTTTCAGCTTTTACAATATCTGTTACAAGAATTTTTCTTGTTTGCTTGATTATTCCATGCGTACATATTACACGCACATTAGGACTTTCTGAGTAATCCCAAAATGCAAATAACCTGTAGTATGTTCGTTTATAATAAGTTCTGAATTCCCAGATTTCATCATTAAGTTTTTTAAATAACTCTTTGTCATAAAGCATGCTTGATCTTGTAGTGTTGTATAAAATCTTACGTCGACTTTTATCATCTAACTTATTTATAAATGTTACAGCCTCACTTAAGAACTCAACTTTGAAATTTGGTTCTACCATTATTCATCATTTACGAAGTTAATTAAAAGTTTCCCTAAAAGGATACATTTATTTCAAAACAAAATTTAACTAACTGTAAAATTCAACTGAAAAAGATTGAAAGAAAGGGTTGAAACAACGCTTGGTTGAAGTATTTAAATGAAAAAAGATGTGTAAATTCTATTTAAACTGCTTCCAATAAAATATTACCATCTATACCAAGGTGTTTGTGGATAGCTTTTAGAAAATGAACGTCTGGTTCTTGTTTGCCAGAAAGAATTTTAGAAACTTTTGATCTTGTTGTATCTATTAGTTCTGCAAGTTGTGCCTGGTTGATGTTCATCTCCTCTAATCTTTGCTGGATGATAAAATTCAACGACTGCTTAAATGATATTGGCAACATTTTCATTTTCTCATAATCATTGGCAAGTAAACTGAGTCGTGATAATTCCTCATTATCTTTTTTATTCAAAGCGTGAAACCCACCCAGCTTTGTTGCTTTGGTAATATATTTTTCAATCATTTCCATGATTGCTTCGTATTGATCCTTTGTTCTGATTTTATCTAACATAACTAAATAGTTGAACAATTAATTTGATCGTACTCTTGATGTGATCCTATAAACCGGATATAAACTGTTCTGGTATTGAAATGAATCATGGCAACCAGTCTGAATTTATTTCCGCTGATATTAAAAACAAAACGGTCATTCCCCACTGCGTCTACGTAACCAAAGTCTCTTGTTAAATCATGTGCATTTTTCCAATCTGCTTCAAATGCGATGAGATACCATCTCATTAATGCATCTGATGCTTGCGGGTAGCGATCACAAAAAACCATAATTCTATTCCACGACAAGATTACCATCAAAGTTAGTTAAATTCTTGAAAAGAAATTAATATCTATAAAAGAAACTTTTCGTCAATGAAATTACTGGCTCTTGGCAATATACAATTGGGTGTAAAACGGGATTCGAGGAGATTTTTCACTAATCCGCGAAATAACCTGTAGCTCTTCCTGCTCCTTCTTTGGTGATCATATTTTTAGCGATGAGTTGTACAAGTGATTTTTTAACAGTTGGAAGTGGGATGTCTAATTTACTTGCAATTTCTCCTGAGCTACAACCTGCATGATGTTGAATAAAGAAATGAATTCTTTTTTCTCTTGCAGTAAGTACATCATTTACTTTTTTACTTTCTTCTAATTTTAATAATAGCTTGGTTTGAATATTGTGCAAGCAACTGGTGAAAAAGCTAAGCCATTCAGTTACATTTTCTCCTGGTCGGTTTTTTTGTGTATCCATCAGCACTTTGTAGTAGGCTGCTTTTCTGTTTTCTATTTCATGTTCAAAACTTACATATTGTATCCAGGAGTATCCATTCTTCAACATCAATAAGCTTGCTAATAATCTGCTTAATCTTCCATTGCCATCTTGAAATGGATGAATACTTAAGAAGTCGTATACAAATAATGCATCTTTAACGATAGGCAGTGTTTCATGATCGTTGTTGTACCAATCGATTAATCTCGACATGGCCTCCTGTGTTGGCAAACCGGGTTCTGTTGTTTTAAAAATCACCTGCTTGGTGCCATCTGGTAAGTTGGCTTCTACCGCGTTACTTACTCGTTTATAATCTCCTTTGTGCCAGGCATCTTTTTCACTGTACTTCATCAACAGCTTGTGTAAGCTCTTTATCTCGCTTTCTGAAATTTGAATAGCATTGAAGTTTGCAGTAATAGTGTCGAAAGTTTCAAAGTAACCAGCGACTTCTTGTTGATCTCTGTCTTCAAATGATGAGGTGTTGATTTTTTCTATCAAAACAGCTACTTCATCATCCGTCATTTTTGATCCCTCTATTCTTGTGGATGCACCAACGCTATTGACGGTAGCGATCGATTTTAATTGTTTTAGGGTGGCACCCTCACGTTTTTCAATGGTGGACCAGGAGGCATCAAAACGATCAATTTTGGATAGTGCAGACATGATTTTCATGTCGAGGTCCAGTTGCAAGTTGTTGATCGTTACCACCATAATATCCGTATATATCTGTAAATATACGAAAATATATCTGATTTAGCTAAAAATATCCGTAAATATTCGTAGATATCCGTATTTATAGCTGAAATGCCCAGCGTTTTATTGCCGGTAATCATTCACATTACTTCATCCCATCAAACCACCTCTTCACTTTAACCAGTGAGTAGAGGTAGACGGA
>CAZDTN010000215.1:0-2730 GCA_964508355.1 uncultured Sphingobacterium sp.
TGCAAACAGGACTTGTTCACTTGCACAATTTATTGAGATGGATTATTCTGATTTTGTTATTGGTTTCCATTTTTAAAAGTTATTCAGGATACAGCAACAAAAGGCAATTCAATCCAGGTGACAAGAAGTTTTGGTTATTTACCATGATTGCATCACATATTACGCTGCTATTAGGGTTGTATCAATGGACTTTTGGAAGAATAGGGTTGTTCAGCACAGATTATACTTCGGTTGGTGCAGTAATGAAAGATAAAGTAGCCAGGTTTTTTATGGTAGAACATCCAACACTAATGATTCTCGCTATTGTATTCATTACACTTGGACATGGGATGGCAAAGAAACCAGTTGATGATGTGACAAAATACAAAAAAGCATTTCGTTATTTTCTCATTGCACTAGTACTGATTTTGGTTGCAGTACCTTGGCCATTCAGAGATGTAGCAAGACCTTGGTTCCCTGGAATGTAATTTCAAACTGACTGAATTCTTTTTAACTCAACTACTTCCAATTGGTTGATATCAGTTCCATCTATCCGGAATTTCAATAGGGTTTGTACTTTATGCCAGCCTTGTTTTCCAGCAGCACCAGGATTCAAGTGAAGGCAGTCGATTTCCTTCAGGTATTGAACAAGTAAGATATGCGAGTGTCCGCTGATGAAAATTTTTGGCTTTTCCACTAGTATTCGCGCCATAACATCATTTGCAAATTTTGGTGGGCGGCCTCCAATGTGAGTCATCAGGACTGGTATTTCTTCTGTTCTCCAACTTAGCCATTCTGGAAGTTCCTGTCTTAACGGATATCCATCAATATTGCCAAAAACTGATTTAACTGGTCTGAAATTTTGTAGCTTTTCCAAGACCTTGTTTTCACCAATATCACCAGCATGCCAAATTTCATCGCAGTTTTTCAGGTGAGGATAAAATCGTTCATCGAGAAAGCCATGGGTATCTGACAAGAGGATTATTTTCTTCATTTAATTGAAAATCAATTACTTAATTATAATTTGGGTCATGAAATTACTGTTTTTGAGTCCATGGATCATGCATAAAGGCTATTTCAGTTAATTTATGCCAAACTTTTTTTATAATTCAACTGATTTGGTTATCTTTGCGCTCCCAAAAACTATGGCTAAACAAGCACTCATTAAGCAGGATGGTACGATCATAGAGGCGTTGAGCAATGCTATGTTCAAAGTGAAATTAGAAAATGGGCATGAAATTTTAGCTACAATTTCTGGAAAAATGAGGATGCACTACATCCGTATTCTTCCTGGAGATAAAGTTGGAGTAGAGATGAGTCCTTATGATTTAACAAGAGGGAGAATCATCTTCAGATATAAATAACAGTCGTTAAAAAACGAAATATGAAAGTAAGAGCATCTATCAAGAAACGCAGCGCTGATTGCAAAATCGTACGCAGAAAGGGGAAACTCTATGTCATCAACAAAAAGAATCCTCGTTACAAACAGCGTCAAGGTTAAAAATAAACATTCAACAAGTAAACACAATAAATAGCTATGGCTCGTATCGCAGGTATTGATTTGCCAAAGAATAAGAGAGGGGAAATTGGTCTCACTTACATTTATGGCATCGGACAATCAACCGCCCAATACATTTTGTCTAAGGCAGGCATTGATTTCAACAAGAAAGTTAACCAATGGAATGACGATGAGCTAAATGCCATCAGGAACATCATCACCAATGAGTTCAAAGTTGAAGGTCAGCTTCGTTCTGAAGTACAAATGTCTATCAAGCGTTTGTTGGATATTGCTTGTTTCCGCGGTCTTCGCCACAGAAAGGGACTTCCAGTGAGAGGTCAGCGTACCAAAACTAACTCTCGTACAAGAAAAGGTAAGAGAAAGACAGTTGCGGGTAAGAAGAAGGCGCCTAAGAAATAATAATGCAGGAGAGTGGCTTATGCCGCTTTTCTGTTATTAGTATATGCACCAATTAATTGTTCAACGCCGGAAACAGGTGCAGTGAGGGTTGAGCAAGGGTTGAAAAACCTGTCCACATTTTGAGTACCTATTTAAAGTAATTATGGCAAAAGCACAACAAAACAGCGCTAAAGCAGCTGCTAAAAAAAGAGTGGTAAAGGTTGATAGTTTCGGGGATGCCCACATCAATGCCACATTCAACAACATCATCATCAGTTTGACCAACAAGACTGGCCAGGTTATTTCTTGGAGCAGTGCTGGTAAAATGGGTTTCAGAGGTTCTAAGAAGAACACTCCATACGCTGCACAAATGGCTGCACAGGATTGTGCACGTGTTGCTTTGGAAGCTGGTTTGAAAAAAGTAGATGTTTACGTTAAAGGTCCTGGTGCCGGTCGTGAAGGTGCTATCAGAGCTTTGGCGAATTCAGGTATTGAAGTGGTGATGATTAAGGATATCACTCCATTGCCACACAATGGTTGCCGTCCTCCTAAAAAGCGTCGCGTATAATTTTAAATCATAAAGGACAGGTGATTCAGTTTTATGATTTTTTCATAATCACTTGTCATTCTTAAAAAATCAAAAAAACAAAAGAACATGGCACGTTACACAGGCCCCAAAACAAAAATCTCCAGAATTTTTGGAGAACCGATTCTCGGAAACGGAAAGTATCTCGACAAAAACAGTAATCCTCCTGGTCAGCATGGTGCTCAACGCAAGCGTAAGCAGTTGGGTGAGTACGCTATCCAGTTGAAGGAAAAGCAAAAAGCAAAATACACTTATGGTTTGTTGGAGC
>CAZDTN010000216.1:0-2728 GCA_964508355.1 uncultured Sphingobacterium sp.
AGGCCAAGAACTTCAAGCGCTCGGATGAGATCCGCGATGAGCTTGCTGCGGCTGGTATCGTGCTCGAAGACAAGCCGGGTGGCGTGACGGTGTGGCGTCGTAGCTGATGTTGTCTCGCCTGGTAAGTCGCAGCATCAGCGTCGCGTTTACTAAGGCCGGTGGGCTGCTTTTTTCGACTGTCTTTTTGGTAGTCGTTGCGAGACTGCTAGATCCGGTGGCTTTCGGTGAGTTTTCTTTCTTTCTTGCTCTGATATCGGTCGGCTCTGCTGTCGTATCTGGTGGCTTTACTCATTATTGGACCAGGCAGCTAGTGGCCGATGTTTCGGATGCTGCCGAGCGGAGCGTCATGTTCGCCGTCAAAGGCACGCTTTTTTGGGTGTTCCTTTTAAGCTCGCTGGTTTGTCTTTTGGTATCGGCTTTTTCGCCTCTTTTTGCGACCGATTTAGTCGATCCTTTTTTACTGGCTGCAGCCTTAGTGTTTTCTGCGCCCATGGCTGTTGTAGCGGGCGTGATGCGTGCACGTGGCCAGCCTGCGATTGGTGAGCTTCCCGGGATCTGTCTTGTGCCGCTATTTTCTGCATTGATCTTGGGAATTGCGTTAACACTAGACTCCAAACTTACTGGTTACTCTGTTTCACTTTTTTATGTTGCTGTGCTTTTTCTAGTTGGGGCTCTTTCCTTACGCATGATCGCAGCGCCTCTTGCAGCAGAGCGGAAAAAATCTGCTGATGTGATATTTCGATTTTCTTCATGGTATCGCCTTTTTTTACCGTTTTGCTTGCTCTCGACGGTAGGTGTCCTGTTGACCCAGTCAGCGACACTGGTCGTAGGTTTACTTGAAGGTCCGGAGCCCTTAGCTAATTATCGTATTGCAGATCGCCTTGCCGTCATGGTTTCTATCCCTCTGATGGTTTTAAATGTGGTTGTTTCGGGGCCGATCGCGAAAGCAATTTATAACAAAGACATTGGCCTTACAAAGGGGCTTGCGAGTCGAGTTAAGCTCCTTTCTGTGCTTGCTGGAGTCTCGATCGCCTCGGCTTTATTGTTGTTTGGAGATTATGCAGTAGAGCTATTTTTCGGATCTGCATACTCGGGTGCAACCTATTGGCCGATGGTGATTTTGATTACGTCTAATCTGATTAACGTTTTTTTTGGCTCCGTCGGTCTTATTCTTACGATGGCCGGCAAAGAGCGCGAGGTTCTGCGAGAGCAAACACGGTCTATCCTTTTGCTACTCGCATTATTGGTGCCGCTCACAATGGCTTACGGGCTTCTTGGTGCGGCAGTTTCGGTTCTGATGTCTACCGCATTTTGGAACTATCGATTGTATCGTCGCTTGGTTGCTTGGTTCGACGGGCGGGATGGTGACGCCACATGATGAGAGATCGTTTCACGATTGATCACAGAATGTCATTCGCAAGTTATTTTGCGTTGAGCGCCAAGCGGCTGATTCGCAGCGCTGCTGACCCGTTTGTCTCTCGTTTTGACTCTGATTTGACCTCGGTTTTTGTCGTCGGCTGTGGTCACAGCGGAACTACACTCGTTGCCGGGAAAATTAGCCGATTGTCTGGATGTTATTGCGCCAGTTGGGAGACTAACGCGTTCCATCCCGATGTCGGTTTGTATTGGTCGAAGGCGGTTTACGGAACGCTGATGCAGGTGGCGAGAGGCACCGGGGCGAGCGTCTTGGTCGAGAAGACCCCCAAACATGTGCACTGCCTGATGAGAATTCGGCGGTTGGTTCCGGCGGCTAGATTTATTGTGGTGGTTAGGAATCCACTCGATACGTGTGCATCGCTTTTTCGGCGCTTCGGTAGTCTCGACTTTGCGATTGAGCGCTGGAACATGGATAACGCAGCGGCGTTGGAGGTCGCGGCGGCGCGTTCGTCGAAATTAGTACGCTACGAGGAACTGGTCTCCAATCCGCAGTCGGAGTTCTCGTCGATCGCGTCCTTCTCCGGTTTAAACTGGTTTGCGGAGGCAGCAGAAGGTGGCGTTACGGCGTTCCGTGCCGACGATAGTTCAGGGCCCAACATGATGTTGAGATCGCTGCAGGTAGCCCAGCCAATCGAGGCTCGAGTTGATGTGTGGCGTGGGGTCCTCACAACAGCGATGGCGGATGAGGTCGCCGAACGGACGCGGCGAGTTGCAGCGGCACTCGGCTACTAAAGTTCATTTTGTTCCTATTTGGAACGTCCTCACGGAGAGTATTTATTTCGCGTGCTAACGTGTCGACCCATGTTGCGCACCGCCAATGTTTTTTTTGCTCTACTCGTGGTTGTTTTGGTCGCAGGTTGTACAACTGCGTCTACGATCGCATCGTACTTACCCGAAGACACCAAGATCATCGTTCGCTTTCTGGCTAACGATTTGCCCTTGCCCGATAACTCTTCGGTCAAGCGAACGGGTACGGTCATCACGGGCTCCGGCAGCAACTGGGCCGGTCGGCTTGAGCTTACAGCGCCACAAACACCCGGTCAGTTGATGCGATTCTTTGCCGAAGGCGCCGTGGGCGCGGGCTGGACCTTAAAAGCGACGACGGTGTCGAGCACCATCATCTTAGTCATTGAGAAAGGGGGTCGTGTCGGCGCCATCGAAATTGCTGATTCGCGTCCCGTGGTCGCGCAGAGTGGTTTGCTTGGACTAGGCGGCAATACGAATGCTGGAGCCGAAACCGAAGTTCGTATCTCCGTGAACCACAAGGATGCGGTGCAGGATCAGACGCCGT
>CAZDTN010000217.1:0-2718 GCA_964508355.1 uncultured Sphingobacterium sp.
TCATCAGACTCATGATACTTGTTTTTAAAAATGAAAAAAGCGTTTAGTGGTGACCTTCATCATGACTACCCTCAAAAGCCTGTCCGATGAATACAGCAGTCAGGTTGGTGAAGATGAAAGCTTGAATAAAGGCTACCATTATTTCAATCAGGTAAATGAAAACAGCAAAGCCAACAGAAAGAGGTGAGAAACCCCATCCGGCAATACCACTCATTTCTCCGAAAATAAATATCAATGTAATAAAGCTGAGGATGATGATGTGTCCTGCTACCATGTTGGCAAAAAGACGCACAATCAACGCAAACGGTTTGGTAAATACTCCTAGCAACTCCACCGGCAGCATAATAAAAATCCTTACGGGAGTTGGCACACCAGGGAACCAGAAAATATGACCCCAGAAATGCTTATTGGTACTGAAAAGAATGACAAAAAATGAAATAACGCCCAACACTACGGTAAATGCAATATTTCCAGTTACGTTAGCTGATCCTGGTAATAAACCAAACAAGTTATTGATCAAAATAAAAAAGAAGACAGTTAACAAGTAAGGAAGGTACTTCATGTACTTGTGGCCAAGATTAGGCTTAGCAACTTCGTCTCTAACAAAAGTAATCACAGGTTCAATCGCATTCTGTAAGCCTTTTGGTGCAGAAGTCACCCCTAACCCTTTTTTATATTTTGCAGCGATACTCAACATCACCACAACCAAGAGTGTAAGCGCGATAAGCATCTGTACTACATTCTTTGTTATAGACAAATCATACACGTGCTCATTGGGATAGTTGGGATCAACTCCATGAATTTTATCATGTTCCATTTTGTAGCCATTAAAGACTTCATGACCATGATGAAATTTTGAAGAGGAGAAAACTGAAAGACCTTTTTCCTTTGAATACAAAATGATCGGAAGAGGTATTGTGGCATGAAATTCAGTACCATCAGCTTTCTTCAAAGTGAAGAAATGGAACTCATGAGAATCCTGAATGTGCTCCATAATCACTTTCGCTGGGTTGAGCTTTTCACCAGCCACTTCCTCGTTTGCTGCTGCAGGCAGGGAAATCAGTACCCAAAAAAGGCTGAAACACGCTACCAGCAAAGATTTTAGGCCATTCAGACGCATAATTGCATTCAAATTTTGCGCAAAGATAGTGCCGAAATACCTAATAAAGCTAGGGAAAGTGAAAAAATATCAGTCAATTTTCGACTGCCGCTGGAGTTCGATTAATCTGGCATAGGATCCCCCCTTTTGAAGCAGTTCCTGGTGGTTTCCAGACTCAAGGATTTCCCCATGATCCAAAACCAGAATTTGATGGGCTTTTTGAACAGTAGAAAGACGATGGGCAATGACAATAGAAGTTCTCCCAGCTGTGAGGATATCAATAGCTCTTTGAATGAGTCCTTCTGTATGGGCATCTACAGAGGAGGTAGCCTCATCCAAAATCAAAATGGCTGGTTTGTATAAAAGGGCTCTGATAAATGATAGCAATTGTCTTTGTCCCAGTGAAAGTGTTGCACCTCTTTCCATCACATTATAATCATAGCCATTGGGCAATTGCATGATAAAATCATGAATACCAATGAGTTGAGCAGCTTCAATGACTTCCTGCCGACTTATTCTAGGATTTCTGAGTGTTACATTGTCAATAATTGTACCTGAAAACAAGAACACATCCTGCAAAACCACTGCAATTCCAGATCTAAGCGATTGAATTTCAATGTCTTGAATTGGAATTCCATCTAACAGTATTTCTCCGGTTTTGTGTTGATACAACCTGTTGATCAAGTTGATGATGGTCGATTTTCCACTACCTGTATGCCCTACAATTGCAAGCGTTTTTCCAACGGGTACTTCAAAACTGATATTTTTAAGAACTGGATGTCCTTCTACATAGTGAAAACCAACGTTAATAAATTTTACCTCACCCTTAAGCTCAACTGATTGGGGAACATACTGAACAGGTAGCATATCAGGATTGTCCAAAACCACTAATATTCGCTCACCAGCAACCATGCCCATTTGAAGCACGTTAAATTTATCTGCTATAACCCTAAGCGGCCTGAAAAGCAAGTTCAGCAAAAGTGTAAATGAAACCACTTTACCCGCCATTTCCATAGCCTGATCAACTCCAATTGATGTTGTTGTAGTTGCAGCAAACCAAACTAGCAAGCCCATAGAAAATGCAAGCACAATTTCTACAACAGGAAAGAAAACAGAATAGGCAAAAATTGCCCTGATGTTGGCATCTCTATGTTTTTGGTTGATGGTAATAAATTTTTCCTGCTCTCTACTTTCTGCTGTAAATGATTGAATGATTTGCATACCGGAAATATGTTCTTGCACAAATGCATTCAAAGAAGCTATTGCGTTTCTAACACTGATGAAAGATTTATTTACACTCTCCTTAAAAAAATAAGTAGCAATGATCAAAAAAGGAAATGGAATAATAGATATGAGTGCCAATTGCCAATCTGTATAAAACATGGCTAGCAAAATGGCAATTATGGAAAGGAAGTCAGCCAATATTGGCACCAGACCTTCCGCAAAAATATCATTCACGGCTTCGATATCATTGATCGTTCTTGTTGTCAGGGTGCCAATTGGTGTTTTATCGAACTGCGCCACATTTAGAGATAGAATTTTATCGTACACTTTTACCCTAATATCTTTCACTACTTTATGTCCGAGCCAAGATGTTAGATAGGTAAAGAAAAAACGCA
>CAZDTN010000218.1:0-2677 GCA_964508355.1 uncultured Sphingobacterium sp.
GAAATATTACAAATCACACCAAGCGGTTCGTACTTGATTATCTCTTGCATGTTTTCAGAAACTGACATGGTTTCATCCGACAAGTAGGTTGAAGCATTTGCCATCATCCATTCAATTCTGGATCTGGAGCCATTCACTTCATTTCTTGATTGTTGCAAGGGCTTGCCAACTTCCTCAGTTAGGGTAGTGGCTAAAAGTTCAATGTCTCTTTCAAGTAAAGTATGGTATCGTTTTATGATTGATAACCTCTCGCTTAATAATGTTTGCTTCCATGAAGATTGACCTTCTTGTAAATCCTTTAATTTTTTTGAAACAGTTTCAAGATTATCAGTTTCAACAGTCGTGATTATTTCTTCAGTTGATGGATTTATGATATTCATTTTCGAATTACTCATTTTCAACGTTACAATGCTTTTGAATAAAGGTTGTAAAAATCGATTCTGCTTACAGGCTTTGGATTATTTGGATGTGCAAAATCTGCAATTGCCAGATCTGCTAAGGTGTTGAGGTGTTCTTCTTTTACGCCAATATTGCTCAATTTGTGTGGAATATTGATCTTGCTATTTAGTTCAAAAAGATAATTGACTACACCCATGCCATGCTCATCCTTTAGTTCCATAGTTCTTGCCATTCTTCTGAATTTATCTTCACATCCTTCAATATTGAATTCCATGCCATAGGGTAGGTTGACTGCATTCGCTAGACCATGATGTGTATCGAGTAAGGATGATAATGGATGGGCGAGTGAATGGACAACGCCTAGTCCCTTTTGAAAAGCTACGGCGCCCATTAAGGAAGCAATCATCATATTTGATCTTGAATTGAGATCAGGTTTGTTGACGGCCTTCAAAATAGATTGATGAATTAGCGAAATTGCTTCAAGCGCTATGCCTTCACAAAGAGGATGGTTCATTTTAGCGATAAAAGCCTCCATGTTGTGTGTTAAGGCGTCCATCCCTGTTGCTGCTGTAACTGCTGCAGGTAATTCCATGGTTAACTCTGGGTCTGCAAAAATAATTTTAGCCAGCAGCTTGGGTGAAAACAAAATTTTTTTCTGGTGGGTGATGTCATCTGCAATGATGGCACTTCTTCCAACTTCGCTACCCGTTCCAGCGGTGGTTGGTATGGTGATAAAATGAGGTACATCGTTGGTGACATAAACATCACCTCCAATTAGATCATCATATTTAAATAAATCTTCTCTGTGGTTTACACGCAAGACTATCGCTCTTGCTACATCGATTGCAGCTCCACCTCCAATGCCAATGATGCAATCATTTTTTGCTGCGTCATATACTTCTGTGCCCAAGTAAACATCTGATTTGACTGGGTTTTTATGGATGTCAGAAAAAACTGTAACAATAATATTTTTGTTATTAAGGTCTTGTGTTATTTTTTTAAAAAATTCAAGTGTTGCTACAACAGGATCTGTAACAATCAATGGGGAGCTCAAATTATTTTTTTTGAGATAATCTCCAAGTTCATTTACAGCTCCAGCACCAAACCTGATGGTCGTTGGAAAGTTATATTGCAATATTGTGCTCATTGTTTAGCATTAAATGATTTCAAAATAACGTTTGTATTCCCAGTCGGTCACTGCCTTTAAATGTTGGCGCCATTCCCATTCTCTGCTTTGCACGAAATGATTGGTAAAAGTCTCGCCAAATAATTCTTTGGCAATTGAAGAGGATTTCATTTGATTTGTCGCATCAATCAAGGTATAGGAAATTGTACCATAGCCTTTCTCATGGTAACCATTGCCAACAATTCCAGGTTGCTTTAATTTCATTTTCTTTTTGATGCCGTAGAGTCCTGCTGCTAATGATGCAGCAATGGCTAAATAAGGATTGACATCAGCACCAATCACTCTTGTTTCAATTCTGCAGGAGTTGCTACTTCCATTTAAGACGCGCAAAGCGACAGTTCTGTTGTCCACACCCCAAGTCAGGGTAGTAGGAGCCCAAGCACCTTCAACTAAGCGTTTGTAACTATTGACGGTTGGTGCGAACATGGGTAATATATAAGGAAGACAATGCAATTGTCCTGCTAAATAGCTTTTGGCAGTTTCGCTAAGCTTCTGTTTATCTTTATCGTCGTAGAAAAGATTTTTCTTAGCGGCTTTATCCCACAAACTTTGGTGTACATGACCTCCGCATCCCGGTAAGTTTTCATTGATCTTAGCCATAAAAGTTGCCATGATCTTATGTTTATATGCGATTTCTTTTACGCTGGTTTTAAAAAGGACCGCACGATCTCCTGCTTCAAGAGCTTTTGAATGGGCGATGGCAGCTTCATAGGTACCAGGACCAGTTTCAGTATGTAAACCTTCGATGGGAATGTTGAACTGAGTAAGTAGATCAAATAAATCGGTGAAAAATGGATTGTTTAAGCCAGTCCTTAAAATAGAGTAGCCAAACATACCTGGCGTTAATGGTTGTAAATTTTTAAATTGCTTTTCGTTAGCTGTTTGTGGTGTTTCTGCAAAATTGAACCATTCAAATTCTTGCGACATAAATGGCGTGAACCCCATTTGTTCTGCTTGGTTTACTACTTTTTTAAGCAACTGACGTGGACAAACTTGGGATGGATTTTTTTGATGATCGTTCAATTCTGCGAGAAAAAAAGGAATATTATTTTCCCAAGGAATTTTTCTAAATGTTGTCAAGTCAATTGAAGC
>CAZDTN010000219.1:0-2663 GCA_964508355.1 uncultured Sphingobacterium sp.
ATTTAGAAATTCCTGCACCATCCATAAAATTCATCTCCTTATATCTTTTGTTTTCTATTGGATTCAAAGGAGGACAAGAATTGCAGCATAGTGAACTAACTTCTGAGATTTGGTATTCACTGGTTTTTGGAGCGTTGTTGGCTACAGTTATCCCCTTTTATACATTTTTCATTTTAAAAACAAGAGTTGGTGCAAGTAATGCTGGCGCAATAGCTGCATCTTATGGATCAGTCAGTGCTGTAACATTTGTATCAGCTGCTACTTTTTTGGAAATGCAGTCTGTTCATTTTGGAGGGCACATGATTGCGGTAATGGCATTGATGGAGTTCCCTGCAATAATTATGGGATTCATTTTGATTAAGAAATTTGAAAAGGAACATGAAAGTGATGTGAGTTTTAAGAACATCCTGAAACATGCTATATCAAATGGGAGCGTACTGATGATTATGGGTAGTTTATTGATTGGCATAATTTCTGATTCAAGACAAGCTGAGGGTATTAAGCCATTCACGAATGATATTTTTAAAGGGTTTCTCGCAATCTTTTTACTCGAAATGGGCATGATTACGGCAAAAAGGTTTTCTACTTTCAGGCAACATGGGTTATTTGTTTTTCTGTTTGCGATTTTTGTGCCCTTGCTTAATGGATGCATTGTTGCATATACAAGCAGTTATATCACTTTAGACATAGGTAATCGTTTTATATTTTCCATTTTGGCAGCTAGTGCATCTTATATTGCCGTTCCAGCAGCAATGAGATTAGCAGCGCCGAAGTCTGATCCAGGTTTATATATACCTATGGCGCTTGGAGTGACTTTCCCATTTAACATCACGATAGGGATGCCTTTGTATTATTTAATAATTCATTCTTGAAGTTGTGCTTATAGTGTGTCTTTGTGAAAAGGGCACATGCTTTTCTGTGGAGAGGATGTCCATGCGTTGTGGTTATAATAAAAGTTAGGACTAATTACTTCATTACTGTATTCCTGGTGAAAAACTTTTAATGCAGATCCTGATAGTGGTGGTACAATCCAGCTCCAATCAGCTTTAACAGTCCTTCCTTCTGCTTCTTCATTTCTGATGAACTTTATGAATTGTTCAGATGCCGCATGGTGATCTGCTAGTGTAACGCCTGCTTTTTGAAACGAGTAAAACACTGCTTCATTTAAAATAACCATGGCTTTGTCTTTCCAGAATGGATTTGATTTATCCATCCCAAATTACTCGCAATGATTGGCAATTGATTATAGCGTTTTTCATCGCCTAAGTTTCTGGATCCTATTTCGGTTACCATGTACCATCCATTAAAAGGAGCTGCTGGATATTGAATACCACCAACTTCGAGCAACATATCAGATATGAGGGGAACAGCATGCCATTTTAGTTGTAAATCGCCAAACCATTGGTATTCTGGATGTTCCAAATCAACCTCAAGAATGAGTGCCGGGTTTATTGAACGCCATTTGGGTTCTTTTCCATTTTCTTGTATAACAATAGGTAGTAAATCGAATGCAGCATTATTACTTTTCCATCCCCAAGCTTTACAAAGTTGTGTAAATGTAAGTTGATCTGGATCTCCTAGTATTGATCCATCTATCTGTTCATGTGCAGCATACCTAATTAAGTTTTTGTTCCAAATACGAAAAGGAATATTTCCGTTAGGATGCTGTGGAGGGAAAACAGTGATAAGTGGTAAAATTTTGCCGTTATTTGTCGCTTTACTTAAATGTCCTTCTAGTGCATCAAAAACTTCATCAACGGTACTAACATTTCTTTTGTCATTGAGTACGAGAGATTTCCAGTAAAGTCGACCTATACATCTGTTGCTGTTTCTCCATGCCATTCGAGCACCATGTTCTAGTTCCTGGAAAGTTTGTGTGTAGGTTCCTGTGGATTCAATTTCATCCTGTATTTTTATTAGTCGCTGCTCTAATCCATCTATTTCAAGTTCATTGTAAACCTGTTTTATAAATGAAGCAGCTTTTTGGTATAATACAGTATTTGCTTTCATGCGGGTGCAAAGTTAACAAAGGATAACAGATTCTTTGTTTATATGTTCAGCTGAATGGATATTTCTCCAAAAGCATGAGGGGATGCAGTTTTGAATTCGGAAGTATTTTGGTGTTGTATCAAAGAAATAGACAGCTTTTTAAGCTGAATACTGATACCAACGCTTAATTGGTATAAAAGTTTATTGATAGTTCTAGAGTTTATGCCAAAGGGATTTGGATTGGTTGCTAATAGTCGGTTATCCATCACATAAGTTAGTTTTGGTTTTGTCCATAGACAGATGTCAAATTTTTGATTTGGGTTTAACCGCTTATTGAAGAATGTTATAAACGGATCTTTTGTGTGGTCCATTTTAAATTCGACTGCAACTGATATGCTATTGAATATACTTCCCAGTTCTACTTGTGTTGTGTTATTAATTTTTAGTAATCTTTGGTTGAGTAATGAACGCGTATGTTCAACATGTATTTGCATAAAAGTTCCTAGATCTATTTGCGTCGACCACCCATTAGGTGTTCTGTCATCTATGAGTTTATGGAGTTCTTGTTGCATTAATCTTGCACCAGATGATGGACCAGTCGTACCCCATGAAAAAACTCCTTTGGTATAAGCAGTATTGCGCTTGTTGAAAATAAGATATCCGGTGCTTAGGTA
>CAZDTN010000220.1:0-2650 GCA_964508355.1 uncultured Sphingobacterium sp.
TTGGCGCCGAACCATAGGGAGTATTCGGCGCTGTTGGGTCGGGTGCCTCCGCGAACCTGGCTGGATCGGCTGCCTCACAGCAGGCCGCAGTGGCGCACCATCCGCTGCACCATCGACCAGGAGCCGAGCGTCACCTTCAGGGCCACCAGGATGTTGAGCAGCGGGATCCAGCCGCCGCTCAGGAGCTCTCCGAACCGCCCTGTCGCCGGTGTGATGCCCAGCAGCGCCAGCAGGGCCACTACCAGAAAGCCGAACACTGCGGCCTTCTCCAGCAGGTCGGCGCGGTAGCGCACGAACAGCCGTTCACTGCGCTCGGCGCCGCCGCTGATCAGCTGCAGCCCGATCGCCGTGCCGCCCGCCACGCCCGCCGCGAAGCCGCCGCCCGGGCTGAGATGGCCGCGCAGGGCCAGCTCCGCCGCCACCAGGGCCGCGATCGTGGAACCCAGCTCGCAGAGCACCTGGGAGGGCGGGTCCTCAAGGCCGCGGATCCGCTGACGCGCCGGTTGCCCCGTCAGCACCAGCTTGACGCCGATCGCCGCCAGGGTGAACACCACCACCTCAGCCACCGTGTCGAACAGGCGCGTGTGCAGGATCACGCCGGAGACCAGATTGGGGACCTGTGTCTGCAGCGCCAGGGCGCGGATCAGTTCCGCCACGGCTGCGTCGCTCGGGAGCGGGCTGGTCAGGGGCGCCCCGAACAGAACGATGGCCGCCAGCAGGTAGAGCCAGGTCATCGCTCCCCTCCCGCGACCAGCAACAGGGCGCCGCCGCTCTCACACCAGCTGCCGTAGCCGGGGTGCTGCCGCAGGCGCTCGAGCAGTGGCCGCTGGTGCAGCACCAGCCGCTGACCATCCTCCAGCCAGCCATGGCAGCGGTCGGGATCGACACCCGGCTCAACGAGACGCAGGCGCAGATGCAGCGGGTTGATCCAGGCGATCAGCCGTTCCTCCAGCTGCGGATCACGGCCGCTGCGTCGGTCCTCCAGGCGTAGCGCCATCGAGGAGCGCAGCGCCACGGCATAGAGCGTCGTCGAGAGCAGGGTGCCGACCAGGGCCTCGGTGATCGCCACATCGGGTGCTCCGAGCAGGGAATACACCAGGGTCGCCACCGAGCCGAGGATGCCGCGCAGCACCAGGGTCTGGTACGGATTGCTCTGGCTCACCAGCAGCACCGCCGTCAGTGGCAGCAGGGCGGTGATCGGCAGCAGCAGATCGAGCTCGCCCCCGAGGCTGAGCGCGGGATTCAGGACCAGCTCGTTCATGGACGAAGAGTCGGGGAGGGCAGTCGGTGGGGCTCCTGCGGCTGGGAAGGGAGCGAACAGCGCGCCAGCACGTAGCCGAAGATCGTGTTCCACACCAGCAGGCCAAGCAGCGCCAGGCAGAGCAGGGGCCACTGGCCGGGGATGCGCAGCAGCAGGCCGAGCAGCATCAGGGTCGAGCCGAGTGTGTCGGCCACCGACAGCTTGTGCAGCTTCGCCAGATAGCTGCCGGCCTCCAGCAGCGGCCAGGTTCCCCAGAACCAGAGCAGCAGGCCTGCCCCGAGCAGCAGCAGGCTGACGGTGCCGGCGAGGGGCTGAACGGCCTGAAGCAGCGCGCTCATCGCTCCACCTCGCGCAGGAGGTTGGCGAGCAGCAACATGCCCGAATTGCCGGCACTGAGGCTGATCGCCCCCACCAGCCCCAGCATCCAGTCGCCGCGCACGACGCCCACCACCATCATGATCAGCGCCACCTTGGAGGCGATGCTGCTGAAGGCGGCCATCCGGTCCCAGACGCTGCAGGGCCTGCACACCACGGCGATCGGAATCAGCAGCGCCAGCAGCATTCCCCAGATCAGAACGGTCATCGATTCACTCCTGCGATGGTCCGGTGAGTTGGCTGCGCTGCCGCCCCGGGCGCAGCTGATGGATGCGGTAGACGGGTCGGCCCTCGATCCGGCTGAGGCCGAGCACGAGCGTGAACGGGGTGAGGGTGATCGCCAGCACCTCCAGGAAGATCACCAGCCGCTGGCTCGGCGGGCTGGCCGGTTGCAGCAGCCATCGCTCCTCGTCCTCGCCGCCGCCGCGGATCAGGGCCAGCGCCTCGCCGTAGGACACTGGGATCGCCATCAGAGCCCGCCCCAGCGCCCGCACCAGGGGGCCGAGCGGCTGGCGCGGTCCCCTCGCATGGGGCAGCAGCACCGCCAGCGCCAGGCCGATCAGCAGGTTCGTGGCACTGGTGTCGGCCGTCAGCAGGCCCCAGAGCAGGAGCCGCAGCAGGCAGCTGAGCAGAAACCCCATCAGCCCGCCCCCACCGTGAGCAGAGGCCCGATGCCCTCGCGCATCGCCACCAGCAGGCCGGCCCCGACGATCCCCAGGCCTCCCAGCAGATCGGGCAGGCGATCCAGCTGGGGCAGCGCGATGCGTTCGCTCCAGCGCCACCGTTCCAGGGCCAGGGCGAGCAGCACCCCGAGCACGAGCACCACCAGGGTCTGCGCCAGTGTGGTGAGCGCTGGGGGACCACCGATGAAGGCCGCTCCCGTCAGCAGCAGCGGCAGGCTGAGCAGCAGCGCCCCCCAGGACAGGGGCCCGCGCGGAGTCAGCACCCACGGAGCCCGGCACAGGCGGGCGTAGAGCGCGACGCTGCCGATCGAGAGCAGCAGCACCAGCCAGG
>CAZDTN010000221.1:0-2610 GCA_964508355.1 uncultured Sphingobacterium sp.
TTTTTTCAACAGTACAATTGATAGCAGTCGATGAATGGCATGAACTCCTTGGATCTAAAAGAGGAGTACAAACTGAATTGGCCATCAGCAGAATCATTCATTGCAATACAGCAAAACCACCAATGATCTGGGGCATTTCAGCAACCATCGGGAATTTAGAAGAGGCCAAAGATGTTTTGCTTTCTCCCCTATTGATCAACTTTCCAAATCAATATACTGGCGTAATCATCTCAGCATCACTGGATAAAAATATTGAAGTCATTCCCATCTTTCCCGACAAAATTGAAGAATATCCATGGGCAGGACATTTAGGTATAAAATTGGCTGAAAAACTCATTCCAATAATTGAAGAAAGTGGATCAACTCTTATTTTCATCAATACCAGAGGCATGAGTGAAGTCTGGTACCATACATTACTATCGATAGCTCCTGAACTTGCTGGTGCATTGGCTTTGCATCATGGTAGTATCGACAGAGAATTAAGAAACTGGGTAGAAGAAGCATTGCATGAAGGTAAATTAAAGGCTGTTGTTTGTACAGCCAGTCTTGATTTAGGTGTAGATTTTAGACCAGTATCGACAGTGATACAAGTTGGTTCACCAAAAGGTGTTGCAAGATTTTTACAACGTGCAGGAAGAAGTGGTCACGCACCAGGTGAAACAAGTAAAATTTATTTTTTACCTACGCATTCATTAGAACTAGTAGAAGTTGCTGCACTTAAAGATGCTATCAACCTAAAAAAAGTAGAAGCAAAAATTCCACAAGTACTTTGTTATGACGTATTGATACAATACCTCTGTACACTGGCTGTTGGCGATGGATTTGATCAAAAAAAAATAAAGACTGAAATCACCAGCACATTTTGTTTCAAAGATATAGATGACCATGAATGGTTTAAGATTATGGAATTCATTTGCTCTGGAGGAAATGCTTTACAGCAATATGACGAATACCAAAAAGTGCAACCTGATGAAGCAAATATTTATAGAATAGCAAGTAGAAAAATGGCCATGCGCCACCGCATGCACATTGGTACAATTGTAAGCGATGCAATGTTGAAAGTAAAATGGACCAGTGGTGGTTATATTGGCGTTATTGAAGAATGGTTTGTTTCAAAACTAAATCCTGGTGATGTTTTTTCATTGGCGGGCAAAAACCTGGAGCTGGTTGCTATTCAAGACATGACTGTAATGGTGCGAAAAAGCAGTGCGAAAAAATCGCTTGTACCGAGCTGGATGGGAGGGAGAATGTCTATGACTGCAAACCTAGGATCTCAATTGAGAAAAAAATTAACAGAAGCAAGCAATCAGCCAATTAAAGACCCCATCCTTGAAGCATTAGAACCTCTGTTTCAAAAACAAGCTACCTTATCAAGAGTACCCAACGAAAATGAACTATTAATTGAATTGATAGAAAGTAAAGATGGCTACCATTTGTTTGCCCATACTTTTGAAGGGCGACTGGTAAATGAAGCCATGGCTACCATACTCGCATGGAGAATTAGTCAGCTCCAACCCATTAGTTTCTCCATTGCCATGAATGATTATAGTTTTGAGTTGTTGAGCGATCAACCGATACCTGTAAATGAAACTAATATTAGACAATTATTCTCTAGTCAGAACCTTACTGCCACCATACAGAAAAGTGTGAATGCAACCGAAATGGCAAAAAGAAAATTCAGGGATATTGCTGTGATAGGTGGACTTGTATTTCAAGGAAATCCAGGAGAAAAAAAGAAGGCAAAACATTTACAATCATCTGCATCACTACTTTTCAATGTATTCACTGAATATGACCCAGAGAGTATCTTATTGCGTCAAGCATATCAGGAAGTAATGAATGACCAGATGGAAGAACACAGACTAAGAGCCATGTTAAAAAGAATTGAACGGAATAAAATTACAATTACTCGACCAGAAAAGCTCACGCCGTTTTGTTTCCCGGTTAAAGTAGATTCACTCAGAGAAAATATGTCGTCTGAAAAATTAGAAGACAGGATAAAAAAGATGATCAAACAGCTTTAACCGAGAATTTCAACAATCATACCAGTCATACCTTTCCCAACAATACCATACACCTTATCTCCTTTATTCAATTCTACTAAATGCTTACCAGTAAACTTGCTAAATGCTGGCAAAACACAATAATTCGAAGTAAAATAGAAACAAGGAAGTACTGCCGATTGCTTTCCTCTACCAGCCAATTTAAATCCGGGATGCGTGTGGCCCACAAATGAATAAGCATCCTGAGCATTTTCAATCAACTCATGAGAAAAATTAAATGGATGTATATGCAGTTCATGCCTAACCAGTTTGATTCCCAAGTTTTCATATACATCATTTCTCAAAATTTCATGATTCCCTTTAACCAATGTGAACTCTATACCCTTCAATTCACTTCGCCATTTCGAAAACCAATCATGTTCTAAATTCGCTTCGCTGTGAAATAAGTCTCCCGTAACTACAATATGCTTGGGTGAAAAAAAATGAATTTGCTGGAACAGTCGGTGTAAATCTTCTTGAAAAACCTGTTGAGGAATGGCAATACCAGATTTACGAAAATGTGCAGCTTTACCAATATGCATATCTGATAAGATCAAAGTTTTTTGAT
>CAZDTN010000222.1:0-2587 GCA_964508355.1 uncultured Sphingobacterium sp.
TTTTAGTTATCCAAATGTTGTTTTCAATACGAACACCCATTTGCTCTTCTTCAATATAAATGCCTGGCTCGACGGTAAATACCATGCCTGGTTTTATAGGTTCAGTTTTAGTACCAAGGTCGTGTACGTCAATACCCAAGTGATGTGATATACCATGATACAAGTATTTGCGATAGGCCCTATTATCTTGCGTTTCATTTTTTACATCTGCTTTGCTTATTAAACCAATTTTCAAAAATGTTTTTGAAGCTTCATCGCCTACCATATCGGTGTATTTATTGATCGTGATACCTGGTTTCAATAAACTTTTTGCATAGTCGTGTAAATGCAGACAAGCATTGTATACTTCTTTCTGGCGTTTGGAGAATTTTCCGTTTACCGGGACTGTCCTCGTTAAATCAGAACAGTATCCACCATATTCTGCACCAAAATCCATCAATACCAATTCACCATCTTTGCATTGTTGGTTATTGGCAATATAATGCAAGGTCCTTGCTCTATCGCCGCCTGCAATAATTGAGGTGTAAGCTGGTCCAGCTGAACGATTCATCATGAACTCATGATAAATTTCCGCTTCAATTTCATTTTCCCAAACACCTGGTTTGATGAACTTCAATAATCTTCTAAATGTTTTTTCAGTGATATCAATAGCTTGTTGCAATACTGCTACTTCTAATGGTGATTTAATAGCCCTAAGATCACGCATGATTTTTGCAGCACGTTTGTAATTGTGAAGCGGATATCGCACTTTCATTTCTTGTGCATAGCGATAATCCCTTACTGCCAGTAAATTGGCCTTGCGGTCGTTTTCATTGGTGTTCAAATAAATAGTATCCGCCAAATGTATCATCGGTTGTAGTAAACCATCTAATACATCTAGCCAAACGATTGTTTGTATTCCCGATAATGCAGTAGCTTCATTGGCGCGGTGTCTTTTACCATCCCATTTTTCTTTCAGTTCATTGGGTCTTACCAACACCAATACTTCTCTGTATTTTTTATCTGGATGATCAGGAAATAGAACCAGCATGGTGTCTTCCTGTCTGATACCGGTCAGCCAATACAAATCAGTATTTTGTTTATATGGATAAAGTGCATCACCATTGGAGGGAATTTCATCATTGCTGTTGAAGATAGCAATGCTGTTCTTTTCCATGGCAGCAATGAATCTTTTTCTGTTATCAATGAAAATTTGTGAGTTGATGTTTACGCTATGCATAATTGTGTTTGTAAAATGGATAGTTTATCTAGCGCGTCTAAATTAAATCAAAATATTTGCATTATTAAGAGAAAGCAACTGCCTTTGGTCAGCATCATGACCTACATCATCCCATCATCTGCAAAACTGAAATAACCTTCAGTACTTACAATAATATGATCCAATACCTGGATGTCAAAAAATTTTGCAGCATTCCTTATTTTAAATGTGATTTCTTCATCTGCTTTGGATGGTTTCAGGTTGCCTGACGGATGATTGTGGCAAAGAATGATGCTTACTGCTTCCTCCTCTAGCGCTTTTTTTAAAATGATACGTGGATCTGCAATTGTTCCCGTCATTC
Source organism: uncultured Sphingobacterium sp. (assembly GCA_964508355.1). GTDB lineage: Bacteria > Bacteroidota > Bacteroidia > Chitinophagales > Chitinophagaceae > Pollutibacter. The sequence goes on from CAZDTN010000222.1 coordinate 1,560, forward strand.
CACCAGAACTGATGATTTCAAAATGTTTGATTTTGTGTGCGCGATTCAAAAAAAGGACTGCAAAAACCTCATGGGATAGGTCCATAAGTTTAGCTTGCAGGAACCGGGCGACTGCATTGCTGCTGGTGATGGTTTCAGTTTGTAAATGTTCCGCTGCCTGACGTCTTCTGCCTAATTCAAGTGCGGCCTGTATGATTACCGCCTTGGCCATACCAATGCCGTGTGTTTTCATGAGTTCACGGGTCGATAATCTTGCAAGAGCACCCAATTGATGTGTACATCGTTCAAGCAATTGTTTGGCGAGTTCCATGGCCGACAGGTTCTTGGTGCCATTTTGTATTAAAATAGCCAGCAGTTCACTGTCTGTCAATTCCAAGGGGCCTTTTGCCCTCATTTTCTCCCTTGGGCGGTCATCTGGATTCCAGTTTTTTATTTGTGTTTTGTTCATTTTTCAACAGTTTTTCAAAAGATGTTCATCACTTATCAACGTTCAATTCCCCGAACACAACTTTCGTTATCTTCGTCGCACATATCTTAAATTATGCAACGCGTAGGTCCCTCTTGTAAAATCTTTTCTGGAACCAGTTCGCAATACCTGGCCGAAAAGATTGCTACCGCTTATGGCGGATCCCTTGGCAAAATCAGTATTCAAAAGTTCAGCGACGGCGAAATCCAGCCCATTTTCCTCGAAAGTATTCGAGGAGATTATGTTTTCCTCGTGCAAAGCACGTTTGCACCAGGGGATAATCTCATGGAATTGCTGTTAATGATCGATGCAGCCAAAAGGGCTTCTGCCTATAAAATCATTGCAGTAATCCCTTATTATGGGTATGCCCGTCAGGACAGAAAAGACAAGCCCAGGGTAGCTATTGGCTCTAAAATGGTGGCCAATATCCTCACAGCGGCTGGCGCCGACAGGATCATTACCATGGATTTGCATGCTCCCCAGATCCAGGGGTATTTTGATATACCAGTGGATCACCTCGACAGCTCGGCAATTTTTATCCCTTACATACGCGATCTTCAGC
>CAZDTN010000223.1:0-2577 GCA_964508355.1 uncultured Sphingobacterium sp.
AAGAAAATCATCACCAAAAGAAAAGTGGCCTGGTATGGTGAAAAGCCATTCGACTACACCTACTCGCATGTAAAAAAGACAGCACTCTACTGGAATGATCCTTTAAAAGGTATAAAAGACAAAGTTGAAAAAGCATCTGGCGAAACCTATAACTCTTGTTTGCTTAACCTCTATCACAATGGAGGGGAAGGTATGGGCTGGCATACCGATAATGAAAAGGAGTTGAAAAAAGAAGGAGCGATTGCCTCCGTTAGTTTTGGTGCGGTGAGAAAATTTGCTTTCAAACACAAAAAGACTCAGGAAAAAGTTGAGTTATTATTAGATAATGGAAGCTTACTCGTGATGAAAGGAACGACACAGTCCCATTGGCTACATCGCTTACCTCCTAGTAAGAAAATTATTACTCCAAGAATTAATTTAACTTTCAGAACAATTATCACTTAGGTAGCTGGGCTAACCATTGCTTGGCGTAGTTTCTTGCAGGAACTATAACATCCTTCCCATAGCGAAATACTAATTTCCATTCAGTAGGCTTTGCCTCTAATGTTTGATCTTCAAAATAGTAGAATTTTCCTCTTTTGATAAGCTTAGTATTAAAATCAATGCCTTCAGTTAAAGTCAAAAACTGTTGTAATCGTCTTGCTATTAAACCATTGATTGTAGGAGGATAATCTGTCTCGAATTCTGTAACAAATTTTTTAAAATCTTTTGCTGCTTGCGCTCTTTCTTGAGGATCCTCAATCGATTCTATAGGCATCTCCAGCGTTGGCTTTCCTTCTTCTCGAGTCGACATATAATGTTCCATAAATTCCTTACTCTTAACCCTGGTTTTTATATAATCGCCCATGACTGCTAGCACTTCACTTTTCTTTGCGGGTGACATCTTTCTCATTTCTTCAGTAATCAAAAAAGAAACACCAGCAAAAGTAAAATTGTTATCAATCGATGAATTTACTTCCTCCTGATCTAATCCTATTTCCTTGAATAAATCAATTGCTGATAAAACTCCAAAAGAACAGGTAATAAAAAGAAGAATAACAGGAATTGCAATTTTATTCTTTTTCATTTGCAAAATTTAAAGCTTTATAAATTCAACTCTCCTGTTTTTAGCCCTGCCTTCCAATGTATTGTTATCACCAATTGGCTTGGCTTCTCCCATTCCCTCAGAAGATAACCTGGATGGATCTATTTTGTGATAATCAACTAACTCATTTACAACACTCTTTGCTCTTCGTGAGGATAAATCCAGATTTGTTGCATCCTGTCCTACATCGTCAGTATGTCCAACAACTTTTAATTTAACGGATGGATTTGCTTTGAGATACTCTGCTACAACATTGACTGCAGAAAGTGATGAAGGCTGTATTTTATCAGAATTTGTTTCAAACAAAATTGAATTGGTGACATATTTACCATCAACAAACAAGTCCTTTCGAGTATCCATCACCGTTTCAGCAAGAATTAGGTTTGAAATGAAAAGACCCGAATTGGGATCTTCGACATTAGACCGCATCAAGAAATTCAAATTATTTAGCAATGTATTTTTTGCAAATGCATTCCTTATGTCAAAAACTCTTGTAGTATTTAAATAACAAATAAGTCTGGTATCTTGTCTAACAAATGAAACATGTAGTTTTTGCTTGGTTACATTAAATGGATCTAAATTATACTGATTAGGACTTCTGATCTCAATATATGTTGAGTTTATACTGTCAGCATGACTCCAATAATTTTCATATTCTAACCAGGGCTTAAATAAGTCTATATCAACACTGAATCCTGAACTTTCAGATTTACGAATTGTTTTTGAAAAATTACGCTCATCTGGCGTACTAGCAAATGTTATTACTAGATCATTATAATCTGATGAAGATTTAATGTTTTGAACAACATCAAATTCAAAAGTAAAATTGGCAGGAAATTCTTTAAAGTAATCAACGAAATTATTTCCTAGCTCATTTCCCTTGAGCCACTTTCCGGGCAAGTTACTTAAGGTGACCACTTCACCTCCGGCATCAGACATCCAACTCTTTGGATAATCTCCTACCTCCACTTCTTCAAATGCATATTCATAGATAATATTTGATCCTCGAACGAATCCAAATTTCCGATATGCTGTCATTTCAGCTTCTCTAGTAGCTGGAGCTACTGTAGTATCAGCTTCCTCTGCTTTTTTCTCACTAGGTTCCGAAGAACTAGAACTATCTGCGATTGTTTTTTTCTTCAATGAGATATTGTCAATTTTTTCCTGGGCTTTAGCCTTCACCTTATTGAGAATCCCTTGACCTGTAGCAAAATGGCAGCACACAACCGCCATAAAAAAAAGTATTTGTCTCATGAACGTACTTTTAAAAATGAATGTGTGGGAGCAGAAGTGTAAAGGAATTTACAAAAAATTTGAATTATTAACATCAACCCTACTATATAAAGCTTCATTCCCCCTAAATCAATTACCTTTGCCTACCTCAACCTTAACCTTTCGTTAACCCCGTTGAGAATACTTTTGATACCATAAAATAGACCATGAAAAAGATATTCGGAATTCTGTTTCTTGCCCTGACAATCAATGGTTTCGCA
>CAZDTN010000224.1:0-2544 GCA_964508355.1 uncultured Sphingobacterium sp.
TGGAGCTGAAGGTGCAGCTGGAGCTTCAGGAGCTTCCGTAGCAGCAGGAGCAGATGGTGCAGCGTCATAATTGCTTCCACCTTCTGGAGCATCTTCATCATATTCGTGATTAAAAGCATCAAAATCGAAATCAGGCATCAACTCAGTCTTGACATGATCTACTGCCTCATTAAGAGCTTTGAGAAATTTATTAAAGTCTTCTTTGTATAAAAATATTTTGTGGCGATCATAACCATCATCGTTGAATCTTTTTCTGCTTTCTGTGATGGTCAAGTAATAGTCATTACCTCTTGTAGTTCTCACATCAAAGAAATAGGTTCTTCTCTTTCCAGCTCTGATTCTTTTGCTGTAAACACTGTCCATTCTTTTTTCGTTGTTGTCGTACGCCACAGTTAAAAGTTTTGGTTAAATTTTAGTTGGTCCTTATAAAGATAGGATTGTTTTGGAATTGTTAAAAAATTCCAAGGTTTTTTTTCAGACCAATTTTATTACTAAAAAAATAGAGAAAAAGGAACTTTAATGATCAATTTGTTGGGTTCGTAGTAGTTCCGCATAGGCACCATCTTGGGCCAAAAGTGAATCATGTGTCCCTTTTTCAATGATTTTACCATCTTCCATCACAAGAATTTGGTCGAATTTAAAGCTCGGAAAAATCCTGTGTGTAATGATGATAGCTGTCTTATTCGACAAATATTGGTTAAGATTTTCTGCGATTCGGTGTTCTGTTTTTGCGTCTACTGCGCTTAGGCAGTCGTCAAAAATGAGCAGCTCGTTTTGTTTTGAAAGCGCTCTTGCTATCGATATACGCTGTTTTTGTCCACCTGATAAGGTAACTCCCCTTTCCCCTACCCAAGTCTCAAAACCGTTTGGCAAGGATTCAATTTCCGTCCGAATGGCAGCTTTATCAGCAGCGCCAACTGCATTTTCCATCGATTGATCAACTGATCCAAAATTGATATTATTTTTGATGGTATCACTAAAGAGGAAAACATCTTGAGGAACATAACTGATTTGAGATCTTAAATTTTCAAGATCTATTTGATTCAATTCAATTCCATTGATGGCTATTTTTCCGTTTAACGGATCAAACAATCTGATGGCCAATTGAGCGACAGTCGATTTACCGCATCCTGTCTTACCTAAAATAGCCACTTTTTCTCCCTTTTTTACTTGAAAAGAAAAGTCTTTGATGGCATGAATACCTGTATGAGGATATATAAAATTGACCTGATCAAAAACCAGCTCTTCAATGGATTCAATATGTTTAGGATCTGCTGCAGTTGAGAGCGCCGGGACTGTATCAAGAAACTCATTCAATCTTTTTTGAGAAGCGGCCGCACGTTGAATATTTGTAGCTACCCATCCAATGGCAGAAACGGGAAAAGTAAGCATATTGATATAGATCACAAATTCAGCAATAGTACCTGCACTTATTCTGTGTTCAATTTGATAAATACTACCAATATAAATGGTGATTAAAGTACTCAATCCAATCAGCAAGCCAATGGCAGGATAATAAATTGCTTCCATGGTAGATAAAGCCAAACCACTTTTCCTGTATGCTTCAGCATTTTCATCAAAAAACTTCAAGTTAGCTTTTTCTTGTGCGTAAGATTTAATAACACGAATGCCTGAATAGGATTCCTGTGCCAACGTTGTGAGGTCACTTAACTGTGATTGAATTTGTTCACTTTTCTTATTGATCAATGCATTTACGAAATACATAGCAACTGCCAGAAAAGGCAGCGGTAAAAGAACATAAACAGACAGCATTATGTCTTTTTTAAACATATAAAAAAGACTAAGAACAATCATAATGGTCAGGTTCACCAGATACATCAATGCTGGGCCAGTATACATTCTGACCCTTGAAACATCTTCAGCCATTCTACTCATCAGATCACCTGTACTGTGGACTTTGTAGAATTGAGTGTCTAGTTTCTGATAGTGAGCATAGACATCATTTTTTTGATCAAATTCTATGTGTCGGCTCATTACAATGATGGTTTGACGCATCAGGAACATGAAAAAACCCCTTAAAAGAGCAAATCCCAGTAGTGTTAGTCCACTTAACATGACCAATTGAGAAAAACTGATATTCAAAGATTGGGCTATATCTACAAAAACCTTTACCAAAGGATCAAAGAATACACGGTTATCGTTTACAGTTGATGGATTTATTTTTTGGCTGACTTGATCTACTACGAAACCTGTCATTTGAGGAGCTAGAACACCAAAATAATTGGATATAAGAATAAAAAGGATACCCAGGAATAAACGCCAGCGGTATTTCCAAAAATAAGGGTTTAGGCTTTTAAGATCCTTCATGAAATGCAAAGTTAATCAACCCTTTTTAGAAGAGTTTCTAGTTTTTTTTGATGATTTTTTCTTTAATCAAATCTGTTGAATTACTTTTGCCGCGGAGAGATGGCAGAGCGGTCGAATGCGGCGGTCTTGAAAACCGTTGACTGTCACAGGTCCGGGGGTTCGAATCCCTCTCTCTCCGCCAAAAAATCAAATGCCCCTTCATGGGGCATTTTTCGT
>CAZDTN010000225.1:0-2531 GCA_964508355.1 uncultured Sphingobacterium sp.
AGTTGGATCCTTTAAAGGAAATCAATTTTGAAGAACTATATGCAGTGGCTTCTGATCCGCTCATCTGGGAACAGCATCCCAACCCTGATCGATATAAAAGGGATGTATTTACTAATTTTTTTAAAGGAGCAATACAATCAAACGGGGCCTTTATCATTCGTGATAATAAAAATGGTGAAGCTATTGGTTGTACTCGTTTCTACGAGTATGTCCTTGAAAAATCGGAACTAAAAATCGGGTATACATTTTATGCCAGAAAGTGCTGGGGCCAAGGTATAAATCCAGTTGTAAAGAAATTGATGCTGGATTATGCTTTTCAGTTTGTCGACAAAATCATCTTTCATGTGGGGGCTAACAATATTCGCTCGCAAAAGGCGATGGAAAAATTAGGAGCAGTAAATCTTGGATTAGAAGATGTAGCTTATTTTGGTGAAGCCACCAGGACGAACATCGTTTACGCCATTTATAGAGATGCAAGAAGTATTTAGCAAAAAAAGATATCCGAAGGTAATTCCAATTCCTGTTTGAAGATCTTAGCTGTTTCCAAAGTCAAAGGCTTTCTCTTATTTAAAATAGAAGAAATATATCCTTTACTCCCAATCTTCCCAACCAGATCCTTATTTCTAATTCCTTTTTCAAGCATTTTCAATTTAATTAGTTCTATTGGGTCTGGGTATTCAATAGAGTAATGTTGATCCTCGTAGTGTTTGATTAAAACCAATAGCAATTCAAGCTCTTCTCCCTGTGGACTGTTCTTCTTGACTTTTTTTGACAAAAGGGAATCTGCAATAGCCATGTATTCATTGTATTGCTTCTTATTTTTTATGACCTTAAATTTCATTTTTCTTAAATTTTATGGTTGCCACATTAATCCGATTATACTCAGCATGTTTACCAAACCATTTTATTTGAATGGCTCTAAATTCAAAACTAACTCTGACGACCAACCTATACCTGTTTCCACAAATATTAAATACCACTCTATCATCGCTAATTATACTTGCAGTTGGGAACTCACTTTTTAATTCATTAAAATTATGGATATCCAATTTTTGTATTTTATGGTACCATAATTGTAATGCAGAAGAAGCATCTCTATGCTTCTCGCAATATTCCAGTAATGTTCTTCTCGCAATTATGTTGAACATGTAAAATTAATAAAAGTTTTTCAATAGAAAACAAATACTAATTTCAAAAAACTTTAAATTTTAAAAATGAGGGAAATGCGAGCGTGAGTGGTTGATTTTCTTTTCTTGCTTGATTATTTGCTCTTTTTCTTTTTCATCTCAGCTTTCAACTTGTTCTCGGCTACGCGAAATTTCACAATGTCTTTGATCAATTTCTTGGGGATAGCCTTTCCATGTGGAAACTGAATAGTTGATTTGGAGGTGACAAATGCAGTGGTCTGACCGGCAAATTCTTTTAAGGCGGAAGGCATGGGATAAATGGCCATGTGCTTTTCCCAACAAGCATAATAAACAACGATACCATGAAGCTTGACCGCAGGCATTCCATAGCTCATACAAGATTCACCACCTGGGATGTTCGCAATGATTAAATGATGAAATTCCACAAATGCTTTTCTGTTTGCTGCCGGGATGGCTTTGATGTAGGCGTCGACAGTCGTGAGTTTTGTATCCTTCATGCGACTAATGTACAAACTCATCCTAAAAAACCGACAAAAATTCCTTCTTCTCTGATTTCTATGGGATAGGTGCGCATGTTATAACCTTCGCCAGTTATGTTGTACCCGTTTTTTAGAGAGAACTTGTACTTGTGCAACGGACAAACAGCATTGCCCTGTGCATCAATATAGCCGTTGACCATCTTGGCGCCAGCATGCGGACAAATAGATTGAAAGGCGAAAAGCGTTTCTTTGTAAAGAGCGAGGCAAATGGTTTTTTCTGCAATTGCTAATTCTATAATGGGAAAATTTCCAAAGCCCAGGCTTTGTATATCTGCAGCAACGAAATGCCAATTATAAATCTTATTGTTCATAGTCGAACGACTGATAACCGGTCTTGTAAGGATAACGCTTGGTGTACATTTCTCTAACCTGATTCAATATACTAATCCTGAGTTTATCAATCTCTCTTCTTTCTGTTGCGGATACAAATACGCACCTCGACTGTGTCTCGTTCTGCCATCTCCTTTTCAATTCATCCAACAGCCCTTCCCTTACTTCTGGATCAAGCCATTCATCAAAAGTTCGTTCTTCATATAAATCCATTTTATTGAAGACGGTAATCATGGGCTTATCACTGCACCCCAATTCATTCAACGTATTGTTCACCACCTTCATTTGATCTTCATATTGCGGATGAGATATATCCACCACATGCAATAGAATATCACTTTCTTTTACTTCATCCAACGTACTCTTGAAACTTTCAATCAAGTGGTGAGGCAATTTTCGAATGAATCCTACAGTATCACTTAAAAGAAATGGCGTGTTTTCAAAAACTATTTTACGTGTAGTGGTATCAAGGGTTGCAAAAAGTTTGTTCTCAGCCAGCACATCACTCTTGCTC